>JBGUKW010000067.1:0-12934 GCA_045114665.1 Candidatus Xenobia bacterium | reverse complement strand
AGGTATAAAAATAAATGCAGATTTAAATGGAGCTTATCAAATATTAAAAAAAGTAGTCCCAATAAAATGGGATAGAGGGTTCGTGTTAAACCCATTTGTAGTAAATATAATTTGAAAGGTTATATTGAATAATAAAGAAAGATATTTTATATTAAAAATTTTACATATTATTTAATATTTTTAATATTTTTCATAACATAGAAACTTTAATTTCCTCGCAATGGCAACCCAAAAATAGGAGAAAAATATGCTACAAAAATTACCAATCGGTGAACAAAATTTTTCAGAAATTCGCCAAAATAATGCTATTTATATAGACAAAACAAAGCATCTACAAACAATGATAGAAAATGGAAAATACTATTTTCTTTCTCGTCCTCGTCGTTTTGGAAAATCACTAACTATTTCTACATTAGAGGCAATGTTTCAAGGAAAAGCTGAATTATTCAAAGGACTTTATGCAGAAGAATGGGTAAAAAAACAAGAAAAAAATCCTAACCCAGTTATAAAACTGGACATGAGTGGGTTAGGAGATTACGAAAATATAAAAGAATTTAAAGCATCACTTAAAGACTACCTTGGAGAAATTATTTATGACTATAATTTAGACATAAAATTAAAAGAAACTGCAAGTCGTATATTTGCAAATATAATCACAAGATTATATAAAAAATTTGGCTCAGTTGTTGTCCTTATAGATGAATATGATTTTTCTATTACAGAATATATTGATGATTTAGAAAAAGCAAATGAAATTAGAGATTTTTTACGCTCTTTTTATATTATTTTAAAAAGTTATAGCAAATATTTAAAATTTGTATTTATTACTGGAATTACTAAATTTAGTAAAACTGGAATTTTTTCAGGATTAAATAATTTAGATGATATTTCTATTGATAAAAAATATAGTGATATTGTTGGATACACCCAAAAAGAACTTGAAGACAATTTCAGAGAGTGGCTCGAAATAACTTCAAAAGAAATGTCAATGAATAAGCAAGAGCTTTTAAATAAAATAAAAGAATATTATGATGGATTTTCTTTTGATGGAATAACAAGAGTATATAATCCATTCTCTGTCCTAAATTTCTTTAAAAAAGGAGAATTTCACAATTATTGGTATAATTCAGCTACGCCTTCATTTCTTGTTAAATATCTAAAAAAGCACAAAATTAAAGACCAAAAAGAATTTATAAATAAAAAAGTATCTATAGACTTCACAAATTTAAGAGAAATTGAAAATGCAAGTGTTGAGAGTTTTTTATTTCAATCAGGCTATTTAACTATTGCAGAAAAGCAAGAAAATATTATAACTCTTGATTATCCAAATGAAGAAGTTCGTAATTCAATGACACAGTTAACTCTTGATAATTTTTATAATATCACAGACTATATGAATTTAGGATATGAAATTTGGGAAGCGACAAAAAATGCAGATATTAAAAAAATTGTTGATATTTTCAATGAAGCCTTAAAGCCTATTCCGTATGATGACTATCCAAACAGAAATGAATTTTGGTATCGTTCACTATTCATGATGTTACTTTATGCTACAAGACTTTTAGTTTTTCCTGAACCTCACAATTTTCAAGGGCGTCCTGATATTGTAATTCCATTTGATGATCATATAATTATCATTGAATTTAAATTTGCAAAAAATTCTAAATCAGTAGCCTCAAAGAAAAAAGAGGGAGAAAAACAAGTTGCACAATATGCAGAAACTTATAAAAAAAGTAACAAAAAAATTATTACTGCTGTATTTGTTGCAAATGATAGAAAAAGACAAATTATTTTGTAAATTTTACTTGCAAAAATTATAAATATAGATTATAATTATTTTATCTTATAGAGGGCTAATCTCTATGAGATTCGCCCTAATTTTTTTATAATTTTATGTTAACAATTTGTTAACTATATTAATATTTTATATTTTTAAAAATTTGCCTATTTTTTTTAGTTTCTATTCTAAGATCAGTATATCTACCTGAATCTTGTTCTGGGTATGGAAGTTATTTTTGGAACACTTCAGCAACAATCTATTACGAATCAAATGGTGTAACTCGTGAGCAATACCGAGAAATTGTTGCAGGATATAATAACTAATCCATAACTATATATATATATATCCCCTTGCTTTGGAAAAAATCCATTGCAAGGGATTTTTTATTTGCCCAAAGATAGCAATACATAACAAAGAACAAAGGAAATTCTATTATTAGAAAAAATATTTATATATATAATATAACGCCTTGTGCTAATTAATATAATAAATTTTAAAGAAAGGAAAACTTATATTTATGGATCTCCAATATCTGCATTGGTTGCAGAATTTGAGAGAACAATGGGGAGAGCCAGTAGAAAGATTTTTTGTAATTATATCCAATATTGATATAAATGCTTTTATTATATTAATACCAAGTATATTATTTTGGTGTTTTTCAAAACATGCTGGACAAATAGTATTATTTACATATAATATTGGTCCGTGTGTGAATACTTTACTAAAAAACACTATTTGTTGCAGACGCCCATTCGTCAGAGACCCAAGTCTATATCCATCGACATTAACCCCAAGACCTCATAATTATTCATTTCCAAGTGGTCATTCTGCAACAGCAGTAAATACTTTTGGAAGTGCTGGCTGGGTAATACGAAACAAATATAAAATACTCAGTTGGATATTATGGATATTTGTAGCCCTAGTTTTATTCAGCAGAAACTTTTTAGGAGCTCACACACCCCAAGATGTTATTGTTGCCCTTATCAATGGAATTTTGACTATATTCCTCATAGAATTACTTTTTAAATATTTAAAAGAACATCCCGAAAAAGATACTCTAATACTTTTTTATGGCTTAATAATTCTTCTTATTCTCAGTGCTTATATACTCTTAAAAGGCTATCCTGATCAAAATATAACAAAAGTTTCAAAAATGATAAGTATAAGAGAAAGTTTAAATGAAATAGGCGGTGTTCTTGGAATGTTATTAGCTTGGTTTTTAGAAAGAAAATTGATAAATTTCAAAGATCCAGAAACAATTTCATTAAGTGAAAAAGGGATAAGGTTTATAGTTGGAACTATATTTATTTCACTATGCTTCTTTTATATATATCCTTTTTTATTCCAATTTAAATGTTATAGACCACTTCATTTGTTTGTACAAAATATAATAATAATATTTTGCATTCCTCTAACTTTTAATAAAATTTCAACATGGTTTAATGCAAAACCAAATACAAAATAAATTAGAAAGGAAAATTTATATTTATGGACCTTCAATACCTGCACTACTTGCAGAACCTAAGAGAAAGTCAACCTGAATTTATAGAGAGATTTTTTGTATTTATAACAGAACTTGATGTAAACCCACTTATTATATTGATACCCTGCATATTATTTTGGTGTTTCTCAAAACATGCAGGTCAAATAGTATTTTTTACATATAATGCAGGAACATGTTTAAATACAATATTAAAAAATATCTTATGTATCAAACGCCCATTTGTAAGAGATTTAACATTACATCCTTCTGCATTGACAGAAAGACCAAGTAATTATTCATTCCCAAGTGGTCATTCAACCATAGCCGTAAATGTTTTTGGAAGTGCTGGATGGGTTATAAAAAACAAATACAAAATATTAACTTGGATTTTATGGATATTTGTTGCACTTGTTTTATTTAGCAGAAATTATTTAGGAGCTCACACTCCACAAGATGTTATTGTTGCCCTTATCAATGGCATTATAATGATATTTATAGCAGAATTACTCTTTAAATATCTAAAAGAACACCCTGAAATAGATACTGCTGTATTTGTCTCTGGCATAATTATTGCAATTATTTTATATGCCTACACAATTTTAAAAGGTTATCCACCTTATGAAGAAACACATGTACAACCAATAAAAAGCATAACGGATAATTTAAGAGCTATAGGCGGATTTCTCGGTTTAGTAATTGGTTGGTATTTGGAAAGAAAATTTGTAAAATTTGAAGACCCTGAAAAAATTTCAACAAATGAAAAATGGGCAAGATTCATAATTGGATTTATTATAATGACAATATTAATTCTAATTATATACCCAATAATGAAACCTATCAAAATTGGAGAAATAAGCGTATTTAAAGCAACTCAATTCTTTATACAAAATATTCTAACAATGTTTGTTATCCCTCTAATGTTTGATCCAATATCAAATTGGTTTAATGCAAAAAATGTAAAAAAAGAAAAATAATAAAAAAGACGATCAAGTAAAAGAAGAAAAAATGAAAAACTAAAAAATCCACATAGTGAAAAATAACAAAAAAGACTTGTTGGAAATTTTTCCAACAAGTCTTTTTTTGTTAAGCTGTTTCAAGTTCTAATCTACGTTTTTTCTCTTTACTTATATCTCTAAACAAGAAAATAGCAGTTAAAACAGCAGATAAAGTATCTGACAATGGAGCTGCATAAAGCAATCCATCAAACTTCCAAAATATAGGAAGAAAATAAATAGCAGGAATCAAAAATATCAACTGTCTTGTCGATGTCAAAAACAATGAAGGTAAAACTTTTCCTATTGATTGAAAATAGCAAGAACCCAAAATCTGTATAGCAATAAGAGGAAGTGCTAAAAACCAAATATTCATACATTTAACACCAAGTCCCTGAAGTTCAGGATTTTGTGTAAACATAATCATTATTTGAGTTGGCCAACATCTCATTAACAAAAATACACAAAGAACAAAAATTGTACCTGCAACAACGGCTCTTTTTACAGTTTCTTCTACTCTTGAAAAAATACCAGCTCCAAAATTATATCCAATTATAGGCTGAGCTCCCTGACTTAATCCAACAATAGGCATTATCATTATAGTTTGAATACTCATGACAATTCCCATTGCAGAAATTGCCATATCTCCACCATATATAGCAAGTGATTTATTCAAGAAAAACATGATAAAGCTATTTATAAGTTGCATTGCACAAGGTGGCATTCCCATTGATGCAATTTTCAATATAAGAGGAAAATTGAACTTAAACATTCTCCTATTTAATCTTACATTTGCCTTTTCACCAGAAAAATAATACAAAACCCAAGACATTGTTAGACATTGTCCAATAGCTGTTGCAAGTGCTAATCCAGCCATTCCCCATTTCAATACAAAAAGAAAAATAGGAGAAGCAATTATATTAAAAACAGCTCCTATTATCATTGTATTCATAGCAACAGCAGGGCTTCCATCTGCTCTGACAAAAGCATTTACAGCAAAACCTATAAAACCAATAGTGCTTGACAAAGCAATTATTTTAAAATAGGCATTTGCATAGGGAAGAACATCTTTACTCGCTCCAAAAAAAGAAAGCAAATCAGCACTAAAAATATAAGCAGGAATACATATTATCGCTGTTACAATGCTTCCTGACAAAATAGCCATTCCCAAAATATTTTCAGCTTCATCATATTTTTTTTCACCGAGTTTTATTGAATATAAATTTGCTCCACCTAATCCAAATAAAACACATATTGAAAAAAATAACAACATTACAGGAAATACAACTGCAAGACCTGCAAGACCTAGATGACCATTATCTCCCATATTTCCAACAAACATTCTTGAAACAATATTATAGCAAGAATGTATAATCATTCCAGCAATGGCAGGAAGAGAAAATTGAACTAACAATTTTGATATATCTTCAGTTTCAAATTTATTTAACATAAAATATCCTTATATAAAAAAAATACCAACATCTCTGCTGGTATTCAAAACTTAGTTGCGGGGGTAGGATTTGAACCTACGACCTCCGGGTTATGAGCCCGACGAGCTGCCTAACTGCTCCACCCCGCGATGTATTTACTTCGTTCCTTCGAACAATTCAATATTATAACACTTTTTTTAAAAATGTCAATACTTTTTTAAAACTTTTTTTAAAATCATTGTTTTATCTATCCAATATGCCCAAAAACCTCCTAATATTGCAGAAATACAAGCAACAAAAGAAAATGCCATACTCAACATTTTTTTCTGTAAATCGTTCAACAATAAAAATAATGGGATAACATAAATAGAAGATATATAAATAAAAAATGATTTTAAAACTGCTCCAAAACAAATTCCCAAAAATAAAAAAATAAAAGAATATTTGCTTTTTTGTTTTGAATAATACAATCCAAGCCAAATAAAATAGACAAAAATACAATTTGAAATAATTAAAAAAGGAATAAACAACGGAATTTTTGGACCAATACCAAGCAAAAAAGCAAGAGAAGGAGATACAACTGCAACCAAAAAACTTGTTTTCAAATTTGTTTTAAAAGCAGAAAGTGCCAAAATGGTATTCACACATGTCCCAGTTAAAAGTTGGTTAGAAAAAAAAGAAGTTGTATATTGAACAATTATTAAAAGAGCTATTAAAATAGCTCCATAAGCAAGATTAAAATTTTTCGTCTTATCAATCATTTTTATTTTTTTTATTTTATTATACCATAATTTAACCATGAAAACAATCTAAATAAAAATTCTACAGAAAAAAGGAAATAAGAAGAAAAATAGAGGAATTAATTATAAAGATAATATGTATTTCAGAAAGGAATTACAATAACATGAATTTTATATATCTTTCTCCACACTACCCACCAAATTTTAAGGCATTCTGCAAAAATTTAAGTTATTTAGGTGTAAAAGTTCTCGGCATAGCAGATATCCCTTATGAAGAACTTGGAGAAGACCTACATCACACACTCACAGAATATTATAAAGTGAGTAATTTAGAAGATTATGAGCAAGTCTATAGGGCAGTGGCATATTTCATTCACAAATATGGAAGAATAGACGGAATAGCCTCTATGAATGAATATTGGCTTGAAACAGAAGCAAAAATCAGAACAGATTTCAACATCGAAGGAACTAAAATCAATGAATTAGAAGAGATGAGAAAAAAATCATTGATGAAACAAAAATTCATTGATAATGGAATCCCTGTTGCAAGAGGAAAAGTTGTAAATAACATATTTGAAGCAGAAGAACTAATAAAGGAAATTGGATATCCAATAGTAGCAAAACCAAACAAAGGTGTAGGAGCTTCAAACACATATAAAATCAAAAATCATGAAGATTTAGAAAACTTCTTCAAAAACAAAACAAATGAGGAATATATTGCAGAAGAATTTATAGAGGGAACAATCTGCACTTATGACGGATTAGTAGATGGAAATGGTCAAGTTGTCTTTAACATTTCGCATATATACCAAAGCGTTATGAGTCTTGTAAATGACAAAAAAAATGTGGCAATATATTCTATTGCTGAAGTTCCTGAAGATGTCAAAGAAGCAGGACAAAAAATCATAAAAGCATACAATCTCAAAAAGATAATTTTCCATTTTGAATTTTTCAGAACATCTGAAGGAAAACTTATCGCTCTTGAAGCAAACATGAGAGCTCCAGGTGGCTTTATAATAGATATGTGCAACTATTCTGCAGACATAGATATCTACAGAGAATGGGCAAATATAATAGCAAACAGACCATTTGAAGAAGACGGAAGATTAAAATACTGTTGTGCATTTGCAGGAAGAAGAACACAAAATAGAACCTATGCACATAGTAATGCAGAAATATTCAAAAAATATGGTAATATCATAATGTTTGCAGACAAAATCATAGGAAGTCTTGCAGACGGCATGGGCGACTATGTATATGTAGCAAGAAGCAAAAATTTTGGACTTTTAAAGGAATTTACAGATTTTGTCCAATGGGAGGCATAAAATATGGTTTTTAAATATTGTCCATTCTGTAAGTCAGAAATGACAGTTAAAAAAGTAGAAGATAGAGATAGGAACATCTGTGAAGCATGTGGATATATCCACTATGAAAATCCATTGCCTTCTGTAGGTATTATTGCAATAAAAGACGGAAAATGTCTTTTAATAAAAAGAGGTAAAGAACCAGGAAAAGGTCATTGGGCTCCCCCTTCTGGCTTTGTTGAACTTGGAGAAACTCTCGAAGAAGCAGCTACAAGAGAATTAAAAGAAGAAACGGGCTTAATAGGTCATGCAGTAGAACTTTTAGGTGCATACTGTGAACCAAATGATGTATATGGTTATGTAATAACAATTATATATCTATTTGAAATAGATTCAGGAAAAGCAACTGCTGGTGATGATGCTGAAGAAGTCAAATTTGTACCATTGGAAGAAATCCCTGATATGTTTTTTGAATGCTTTAACAAAGCTATGAAAAAATATAAAGAAAAACACTAATTAAGCAAAAAAAATGCTGTGAAAATTTTCACAGCATTTTTTTTACATGTCATTATATTTTTTGAGTGTGTAAAATTTTTTCTGTATTTTTCTAAATAGTTTTCTGTATAATACGCTAACTTCAGTTCGCTGTATTACACAGAAAACTAAATGCTCATTTTTAAATTTACAAAAATTTCTGCAAACACTCTATTTTTTTTTCTCAATTTTAACAATAAATCTTGAAATTACATCTGTATTTGGAATTGAATATTCATAACTGTCAATAATTGAAGCATTATACTTTTTTATTACTTTTTCTGCTTTTTTAAGTTCTTCTTTCCAAGAAGGTCCTTTCCATGCAAAAATAATTCCATTTTCTTTTAAGATTGGAAAAATATTCTTTATAAGCTCATCAAAATTTTTAAAAGCTCGACTTATTGCAATATCAAATTTTTTATCTTTTAATGCTGTTGTACTGCGATTTATAGTTTGGCAATTTTGAAATTTTAATATACGAATAACATTGTCGAGAAAATCACATTTTTTTTGTGATGAGTCAAGAAGTGATATATTCATATCAGGAATTACCATTTTTAATGGAAGAGCAGGAAATCCCCCACCAGTTCCAACATCAACAACAGTTCCATTTATAAGTTGGTCTTTTAATTTATATCCTGCAAGAGAATCAAGAAACATGTAATCAACAATATCTTTTTCTTCTTTATAGGCTGTTATACCAACAGGCTTATTCCAATACAAAATATTATCACAGTAATATGAAAACTGTTTTATTTGAATATCCGAAAGCTCTATTCCAAACTCTTTTGCAGAATTTTTCAATCTTATTTTATTATTTTGTTCCATGGTTAATTTTTACTTTCCAATGCAGAATTTTGAAAAAACTGTATCTGTTATTTCATCTTCACATGAAATTCCTGTCAACTCTTCAAGCGTACCTATAGCACCTCTTAGTGGAATTGTACATAAATCAAGTGGATAGCCTTTATCTACAGAATTAGATGCTTCTTTGAGATCTTTTAAAATAGCCTCCAAACACTCAATATGTCTATGTGAAGCTGTAAATCTTGATGTTGAACTCATATTAAAAGATTTCTTCAATATTTCGCCTATTTCTTTTATTATCTCCTCTCTTCCTTCAAGAGATTTTGTAGATAACTTTATTGGCTGTACATTATATTTTGTAAAAATATCTTCTTCTGTAGTTTTTGTTGGAAGGTCTGTTTTATTTAATATAAATATGACATCTTTTTTAGAATCTAATGCACATTTTAAAACTTCTTCATCTTCCTTGTCTATTTCATTTGAAGAATCAATTACAGTTATAATCAAATCAGAAGTATTTATAGCTTCTTTTGTCTTTTCTATCCCTAATTTTTCTATTTCACTGTCTGTCTCTCTTATTCCAGCAGTATCACATATTGTAACAGGTATTGAATCTATAACACAAGATTCCTCTATTATATCTCTTGTCGTTCCTGCAATATCTGTAACTATCGCTCTATTTTCTTTTAAAAGCATGTTCAATATAGATGATTTACCAGCATTTGGTTTTCCTATAAGTGAAACTTTTGCTCCGTCTCTATATAATTTTCCACCTATTGCAGAATCGAGCATTTTTTTTGCTTTTTCATAAAGTCTGTCTATTTTTTCTTTTGTTTCTGTTGTTGAATCTGAATATAATTCTTCATCTGGATAATCAATAGGGGCTTCTGTAAGTGCTATAGTCTCGATTATTTCCTCTTTGAATTCTTTTAATTCATCTGAATATTTACCTGAAAGCTGTTCCATTGCATTTTCAAGTGCTTTTGAACTCTTGGCATTGATTATATCCATTACGGCTTCAGCTTGCACGAGATCAATTCTTCCATTTAAAAAAGCTCTTTTTGTAAATTCGCCAGGTTGTGCCATTCTTGCACCTTCTGAACAAATTAATTTCAAAATTTCTGAGGCACAGATTGAACCACCATGACATTGAATTTCTACAACATCTTCTTTTGTGTATGAATATGGTTTTAACATAGGAAGAAAAATTGCTTCATCAATTTTTTTCCCTGTATTAGGATTAATTACATAGCCATACATTGCTTTATATGATGTAATTTTTTTTGATTTGCCATTTGGCGATTTATATAGTTTTTCAGCTATTTTTACTGAATCTTTTCCACTTATCCTTATTATAGCAATTCCTCCCAACCCATATGGAGTTGAAAGTGCTGTTATTGTATCTTCTGTATAAAAATTTTTCATGTCAATTTAAATATTAATTAAATTATATATAAAATTGTTTACTGTTATATTTCCAATAAAATATTAATGTTTCCTGTTTTTTTTTGCTTTTTATTGTTGACCATGTTATAATAAATCAATAAAAAAAAATAAAAAAGGCAAAACATGACCATAGATATACATTGTCATCTTCCATATTTAGTATATAATGAAATACAAAATGTCAATTCACATGCAGACCTTCCTGAAATAATTATAAGTTCCTGCACATATTTATTTGAATATGAAAAGATAAAAGATATGCCAAATATTGAAATATCTGTAGGAGTACACCCACAAGCTGTTGATTTTGACTCAGAAAAATGTATAGATTTTTTTGAATCTTTGCCTGTTATACTAAAAAATTATAAAATTTCTGCGATAGGTGAAATAGGATATGATCTTCATCCTTCAAATAGACCTATTGAAGATCAAGAATATTTCTTTTTAAAACAACTCGAACTTGCAAAGAAATTTTCATTTCCAGTTATAATTCATTGCAGAAATGCCTTTGAAAAACTTTTTGAAAGCCTTGAAAAAACATCATTTGACTTACCCGTAATTTTTCACGGCTATTCAGGAGGATTTAAATATCTCGATACTATAAAGAAAAAGGGATATATAGTCTCTTTTGGTCTTCCATTGACTTATGAAAATTCTTCAAAACTTAGAAGAATTGCAGGAATGTTGCCAATAGAACAGATATTGACAGAAACCGATAGCCCATTTTGTTGTTCTTATAGAGGACAAGAAAGAAGTTTTCCGTTTATGGTCAAAAATGTTACCCAAAAAATTGCAGAAATAAAAAATATGGATTTTAAAGAAATTGAACAAAAAATAACTGAAAATGCGAGGCGAATTTTTCATGAAAAAAGCAACTAAAAACGAAGATTTAAATTTTATACTTAGTTATAGACAGGCAAAAGAAAAAAGCCGTGAACTTTTGGAATTTGAAAGAATTTTTGAAAAAGAAATAAATCATGCCTGTGAATTTGGATTCAAAAATTTAAAAACAGGCAAATATGAATTGTCAATAGAAAAACAAGATGACTTATTTTTAAATAGAGTTGATGAATATTTAAAGATATTATCTATTGATGAAGAGTCCCAAAATATGTATAAAAAAGCAAAAATAAATTTTGCTGATTTAGACTGTATAATAAAAGTTGGATTTTCAGAAAACGGCTGTAAAGGATTTAGCATTTATTTTAGAACTCCATGCACAATGGGGACAATAAAAGACATTTCTCCAAAAATAAATTTAGATGTATTCAAAAAATATTCAGATTCATTTAAAAAGAAAATATTTTTTGTGGGGCTTGATTTGATACCAGCTGGATTAATTCCTTATATTTTAATTCATCCTGATTATCCGCAAGAATTACCTGATCTGCTTGCTGAATTTATGGATATTAAGCCTGAAAAGAGAGAGATTTTCAAAGAAGATGTAAAATTATTGATGACTTATGCCTCTGATGACATTTTTATAAGTTTTACACCTGATGGAGAAAAAATAAAAGCCGATTTCCAAAATATTCCTCTTCCACTTGGATTCAAAATCACAAAAGATTTGGATTTAAATACAGATGATTTCAAAACAGCAGTTGAATTTTCATTGTTTTCAGAAAACAAAAATTTCTATTATTTCTCATTGTCTTCACAAAATAAAAAATTGAGTACAAAATATTATTTTAAAAATTACTATTTTGCAAATGGTGATGAGACATTGGTCTATGCAGAAAAACTCAAAAAGATGAAAATTTTATTGTAAATAGCTAAAAATAGGTTTATTTACCTAAACAACGACGGAAGAGGACAGAATGTCAAATTTACAAGAATTAAAAAACACAGCGGAAAATCCGCTCCTTAATAAAATTAAAGAGATAAAAAATAGTGGGGTTGAGTTTAGAAAGTTAGAAAATTTATTTAATATTCGCAATGGCTATACTCCTTCAAAGAAAAATGAGAGTTACTGGACAGGAAATACAATTATACCTTGGTTTAGGCTTGAAGATATTAGGGAAAATGGCAGGGTTTTAAAAGATTCAATTCAACATGTAACACCTGAAGCTATAAAAGGAGAATTATTTGAGAAAGATTCTTTGATTATTTCAACAAGTGCTACTATAGGAGAACAGGCTTTAATTGAAACTGATTTTTTAGTAAATCAGCGTTTTACTGTTTTGACTTTAAAAGAAGAGTTTAAAGAAAAATTATTGCCTAAATTTTTATTGCATTATGCTTATATATTATCTCAATATTGTAAAGATAATACAAATTTAGGCACATTCCAATCTGTTGACATGACAAAATTTAGAAATTTTGAAATTCCAATTCCGCCTTTGGAAGTTCAGGCAGAAATAGTGCGGATACTCGATACATTTACGGAACTAATAAAGGAACTAATAAAGGAACATGAAT
>JBGUKW010000066.1:0-9088 GCA_045114665.1 Candidatus Xenobia bacterium | reverse complement strand
AGATCAGCTTAGGGGCAAAAATTATGAAACAGAAAAATGGAATGAATTCCAAAGAAAAAAAATGAAATCTTTTGTTATTTCATTTCTACGACAGTCAGGATTTAAAATCTAAAATGGAAGGTTATGGCGATCTTTTTAATTTTGTAGTACCTAATATTTTTCCACAATTAAGAAGTTATTTATTTTTAGGAATATGTATAATTGTTTTGATATCTATAATTGCATATTTTTACTACAATGTAAAAAACATAGAAGTTAATTTTCTTGCTGTCATAGAAAGATTTAATAACTATACATATTCTTTAGGACCTTGTACAGTTTATCTAATTCCATTTATAGACAATATAACAACTATAGATTTAATGCCATTTTCTTTTACAAGTGAATTTGAAAATTTAGTAAATTCAGATGGTATTTATTTTAAAATAAATACTGAAGTAACTGCAAAATTCAACATATCTGAAGACAAAATTAAATTTAATTCTATAACATCAGAGCTTCCTTCAACACAAAGCATTGCATATTTTATAGAAAACAATCTAAAAGCAATAATGTCTATAGAATTGCTAAATGGAGAAAATGGAGTATATCAACTTGCAAGTAAATTAAAAAATTTTGAGGAAATAATAAAATCAAAATTACTTTCAGAAATGAAAGAAAAATGTATTGATATAAAAGATTTTAAAATAACTGAATTGAAAGATTCTGAAGGAATTTTGGAACAACTAAAACAAAATTAAATATTTTTACATACAAAGAGAATACAAATTTTAAAATTTGTATTCTCTTTGTATGTAAAAAAGAGGATAAATTGCAAAATGTTATATGTATGTGCAACTCCAATAGGAAATTTACAAGATGTAACAGAAAGAGCTTTAGAAACATTCAAAAAAGCAGACATCATGGCCTGTGAAACAATAAATCAAACAAAAAAACTGATGACTTGTTATGGAATATCAAATAATCTTTTTAGTTACAGGGAAGATAACAAGGAAAAAGCAAGTAAATATTTAATAGAAGAATTAAAAAAAGGAAAAAATGTTGTTTTAGTAAGTGATGCAGGAGTCCCTGCTATATCTGATCCAGGGGCTCAACTTGTAAATGAAGCTCTTAACAATAATATTGAAGTAATACCTATTCCAGGTGCTTCTGCTGTCATGTCTGCACTTTCAGTATCAGGCTTCAATGCAGATTCATTCTTGTTTTTAGGTTTTCTTCCAAGAAAAAATACAAAAAGAGAAAAGATATATAGAGAAATTGAAGCCTCTACAAGAACAATAGTTTTATTTGAAGCTCCACACAGAATTATAGACACACTTTCTGAAATAAAAAATTATGTAAAAGAAAGAAAAATATGCGTGTGTAGAGAAATAACCAAAAAATTTGAAGAGATAAAAAGAGACTATCCTGAAAAATTAATTGAATATTTTTCACTTATTAAAGAAATAAAAGGAGAATTTTCAATAGTAATTGAAGGTAGAAACGAACCTCTTGAAGATGAAATTGATGATGACAAAATAAAAGATATGATAGAGGAATTAACAAAACAAGACATTCCACCCAAAGAAATTGCAAAACAAATATCATACAAAACTAATATTTCAAAAAAATATATATATGATATGATAATTAAAGGGAAAAATGAAAAAGAATAAATTATTTAAAATAAATTATATAATTTTATTATTGATATTAATTTCTTTATCTCCAATATATGCTGAAGATACTTCTTTTTATCATATTGGAGGAAAAGATAAATATTACAAAATAAAACCTGGGGAAAACTTAATGACTGTCGCAGAAAAATATTTTTTTGCAGCAGAGCATTTGATGTGGGCTAACTCTTCAACAACATTAAATGTTGCTGAAGGAAGAAATATTTTATTGCCCTCAAAGAGAATTGTTCCAATACAAGATGGGAAGAAAAAAGGATATATAGTTGTAAATATTCCAGAATTTATGGTATATATTTTTACAGACACAGGAAAAATAAGATTTTTCCCAATAGCGACAGGAGCCCCTAAAACCCCAACTCCTACAGGGGTAACAAAAGTTATAGAAAAAGTCAAAAATCCAACTTGGATTCCTCCAGAATGGGCTGGCGGTGGAGATCCTGTTGAAGCTGGTCCTGAAAACCCACTTGGAGATAGATGGGTTGGTCTTGGATTTCCAGGTTATGGTATTCACTCAACAACTTCTCCAAATTCAATAGGACTCAGTGCTTCACATGGTTGCATGAGAATGAGACCAAATGATGTACATGTTTTTTTTGATTTAGTTCGTGTAGGTATGCCAGTATATTTAATATATGAGCCAATACTAATCGGTCAAGACCCTTCAACTAAAATAATATATATGTCTGTATTCCCTGATAATTATTCAAGAATAAAAAATTACAATGATGAGGCAATGCAAAAACTCGCATTTTATGGAATCGCTGAAATAGTTGACAAAAATACAATAAGAAGAGCTGTTATAGATAAAAAAGGTATTCCAATTCCTATTTTAGGAACAGATTTACAAATAACAGTAAATAACAAAAAAGCCGATCTCGGCATTCCACCAATCAGAAAAAATGACAAAATATATGTAACAGATTCATTCTTTACACAAATCGGACTGGAAAATAATTTTGATGGAGAAAATATAACATTTTCAAAGAATGGAAAATCAAAAACTTATCCAGTAAATCAAGATTTCTCTTGGAATGGCGAATATCTAATACCACTTAGAGAAATATTGGAGGCATTTGATATAAATACAGAATACAAAGACAATAATATAAATATAATAATAAATGATCTTTTTGAGCAAAATTATCAAAATGAAGAAGAAAAAACAGAAGGAACTGAAGAACTTGTTGAAGGAAGTAACTGATCACTAAAAAGCGGAAAATACAGTATAAAGGGGCATAAAAACACTTATAACTATAAAACCAATAACTCCACCAACAAATAAAATCATCACTGGTTCTATTATAGAACTAATGGAGTTAAAAAAACTGTCAATATCCCTATCATACATATCTGCCAAACAAAGTGAGACTTCTGGTATATTACCAGATTCTTCACCAACAATGAACATACTTGTAAATACATTGTCATATAAAAAAGAATTGCGAGCAAAAAATTCAGAAAGTTGTTCCCCATTTTCAAGGGCTTCAGCTGCCATTTCACAACTTTGAGAATAAACGACATTATTACAAGCCCCAGCACAAAGTCTTAAAGCATTTGTTATAGGAATTCCAGTTTCAACCAATGTTGCTATATTTCTACATATATTTGAATAAGATAATTTTTTTGAAATAGAATTTAAAACAGGAATTCCAAGTGTTATATAATCTATAGCATATTTTCCTCTTGGCTGTTTTATATACCTATAAATTCCAAAACAGACCAAAAACACTAAAATAAAAACTATAAGACTTGTATAAGGGTATGACGCCACATCTGTCAAAAATAATACAATTTTTGTAGGCAAAGGAAGCTCCGTATCTAAATTGCCTATAAATTCCATAATTCCTGGCATTACATATTTAAAAGTAAAAATAGCAAAAACAATAGAAACTATAAATGCAATAACAGGATAAACACATGCCCCCACAACTTTTCTATCAACTTCAATCTGTTTTAAAATAGATTTTTCAAGATTGAAAAGAATTTGTGGAATATTTCCATTTTCTTCGCCAACTTTTATAGAAGATATATAAATAGTATCAAACATCCATGGATAATAAGACATAGCAGTTGATATTTTTGTACCTTGAACTATTTTAAAAATAATTCCCCTAATCACATTTTTTACAATTTTCTTTTGGGTCTGCTCACCTATCATAGTAAGTGCTCTTACTATTTCCAGTCCAGAATTCATAGTTGTTCTAAGTTGACTTGTAAATAAATAGATATCAAATTTAGTAACAGGATCAATAAGATTTTCAAAAAAATTCCTGTCTATAACCTTGTTCTTTTTAAGAAAAATGTTATCATTCTCTTTTTTTTCTTCTATTTCAAGAGACATATAATATAACCTTTCAACAAAAAAGGGATCAGCCTATTCCATATAAAACAAGCAAATCCCTTTATCTAAATAATCACTAAATTATTTTGCAGAATCTTCAGTCTTCTCTTCAGTCTGTTTCTCTTTGTCAGATCCTTCTTTTTTAGTTTCTGGTCTTTTTAATTCAACACCAGTAGAAGCTCTCTTTTTCAAAAGCTCTTCTGCAAGTTTCTCATCCCCTAATTTAACAGCAGATTGGAATGCAAAATCATAATAAAGAGCTGCCTGAGCTTTGTTATTTTTCTTCATTAAAATATCACCAGACATAGAATAAAGCTGAGGGGCAACCATTATATAATCATAAGGAATTACTGCTATCTGCTCATCTTCTTTTTTATCTTTTACAGAAGAAGAATAGGCCATAATAGTATTACTAAATATATTATTTGCAATTCCTAAAGTCTGACTTGCTTCATCTAATTTATCTGCCTCAACTTGATGTTGTGCAACAAGCAACAACAATGCAATATTATTCGTGTCATACTGCATTGCTATATCTACAAATTTTTCAACTTCAGAATATTTTCCTGTATTTGCTTTTGCAATTATGTAGTTAGACAAAATAGGTATAAAATCAGAATTTTCAATAACTATACCATCTTTAGTTTTACTTTCAATCAAATTTTTAGCAACTTCGCCAATTTTATCTTTAGGTGAATCCAAAATTGCTTTTACATTTTTATCTTTTACAGCCATATCGATTACTTTTTGGTACTGTTCTGTCTGTATATACAATTTAGATAAATCAGAATAATTTCTATCTATTTCAGAATAATCAGCAATAGTAGAATCTCCAGAATCTTCACTGTTTTCAGAAGCAGGAACATTCATTCTCTCAACAGCTATTTCATAATGTTTTATGGCATCAGCTCTATATTTTTCAAATTCAGACTGTTTCTTTGTCAATTCTTCTTGACTTACTTTATTCTCTGAAGTAAAGACATCACTCATTATTGCATTTGCAGCAGATTCACAAGCATAAGCAAAATTTGCATTATTAGATACAGAATCTTCCTCAGCTAATGCTTTTCGGTAAGTTTCTAACAGTTTAGAGTTGTCATTTTTCTTGCTATCTTCTTGATTAGCAGTTGTCTGTTTGTTATCTCCTGAGCAACTTGAAAGTGAAGTTACTCCTATACAAGTTGCAACAAAAGCCAAAACTAAAATCCAAGTTATAAGTAATTTATTATTCTGAAAAAAGTTACCAGATTGACTCAGGTCTTTACCTTCTTCAATAGGTTCAACTTCTGGCTCTTCAATTCTTTTCTTTTTACTTTTTTTTATGATTCTTGTCATTTAAAATATATCTCCCTATAAAATATAAATTCTTTTATTTTATTTTTTTGCCAATTCCAAAGCCTTTAAAAATGCCTCTCTTCCCTGAGTTCCTGGCATTTCAGCAAGAACGATTCCATCTTTCGAAATCAACACTGTATGTGGAACTACATTTACATAGTAAGAATCTGCAATTTTAGCACCTGCATCATAAAGATTAAAGAAATCAGCATTACATTTTTTAAAAACAGCCTTTCTTTCAGATGAATTTGAATCACTTGAAATACCCACAATTTCAATTTTATCGCCAAATTCTTTCTTTATCTTTCCTAATTCTCTTATATCATCAAAAGCTGGTTTATAAAGTGGGTCCCAAAATATAACAAAAACATTTTTGCCTTTCAAATCAGATGAAAGAGAAATTTCTTTTGAATCAATATCTGGCAATTTAAATTCAGGAGCTTTCTTGTCTTTTAAAACGACTGAAGCCAAAAGTTTTTTCTGCATTTCTCCTGCCTTTAAAATGTTCTTACCTTTTGTATCAAAAGCAAATATTTTTTTATCAACATTTGGATTTACTTCAGTTATATTCATTGTTTCATCTGAAGAAAACAATAGCTTTTCTGAATTTAAAAGAGAATAGACATCTATTTTATTTTCTAAAATCAAAAAACGCTCTGAATCTATTAAAAGTGATTGTTTAACGCCTGTTTCAAAACTTATATTCAAAACATAACAATTTATGCCATTACATTTTTTAAATTTTTTCTCAACTTCTGATTTTATCACATAATCTGAAGGGAATCTTCCATCCATTAAAAAGAATTCATTTACTACAGAATCTGCTGAATATAATGAAGAAGCGGAAAGTCTTGAATATATCATTGATATTTTTTTAGCAGTTGGTCTGACATTTACATCTTTTGAATCATTAAAATTTACAAATAGATCAGAACCATCCGAAACAATCAATGCCTTATTTTTGACTCCTAAACTTGTAATTTTCAAAAAATTAGGTTTTGAATAATATGTATCTGTTTCAACTTTTGATTCTTTGTTTTTATCAATATCTTTAGTAATACATATCGAAGTTTCATGAAATGAATTCATAGATGAATATGTACTCTTTAATTTAGAAATCAATTCTTCTGAAGTTATATTTACAGAAGAAGAACAAGCTGACAAAGAATATATAAGAAAAAATCCTGTCAAAATAAAAACTAAAAAACGCTTCATAAAAAATCCTATTATTAATAAAAATCTAAAAGACTTTCTATAAAGTTAATAAAAAAACCTGCAAAAATATTTTTTAAACCCAAAGACTATCCGATCATTTCGATAAAACTTTCGATTCTTATTTTTAATCTTTCATCCAATTTAGTTGGTCTATCACCTTCAAGAAAAAGAGTTGGAATATTTACAGATTTCTTTAAAAGAACATGCTCCATTTGGTGATGACAAAAAGATTGGGTATAATGAATAATTCCATCAAGATGTCGAGTTTCTATTTGTTTTTTAATATCTTGAAGTCTAAATGTAAAACTATATGGATAGGCATAATTTAAATATCTATCAATAAAATCCCCTTCTCTATTTGGAATAGAAAATTGCCTTTGAGTTTCATTATATATAACTCTTGCCCCTTTACTCTCAAGATATTCATATAAATCAGAAAAAATTGGAGGAACACCAACTAAGCCTATCCTAAGAAAATCATTTTTTTCTTTTCTCTTTTCGGCTGTTCTTAAAAAATCATCAAGCCTATTTTCATAATCTTTTGGATCACCTTCAAAATCACTCGAATTAACAAGCCATAAATGATTTTCAAGACCTGTAATTTTTCCTTCATTCCAAGACAAAAAATCGAGATAATCAAGTTTTTCTCTTATTTTGTCAAGTTCATGAGCTGTTTTTAATGCTTCTTCTAATGTAACTCTGAAATAATTTAATAATTCAAAAATATGTTCTTCAAGTTTTTTCCTATTTCTGTCAAAAGGATAGCCAAAAGTTATTATCTTTTTTCCGCTTCGCTCTAAAAGCTCGGCAAGTGGTCTTGAATTGGAACAATCGCCATCAGTAACCACCACTATTTCTCTTAGATCATCTCTCGATTTAGCAGAAGAATAAATACCTTTCACCCAACTGCAGAGAGTTGATGGAAATCCCTCTTTTTCTGCAGAATATACAAAATCATTTGGAATCAAAGATGTTATAAAAATATTATTTAAATCAACAGGAATAGCACCTGCTGAATAAATTATCTCAGAAGGAATTGTCGTTGTAATACCTATTTTTCTCATATTTTCCCTTTATTATTATAACAATTTTCAAAAATACTAATACTCTAATATTTTTATTTTTTTAGGTACAATGCAACGAACGAAATAGAGCAAAGCGGAGCCTGTAGTGAGTGTATTGTACCTAAAAATAAAAAATTCAGTATTTTTAAAAATTTTTGTTTATAAAAAATTCTTTTATGCAAACAAAAAATCCCCTTTTTATATATTTTTAAATATTTTTTATAAATATAAAATATATTATCAAGTAAACAAATTTTTGGGGTATAATAAAAGGAACGATTTCAATTTTCTATATTAGTTTCTATCAAAATGCACTTAGAAAAAGAATGGTTGTTTTTAGAAATTAGATATAAACTCTAGAGTAAAATTGTTTAGTGAGTCTTATTATATCCCAAAACTAAAACTTTGCAAATTCGTCATAAGTAAAAAGAAATATTAGCAAATAACACCAATAAAAAAACATCCCTTTTTCTTATTTGAAAAATAAGAAAAAGGGATGATTTTTTTATGCTCTTGAATCAAACAGCGAATCTGATTCACCGTCATAATTTAAAGAAGCTATCTCAAAAGAACTTGAAAGACTTTTGCGAAGCTGTCTTATAATTCTTGAATGGATTTGTGATACTCTTTGCTTTGATATTCCAATCTCTTGGGCAATTCTATCAAAAGAATATCCAGAAAAATAACGAAGTTTTATTATTTTTGAATCTCTTTCAGGAAGTGCCTCAATAGCATTAAATATCTCCTGTCTCTGCTCTTTAAATTCAAGCTCTTCTGAAGGATTAGAACAACCATTATCCTCTACATAATCGAGTATCATTCCCTCATCTTCATCAGAAGAAACTGGCTGTTCAAGTGATAAAAGATAAATACAACCCAAATCAGATATCAAATTATAGACATCTGCAGTGGTCATATTCATCTCTTTGGCAATCTCAGCTTCAGAACCTTCCCTTCCATGCATAACCGAAAAATTATCCATGGCCTTTTGTAAAGCCCTTGTCTTTTCTCTCGTACGCTCTGGAACCCAATCCAAAGCTCTTATGCTATTATAGATAGCTCCTCTAACTATAGACATAGCATAAGTTTCAAACTTAATGCCTCTATCTATGTCAAACTGTTCTATTGCTTTGATTAATCCAATTATCCCCTCATTCACAAGATCGCCATACTCAACAACTCCAAATTTTACTTTTTTAACAATATTTGAAGCTATATTTTTGACAAAAGGCAGATAATATTCCGTCAAAAAGGCTTTTGACTCAGGATCTGCAGTATCTTTATATGTTTTCCATATACTGGCAAGATCAGAATTCATGGATTTTCTCCGAGAACATTAAACTTTATTTTTTAATACTGTGAAATTTGTTCTTTGACATACTCCCCATAAATAAATTTAGGGGATTCTGGGATATTAACGAACCTTGCCTCTATTTTAAATTAGAGGTCTTACGAGT
>JBGUKW010000065.1:0-3347 GCA_045114665.1 Candidatus Xenobia bacterium | reverse complement strand
ATGCGGATTTATGTGGCAATGCTGTATAATATCTGAGTTAAGAACTGTATGGTAGATAAGTAATCCAATTTCTAAAGAATTGGAAGCACGCCACTTTAGTGGTGTGAGTGTTCACTATGGAATTGATGTCAGAGGAATGATAGTTGATACATTATTGGCTAATATTTGGGACATTGCAACCATCGCAATGGACGAAGCAGATGATGAAGCCATTATTCTACAAAAAACATATGACGTGCGTATTGGTTATGGAATATTTAGAGAGTATCAAAATGGGATGGAAACAACGATTTCTGAATGTTGTACCTGTACGGTTGTTTTAGGTCAAAAGATTATTGATGGGAAAAGCATCTTATTTGTTAAAACCGCCTACCCATCAAATGAAGAAAGCGACCCACCTCTCACGTATGAGGATTTGGCTCCTCTTTTTTCTAAGTAATAAAAAATTAGCAGTAAAAAACGCGCTCCGAATTTCCTTATGGGGCGCGTTTCTTTTTTCTCAAATTGTTTCACATAATCTTTTTACCCATTCTACATAATAAGAATGATGGATAAGACTATTCTGGCATCGTTCTTTAAAAACTTCTTCCGGAAAAAAATTCGAATCGTGAAGTCGGAAATAATTAGGAGTGAGCCATTTTTCTAAATTTTGCTGGATTTCGGTCAACATTGTCCGACAATCTTCTTTGTAATGTGTATTTTCATTTGACAGAAAAATAGTACCGTTGAAAGAAATGTCTTTTCCATTTTCAATTGAATCAAGAATGTTTTCTAAAATATTTATTTGAGTTTCACTTTCTCTTTTTACCTTTTTCCCATTCCACTCATAATATTTTTTTGTTATTTTCATAAAAATCATCCTTTCCTTCGTTTTTTATCATTATACAAAAACTCCCAAAATTTGTAAAGACTTCTAATATTCAGGTAACTAAAATATGTTTTTTTTGCGCTTATACACATATGTTTTTTAGATATATTCGAAATCACATGTAATACATCCAAGTTCCTTAAGATTTTTTTCTATACCTATAATATGTACAAAAGAAAAAAAATGAAACAAAAAAAATAAAAAAAAGTTCCAGGTTTCGGTCTTTTTCATATACCGCGGGAAACGTACAGCCTGGAACATCAGCGTGTTTGAAAATATCCTGATGCTCCCACGCATAAAAGCGTGGGGTTCTTAGATTATACACAGGGTCACCTAGACCTATAGAATAGGATATAGCCGTGGTTTTCAAAATTTACCGTTTTTGGAGGTTCCGGTCAAACTCCGTACTTCTCAAACGGAAGGTCAGCATCTGGACCTGGAAGAAAAAAATATTTTTTCTATTTCTAATATGATTGTTTTTACAAAAAAATCCGAAAAAAAATTAACTTTTTCGGTTTTTCTTAAAAAAAATATTTTTCTTCTACGGACCGCTTATATCCCACGCATAAAAGCGTGGGTTTTACGCGGCATATTTATGAAGGGTTGGAAATGAGAACGACAGGAACTGTCGGAATAGCCTAAGCAAACCTGTGCGATTACACATATTGAATTAGGAAGCCCACTAAGCTTTAGCTTGTGGTAGCTCGCGATAGAAGCTCTTACCCCCTAAAAACCAATCATTTTTAGGGGATGGACTGTTCACGAAAAAAATAGGGTATAGCAAAACTCATATTAAAAGTAGGAGGGATAATCCCTGCCTAATAAAATAAAGAAAGGGGTTTTGTTATCATGTTGTTTTCGACAAAAGGGAAACAGACAAAAACCAATTCAAAAACGAAAAAGACATCAGGGAAAAAAGGGAAAGTAACAAGTACGCAAGATACTATTCCTTATGAAAAGGTTTATGAAAAAGGGGTTATTGAAACAGAACCTGGCTATTTTACAAAAAGTTATCCGTTACATGATGTAAATTTTAAAATCTCGTCCAGTGATGAACAGGAAAATATTTTTTCTTTGTATGGCGAATTGTTGAATACGATTGAATCAGACTTATCATTTGAAATAACTATCAATAATAGAGATATGGATATGAAGATTTTTGAAGATAACGCTCTTATTGGATATGCCGGTGATGCTTTAGATGAATATCGAGAGGTGTGGAATGATGTATTGAGGGACAAGGCTTCTCAAGGTAAAAATAGTCTAAATAGAGAAAAATATCTGACCGTAGGCCTCCGAGCAGAAAGTTATAAAGAGGCTTTAAATAGTTTTTCAGATATAGATACTAATATCTCTAATGCAATTAAGAAAATCATACATAAAGAAACTTCCCCAATCAGTACCGTAAACCGTTTAAATATTTTCTATGATATTTTTAATCTTGACACTGAAATTCCATTTAATACAAAATTTAAACTTTCAGATGAAGAGGAAAAAGATACTTTTTCTCTTGCAGAACTCAAAAAAATGGGACTTACATCAAAAGATGCGATTGCTCCTTCTTCTATGAAGTTTAAAAAAGATTATTTTATGATTGGGAAAAAGTATGGACGTGTATTATACCTTAGTGGATTACCTGCTTTTTTGAAATCAGATATTTTAATCGATATTTCAGAAGCGCCTTATAATATGTTAACCAGTATTCATTTTCGCTCCATGCCAATGGGGGAAGCTGTAAAATTGATTAAAAGGCAGATTATCAATATCAATGCAAACGTAATCGCACAGCAGAAAAGAGCAATTAAGAGTGGGTATTCCCCAGAACTTATTTCAACAGACTTAATGAAGGCACAGGAAGAAGCAAAGCAATTACTAGAAGATTTGACCGGACGTAACCAAAAAATGTTTTTTGCTACTTTATGCATCATGCATTTTGCTGACAGTTTAGAAGAATTAAATACTGCAACAAAAGAAATCCAAACAAGAGTATCCAGACATCTTGTTAGCATCCAAACACTTGATTATCAACAGGAAGAAGGTTTTGCAACAGCATTGCCTTTAGCAAAAAACAAAATTAAAGCAGAACGTCTTCTTACCACTGAGGCCGCATCTGTATTTATTCCATATTCCGTACAGGAATATAGAAAAAAAGATGGTATGTATTATGGCTTAAATGCTGTATCGAAAAATATGATTCTCTTTAATCGTAAAAGTACAAACAATTACAATGGTTTTATTCTGGGAACCCCTGGTTCCGGTAAATCATTTGCCGCAAAACAGCAGATTGTAAGTGCAATCTTAGGAACAGGTGACGATGTTTATATTATTGACCCGGAACGAGAATACGCACCTTTGATGAATCTGTTAGGTGGGGAAAGTATTCGTATCTCTATTGGTGGTAAAAATCATATTAATCCATTTGATATGGATATCGAATATGCCGATACGGATGACCCTATTTCTTTGAAGTCTGACTTTA
>JBGUKW010000064.1:0-8019 GCA_045114665.1 Candidatus Xenobia bacterium | reverse complement strand
GATTGAAAAACGAAAAAAACAATATGAATTTTATAGAGATAAATTATTAACTTTTGAAAAAACATGAGTTAATGAATTAGATTTTGTGAGTAGAAAAATAAATTATACTATAGCAACATATTTAAAAATATGATATAATAAAACAAATGGGTTACAAAAATGTCAGAATAAATACATGATTTACAACAAAATTGCAGAGGCAACCAAATTAGAACTTGAAGAAATTGAAGCAATGGCATTGACAATGGCATAAATAAAAACCAAAAAACCAAAAAATTTTTCCCTCCTTTGGGCAAATTCACTCCTTCATTTATGAAGGAGAAAAAAAATAAGGGGGCAGGGGGATAGATTGACAAACGATACATTTACACATCTTCATTTACACAGTGAATATTCTCTTCTTGACGGAAGTTGTAAATTGTCTTCCCTTATGAAGAGATGTAAAGAATTAAACATGGATTCTGTTGCCGTTACAGACCATGGAAATATGTTTGGGGCTATAGAATTTGTTGAGATAGCACATAAAAATGATATTAAACCTATCATCGGTTGTGAGTTTTATTTGGCAACTCGTACACGACATGATAAAGATGGAAAACTTGATTCAAGTCCATATCATTTGATTTTGCTTGCAGAAAATAATGATGGATATACAAATTTACTTGAACTTGTTTCAAAGGCAAATTTAGAGGGTTTTTACTACAAGCCAAGGATCGATAGAGAGCTTTTACAACTTCATCACAAAGGGCTTATCTGTATGACTGCTTGTCTTCAGGGTGAAGTTGAACAAAAACTTTTATATAAAGGCGAAGATGAGGCAAGAGAAGCACTTGGTTTTTATAGAGATGTTTTTGGAAAAGATAATGTTTTTGCTGAATTGATGAATCATGGGTTGGAAGAACAAAAAAGAGTAAATCCACTTTTGATAAATTTGGCAAAAAAAATGGACATAAAATGTGTTGCTACAAATGATGTCCACTATCTAAATAAAGATGATGCCCTGGCCCATGAAGTTCAGATGTGTATTCAAATGAACAAACTTTTAAACGATCCAAATAGAATGGGAAATCTTCCTGCAGAATTTTATTTAAAAAGCAAGGAAGAGATGTTAAAAGCATTTCCTGATATGCCTGAGGCAGTTTATATTACTTCTGAAATTGCTTCTCGTTGTCATGTTGAGATAGATTTTAACACACTACATTTTCCTGATTTTGCCCTCCCTGAAGGTTATACTCCTGATTCATATCTGCGTTATTTATGCGAACAAGGATTGCCTAAAAGATACCATGAAGTAACTGATGAAGTTTTAAACAGAATGAACTATGAACTCGGTGTTATCTCTAAAATGGGATTTTCATCATATTTCTTGATCGTTTGGGATTTCATAAATTATGCAAGAGAGCATGATATTCCTGTTGGTCCAGGTAGAGGAAGTGCGGCAGGCAGTATTGTTGCATATTTGATTGGAATGACAGATGTTGAGCCTCTGAGATTTAAACTTCTCTTTGAGCGTTTTTTAAACCCAGGAAGAGTAAGCATGCCTGATGTTGATACAGATTTCTGTGTTGAGAAAAGGGGAGAGATAATCAAATATGTTACTCAAAAATACGGAGCAGACAAAGTCTCTCAGATTGCAACATTTAATAGAATGTTGGCTAAGGCTGCTGTAAAAGATGTTGGAAGAGTTCTTGGTGTTCCTTTACAAAAAGTGAATATGATTTCTAAATTGATACCTGCAACTGCAAAAACACTTGATGAGGCAATAAATGGAAATCCTAAAAATGCTATACCACCTTCGAAGGAATTAAAAGACCTCTATGACGGAGACAATGAAGTAAGAGAAATAATAGACACTGCAAAGAAAATTGAAGGTCTTGTCAGACAGGATTCTATACATGCTGCAGGTGTTCTCATTTCAAAAGAGCCACTTGCTCAGACAGTTCCATTAAAAAAGATGAACAATGGCGAAACAGTTTCTGAATATGACAAAAACTGTGTAGAACATATTGGGCTTGTAAAAATGGACTTTTTGGGACTCGAAAACCTCACAATTATTGACATCTGCTTAAAGATTTTAAAGAAAAAGGGAATCAACATTGATTTTCATGAGCTTACACTTGATGACCCAGAAGTGTATAAATTGTTGTCTGAAGCAAAGACAGTTGGAGTTTTCCAGCTTGAAAGTGCGGGTATGCAAAAATATTTAAAGGCATTACAGCCTAGTAGATTTGAAGATATTGTCGCAATTTGTGCTTTGTTTAGACCTGGACCATTGAAAACTGGAATGGTCGATACATTTATTCAATGTAGGCATGGAAGAAAAGAAGTTGAATATTTGCACCCAATGCTTGAACCAATATTGAAAGAGACTTACGGAGTTATTGTCTATCAGGAACAGGTCATGCAAATTGCAAACAACCTTGCAGGATTTACAATGGCAGAAGCTGATAATTTGCGTAAGGCAATGGGTAAGAAAAAGCTCGATGTTATGTTGAAATACAAAGACCATTTTATGGATGGCTGTAGTAAAAATAATATAGATAAGGCTATTTCTTCTAAGATTTGGGATTATATGGAAGGCTTTGCAGAATATGGTTTTAATAAATCACATACTGTAGCTTATGGACTTGTCGCATACTATACGGCTTGGTTAAAAGTTAAATATCCTGTTGAATATATGACAGCACTTTTAACAAGAAAGAGTGATGACCTTGATAGGCTTAGTCAAATTATTGATGAGTGTAAAAAGATGAACATCAAGATTTTGCAACCTGATATAAATAAAAGTGGTACATTTTTTACTGTTGATGACAAAGATATTAGATTTGGTCTATGTGCTATTAGGGGAATTGGTCAAAATTCTGTTGATTCAATTATTGAGATAAGAGATAGGGTAGGGGAGTTTAAAAGTTTTGAAGATTTTGTTACAAAGGCTTCTTCTGCTATAAATAAAAAGATAATTGAAAATTTTGCTCGTAGTGGTGCTTTTGATTCTTTGGGTGAAACAAGAAGGACTATAGCTGAAAATGTCGATTTTATAACTGGATTTGCAACAAAGTCAACAAGAGAAAAAACAAGTGGTCAGATTTCGCTATTTGATTTGCCTTCAGTTGAAAAAGATTTTTCACTATTTGAATTGAAAAAATATCCTGAATATCCTGATGAAGTAAAACTTGAATATGAAAAAGAGTTGCTTGGTGCTTATGTAACTGGACATCCACTTGAAAGATTTAGATATATGTTTGATTCAGGTAAAATTCCTGTAACATGTTCTACTTTGCATGTAATGTCAAGTGGTAGCAGAGTAATGTGTGGTGGTATTCTCACTAAATATAAAGATTTGTTGACAAAGAAAAATCAGGGTATGGCAAGTGGAGTCCTTGAAGATTTTACAGGTTCTATCGAATTTGTAATTTATCCAAAACAATATGAAAATTGCAAAGGTAAATTGCAACAGGAATTACCTGTTATATTGAAGGGGAAAGTTGATGTTGAAGAAGATGATATGGATTATTCGACAGATTCAGATGATGAAGATTCAGAATCAGAAAGCAAGAAGAGAAAAGTTAAATTGATTGTAGAAGAGGCTACTCCACTTGATTCTGCAGATGCAGAGGAATATTTAAAAAATAATGCTTCTAATACAAAAAGATTTGGCTGTCTTGTAAAAGTTACAAATGAGACAGGTTCTAATTTAATAAAATTGAAAGAAATTGTTGTTGAACATTTTGGAAATATGCCTCTATATATAGAGATTTCAACACCTGGAGGAATGACTTCTATAGAAGCAGGTAATAGGTATAAAGTTGATGGTTCAAAGGAATTTAGAGATAAAGTAGAGAAGTTAATGGGTAATAAAACAGTTAAAATTTTGAATTAAAAGGTGAAAATTTTTATGAAAAATATCGTAATGGATAAATTGACTAAGTTTTATTCTGAAGCTTCTTTTAATGAATTTTTAGATGAGTCTTTGTCAAAATATCAAGGAAGAATTTTTTCTTTGTGTTTTTTATCTAAAACAATACAGAGGGAATCTTTTAATGATATGCAGTATCTTGTTTTAAAACAACTTGCAAATATTGTGAGAATGAATGTGAGAGAACAAGATGTTATCGGTAGGCGTGGCAGTGGAATTATAATTTTTATGCCAGATTTTGAATCTATTGATTCAAGTGTTTTTGCTAAAAAGATTAAAAATATTTTTGACGGATATGTTTTTACACATCTTGATTCAAATGAAAAATTTTCTGCTGTTCTTGATTATAAAATAGCTCAATTTCCTGTAAATGGAATTGATAGAAAAACTCTTATTCAATATCTTGATTCTTCAGAAGTTAATCCAGTTTTTGAAGATGACGACGATTTTTAAAAACAATAAAAAAGTTCCTCTCGTAATTTACAAGAGGAACTTTTTTAATTTTATTTGTCTTTATTTTCTTTTGTTTACCGAAAAGCACCGTAATGCCTCTAAATTTATTTATCTGTTGATTTTATTATATGTTTTTCTGTTCTTTTTTTGATATTTTTATTTTTTGCCATTGGAGAATATATAATTATTAATTTTCATTTTCTGAGGTTTTGCTTTAACTCTATCCCTATCGTGAATGCATCAGAAATTTCTTCACCTATAGCAAGATATCTTACTTGTTCCTCATCATAGATAATTGGTTTTAATTTTTCCAAGACAATCTTATCTTTTTCATTTAATATTGACTCATCAGCAAGGATACGTTTTACTTCTCCTGTTACCTGCATGTGGCTTCCAACAGTAACAGTATTGACAATTTCACATTCTAAAGATAAAAGCATCTCATTGATAATCGGAGCATAGACAGTCTTTGCATTGCTTACTGTCAAGCCAACATTTTTTAATTTATCAGCATTATAACCAGATTCAACACCAAGATAGTCTGCTTCTCTCACTTGGTCTATGTTTGGAAAACTCAACACAAACGCTTTATGTTCCAACATACTTGCAAGTGTTTTTCTTTTTTGTGTAGCATTAATTGCTATAGTTACACAAGGTGGTTTATGACTGCTCACCATATAAAATGCTAATGTACAGGCTTCCGCTTTACCATCTTTATCATAAGCCGATACAATAACTGTCTCTGTAGGAGAAACTACCGAATGTAACTTCAATTCTTTTTTAGCCATAACAAATCCCTCACTAAATTTATAACAAATAAAAAGACTTTTTTTACAGCCACTTTCCAATCAAGAAGATGTTCGATCTTTAGCCGAACATAGCTTCACTTACTCAAATACCCTACAAAATTATTTTAAAGATTCAAAATAATTCTTCAATTCACCTAAAAATAAAAGAATATCCTTTTTATCTATCGCTCCGATATTTGCAATTCTAAATGTATTTTGATCACTTATTTTGCCAGGATATATCGTTATATTTCTTTTGTACAGATAGTCATGCATGCTTTCAAAAGAATATCCTTTAATATCTGTTGGTTCAATTACAGAAGTTATTATATTTGAATGGTCTTCATCACTCACAAGTGTTTTTAATCCCAATTTATGAAGACCTTCTCTCAATGTCTTCCAATTTTCTCTATAACGAGCATATCTCTTTTCTGCAGTCTCTTCTTTAAATTCATCTATAGCCTGTTTTAGTGCATATAAAGTTTGAACAGGTGGGGTAAATCTCATCTGTTTTGTCTTTATAAAATAATCATACTGTGCGAAAATATCGAGATAAAGAGTTCTTGGGGCTTTATGAGCATGATCACTTAAAAGAGACTTAGGTGCAATAATAAAAACAACCCCAGCCATTCCCTGAATATTTTTGTTAGCACTTGCAACAAGATAAGAAATATTCATGTCCTGCATATTAATAGGAAGACCAGCAAAAGAACTCATGGCATCAACAATCAAAGTCATGTCATATTTTTTAGCTAAATCCCCTACCCTTTTTATATCTGTAAGAAGCCCAGTAGTAGTTTCACTGTGAACACATGATATATATTTCAAATTATTTTTTATTTTTTTCTGTTCAACTATAAAATTCTCAAAATCATTAAAATCTATCTGTTCAATTTTCGAACTTTTATATTCAACAAAATCTATTTTGTGAATTTTGCAAATTTCACACATTCTCTTTCCATAGGCACCATTATTTACAATAACAACACTTTCATTTTCACCAATTACTGATGAAAGAACTGCCTCAACTCCAGCAGTGCCTGAACCACCAAGCAATACCGCTGTATGTGTCTTTGAATCAGCTACAATGTCTGCAAGATTCACAGAAATATATTCCATAATATCGCCAAATTCTTTTTCTCTTGGACAAATATCTGGAACAACTTGTGCCATTTTAACAGAATCAGAAGTAGTAGCAGGTCCAGGATTTAATAAAATTTTTCTTTCTATATTCATAAAATAACCTCATTAAAACAAAACACCCCCATCTTTTACAGATGAGGGATGTAATTGATAAAAGAAATCTTTATAGAAAAACGACTAACGTTTTGTCCACTGGAATCCTTTTCTTGCTCTCTTACGACCATATTTCTTTCTCTCTTTTTCTCTTGGGTCTCTAGTTAAAAGACCATCTTTTTTGAGAATAGTGCGAAGAGATTCATCAAAACCTACGAGAGCTCTTGAAATACCATGACGAACAGCTCCAGCCTGTCCAGAGATACCACCTCCGACAGAAGTTGCTACTACATCAAACTTACCTTGAAGTCCAACGAGTTCGAGAGGTTTGCGAACTTGAAGTTCCATTACCTTACGTCCAAAATATGTCTCCAATGGTCTATTATTGATGACAATAGAACCTTTTCCAGGAGTTATCCAAACTCTTGCAACAGCGGTTTTTCTTCTGCCAGTTGCATAATACGAAACAGCTTTCTGCAAACTTTTAGTTTTAGGCACTTAAATATCCTCCAAAATCCTTATAACTCAATTTTTTCTGGCTTCTGAGCTGCATGAGGATGCTCTGCACCTGTATAGACTTTCATCTTTTTAAGTCTCAAAGCACGAAGCTTATTCTTAGGAAGCATACCTTTTACAGCATTAATGATAATTCTCTCAGGATGCTTTTTAAGCATATCCTTTGCTACAACTTCGGTAAGTCCTCCGGGATAACCACTATGACGATAATATTTCTTATCATTCCATTTGTTGCCTGTAAATTTTACTTTTTCAGCATTTACGATTACAACAAAATCGCCAACATCAATATAATCTACATATTCAGGTTTCTTTTTACCGGTCAATATACGAGCAACCTCTACTGCTAATCTACCAATTACTTTGTCGGTTGCATCTATAACATACCAATTCTTTTTAACATCTTGTTCTTTAACAACAGGAGTACTCAAAGAAAACCCCTCCAATAATTCTAATTTTTTACTGTCCTTAATTTTACAGCGTTACTATTTTAGTACAAAATAATCAAGATGTCAAGACTAAATGGATAAAAGAGCAATTAAGTCTAAACATTTTTTTTATAAAGTACCTAAAATCTTATTTATAAATTCTATTTTATATAAACAAACTTTTAAAAACTATACTTTCTAATCAAGCATTTCACAAAGTCTCTCACTGACTTTTTCCATGCTATAACGAAGAACACCAAAGTTAGAAGAACTACCTGCAATTACAGCAAGGAGATAATTAGAAGCTACAACTCTCAATGCGATAAGACCACCTTTATATTCAAGAACAGCATATAAAAGCGGAGATGGAGAACCTGAAGAATAATGAGAATCAATCAATTCAAGAACTTCAGAAGTAAATTTAGGATAAAGTGAATAATCAAGTTCTGGACTTATAGCGGCAACCTCTAAACCATCTCTCTCAATAAGTAATACAGAATTGACTCCTCTATGTTTTCCTATTGTCTGCATGACCTCACACAATGCTGGTCTAAGATTGTCATATTTTGCCATCTTTTGTCTGATTTCTTCAGCTTTACGCTCTTCTTCTTCTCTTCTAATTCTCTCTTCTTCAGCTCTGCGTTCTTCTTCTTCTCTTCTAATTCTCTCTTCTTCAGCTCTG
>JBGUKW010000063.1:0-5325 GCA_045114665.1 Candidatus Xenobia bacterium | reverse complement strand
TTTCTTCTGCTTTTTCTAAATCATTTATATTGTCAGTAATTGGTTTATCATATTCATCAATTAGAACAACGACTTTACCAAATTGTTTATATAATCTTGTGATTATATTTGCAAACATATCTCCTGCATTTTTTTCAGAAGGAAAATCTAAGTCATTTAAAAAAAGGAATCTTTCAAGATTTTTTATTATAGAATTATTTAAACTTTCACTATCTTTATATTTCGAAAAAGGGCTCATATCAAGTTTAATAACAGGATTAGGATTTTTAGCTTTTTCTTTTACCCAATTCTCAGCATATAATCCCTTGAATAGTTCAACTTTGCCTTTAAACATAGCTTCGAGTGTTGAAATAGTTAAAGATTTTCCAAAACGACGAGGACGAGAAAGAAAATAATTTCCAGCTTTTTTTACAATATTAAGTAAATGTTTCGTTTTATCAACATATACAAAATCTTCTTTACGAATTGTTTCAAAATTTTGAATACCTATAGGCAAATCTTGCATTTTTATTTCCTTTCTCTTCCTTTTTCTCTTGCTTTATTTCGAGAATGGGGACATTTCCCTCAATGTAGAAATTACCTTTGGGAAGTTTTCAAGCACATAGTCAACTTCTTCTTCTGTATTGAATTTGCCAAAGCTGATTCTTATCGAACTGTGCATTCTCTCTGTTGGCAATTTCATTGCATTGAGTACATGTGAAGGGTTCAAATCGCCTGAGCTACAGGCTGATCCTGTTGATACTTCAATGCCCAAATGATCCAATAGATACAAAATGGCTTCGCCTTCGATTAAATCAAATGAAATATTTATCGTATTATATACCCTGTTTTCTCTATCGCCATTTATATAAGAGTAGGGTATTTTTTCCAAAAGACCTTTTTCGAGGCGGTCTCTCATTTTTCTTATTTTTTCTTCTTCAGAAGATATGTCACGCATTGCAATTTCTGCAGCTTTTCCAAGTGCAATTATGCCTAATGTGTTTTCTGTACCTGCTCTTCTTCCGCTTTCTTGATGACCTCCTGAAATTAGGCGAGAGAGTTTATGACCTTTTTTGATATAGAGAACTCCGACTCCTTTTGGTGCATACATTTTATGACCCGAAAGTGAAAGAAAATCTACATCGAGATCTTTAACATCAATTTTCAATTTGCCAGCAACTTGCACAGCGTCTGTGTGGAAAAGAACTCCGTGTTCATGTGCTACTTTTGCCATTTCCTTTATTGGCATTATTGTTCCTGTTTCATTGTTTGCATACATAACAGAAACAAGAGCCGTTTCAGGATTTATCATCATCTTTAGGTCTTCAGCTTTTACTATTCCACTTTCGTACATTGGAAGATATTTTGTATTTATTCCAAATTTTTCTAAATCTCTGCAAGTTTCGAGAATTGCTGGGTGTTCTACAGGTGAAGTTATTATTGAAATCTCTTTATTTGGATTTTCAATTTTTTTGAAAAGTAAATCTTTTAAAACTGTGTTGTCAGATTCTGAACCGCCACCTGTGAATAATATTTCTTCAGGTTCGGCATTCAAAAATTCAGCAACTTTTTTTCTTGCTTCTTCAACTTTTTTTCTTGCTATTTGCCCATGTTTTCCGTGGCTTGAAGGATTTCCAAATAGATCGATTGCCTCTTCTATAGTTTCTTTTACTTCAGGAGCTATTTGAGTTGTGGCATTGTTGTCAAGATAAATTCTTTTTTCCATTTGTTCACTCCGTTATTTTTCTTCAACTATTGAGCAAGATGTGGATTCGTTCAATTCTTTGAGAAGTGCCTTTGCTTTTTCAATACATTGTCCACAGCTTGTTCCAAGTTTTGTCTTGTCTTGAAGTTCTTCAAATGTCTTTACATTGTCATTATAGAAAAGTGATTCGATTTCGGCTCTGTCAACATCTAAACAAGAACAGATGATTTCTCTCCTTTTCCAGAAGATTTTATTAGCTTTTCCGTGTGTTTCGTAATAATTTTCGATTGCTGCTCTAAGTGCTTTGTCTCCTAATACTGAACAGTGAAATTTTTGTTCAGGAATTCCACCGAGGACGGCTACAATATCTTTTGGAGTAACTTTTACAGCCTCTTCTATTGGCATTCCAGTTACCATTTCTGAAAGAACAGATGTACTGCCTATTGCAGAAGCACAGCCATATGTTTTCCATTTGCAGTCTTTTATAATGTCTTTTCCGTCTTTTTCTTCAACTTTTATGTAAAATCTCATCATATCGCCACATTTGATGTTGCCGACTTCTCCAACGCCATCTGCATTATAGCTTTCTTCTGATTCTTTGAGTACATTGCGTGGATTGAAAAAATGATCTTTAAGTTTTTCTGTATAATCCCAAGCCATTTTGTTATTTCTCCTTATATTTTGTCAGGATTTTTCAATTTTTATTGATGATTGTATGCAAAAATTTTGCTTTTCTCGTTTATATAGATAACTTTTTTAAAAAATGGATTCAAAAAGAAATTAAATTTTTCTCTGCATTATTTTTTTATTCCAACTATTTGCAAATATTTTGAAAATCCGCCATATAAAATACCACATGGATAGCCATAAACAGTTATTCTGTCTGCTAATCTTATTGAAGAAGGCGAAATAATTATAACATCTACTGGAACTGAATCAACAGTTATTTTTACTTCACAAACTGTTGTAAACATATCCCAATAGAGAGTTCGAGGACTACTTTCAACATATCCAGTCATTTTTAATATTGTTCCGTAGTATTCTTTGGGATTGTTATATACTCTTTCAATTCTTTCTGTTTCAGAATTGCCAATAATTATACTACGATCATCATTTTTTATCAAATCAAATGCAAAAGATACATTGCTATTCTTTTTTACATTAACTGTTGAAGTATCCCAACTATCAAAAAAAGGTTTGTTTGGACGGTCTTCTCCATAAGCATCCCAATAACCAGTATCTGTTGATTGGGTATCATCATAGTCATAATAATATTTATCTGCAAATGCTTCTGTTATTGAAATGGATAAAAATAAAAAAATAAATATAAATATAAATATAAATATAAATATAAAGATATATTTCCTATTTTTCACCATTATTTTAGTTCCTTTATTTTTTAAAATTTGAAAGAATTTTTCTCTGCATTATTTTATCACATACAAAATAAAATACAAGTGCTTTTGTCAATTTTACTTTCTAAATCCATTTAGAAACGAATTATTATCCTTACTTCTTCCAAATATTCTTTGGCGAACTGCTGAAGAGTAAAATATAAAGAAAAAACAAAAGAGATGATATGTTTAATTTTGTAGTGAGAGAGATTGATTTTTTGGAAAGAGTCTGTTTTGTGAAAATTTGGAAGTAGGTAAGGGAAAAAAAAGAAAATAAAAAATGTGCTGTGAATGTATTTTTCAACATTTCACAACACATTTTTTATTAACAGCTAAAATTTAAATTTAGTAGATATTTTTTCACAACACATTTCTTATTAACAGCTAAAATTTAAATTTAGTAGATATTTTTTGCGTCAAATAAAATCAAAATTTGAAGTAATTTTTTTTTATTAGTTAATAGCTAATGCTCCCCAAGGTGATCCTTCAGCAGTACCATTATAGTAAATGTGAGGTACATTGTAGAAAGCATAATCCCCTATAGTTGTTACACTGTCAGGGATTGTTATTTCAAGAGATGTACAGTAACCGAAAGCAGAATAACCTATAGTTTCAATACCGCTTCCAAATGTAACTTTTTTTAATGATGTACAGTAACAGAAAGCGTAAGGTTCAATTTTTTTTACACTGTCAGGAATTGTTATATTTTCGAATGAAAAAGCAACATTTGTGGCATTAGTACCAAATGCTGAATATCCAATAGTTTCAACTCCGTTTCCAATAGGAAGCTCTTTTAATGATGTGCAATTATAAAAGCAAAAATATCCTATGTATTTTACATTGTCAGGAATTTCAATACTTTCCAGTGAAGTACAATTTTTAAAAGTATAACCGCATATACTTTCAACACTTTTTCCAATGATAGCATTTTTTAATGAAGTACAATCACTGAATATGCTCCAATGTTCAGAACTTATGGGAAGTCCTGAACCATCAGTTGTTATTTTTCCGAGATCTTTTACTCCATCTCCAATTATTACTGTTTCCAATGAAGTACAACCAGAAAAAGCTCCATTTCCAATCTCTGTAACGGAATTTGGAATTATTACGCTTGTAAGGGTTGTATTATTTTTAAATGCTTCTTGTGCAATTTTAGTGATTTTATATTTAGTGCCATTGTATTCAAAAATAGAAGGAATTATAACATCAGTTCTTCTTCCAAGATCATCTGTTTCAAAAATTTCAAGTGATGTAAGTCTTTCTATTGTTTCGCTGTCAAGTTCAATTTCTGTGTAATTATCACTGTTTACATTTGCAGAACCCCAACCATTTACAGCTCCTTCAGCATTTCCATTATAAGTAATTTTTGGAACATTGTAGAAAGCATTTGATCCAATTTCTGTAACAGTATCAGGAATTGTTAGGTTTTCAAGTTCAGTACAACCAAAAAATGCTCCTTTTCCAATTTTAGTAACAGTTGCAGGTATTGTAACACTTGTTAATGTTGTATTGTTTTCTGTAACAGCTAAATCTTTTGTGAGATTTTTTGATTTATTTTCAGTGATAGCAAAAGCATAATCACCAATGGCAGTTATAGTATATGTAGTTCCATTATATGTATATGTAGCAGGAATATTGATAGAAGTTAATTCTCTTTTGTCTGCACTATTAATAATTCCGAGTTCGTAAAGTTGCTGTAAAATTTCGTCATTGAGTGTAACTGTTTTGTTTGTTGGATTTATAATAGGATTTGTATCTGGATTTGTTGGAAAATATCCAAATCCACCGCCAGAAGAAGAACCACCTCCTCCGCCACCACATGCGACAGTAAATGTTCCTATGATTAGAAGGCATAAGAACAAATAAGTGAATTTTAGTAGTTTTTTCATAGAACCTCAAACCTCCATAATAAATTTTGAGCAGAAAGTTGAAAAATAGAAATGTTACAAAAATGTTAACATAATCAATTTTTCAAAAAAAATCGAGGCTTTCGCCTTATTGGCGAAAGCCTCGATTGACTTTAATATTAATTTTTCCCTAAACAGAGAATAATTGCTTCACAAATCGATCGATTTGTGATATTTAGTTTTCATAAAAATAACTTTTCTATAATTACAAATATTTTCCTTCTAAAAAATATATTTTACCGAAATGCACCGAAATGCCCCTAAATTTATTTATGGGGATATAAGGTGCATTTAAAATAAAGGTTCAATGCCTTTATTTTAAATAAAAAACTTGCATTAT
>JBGUKW010000062.1:0-5247 GCA_045114665.1 Candidatus Xenobia bacterium | reverse complement strand
CCTTACATTTTTATCAGTTTTCAATGCTTTTGCATAGAAATATCTTAAAAGAGAAGTACCATGATGTTGTGCAATTATGTCAATAATAGGATCAGGAAGTTTTGCTTTAGTAGCCAATTCCACACCTTGACGAACATGGGAAATAATAATAACCTTACTCAAATTAGATGTAACCTTGTCATGTGGATTTAAAGCCCCAAACTGATTTTCTATAAACATTGAAGGCTGTTTTGTCTTTCCTATATCATGATAATAAGCCCCTACTTTTGCAAGAATTGGATTAGCTCCTATAGCTATAGCACCAGCTTCCGCAAGATTTGAAACAAGAATACTGTGTACATGTGAACCTGGAGCTTTTGCTGTCAATTCTCTCAAAAGTGGTTCTGAAGGATTTGCAAGATCTAGTAATTTTATATTTGTAACAATAGGAAATATATTTTCCAACAAAAAGACAAGACCTATTGCAAAAAGACAAGATACAAAAGCATTAAATCCAGCTATAAAAATTGGTGTAAAAAATTTTGTGTCAGATGTATCTATATATGCATTCATGACAAATGCAGTTACTATGTTTACAATCATAACAAAAGCAGATGCCCAAACCATTTCAGCTCGTTTCTGAATATTTGCAAAAAAGATAACAGCTGAAAATCCAGTTATTAAAGAAACAACAATAGTTGAAAAATTACGACTTATAATTCCAGATATTATTCCCAAAACAAAAGTTACAATAAAAGCAGAAGACGAACCATATATTAGCTGTATAGAAATAGAAGCCATAGCTATTGGTGCAAAATAAGTAGCTATATACTTTCCTGAGATATACGCCGTATCAGAATTTAAAGAAAAACGACATATAAGAGCTGTTAAAACAATAACTAAACAAACAATAAATAAAAATCTTCTCTCTTTTATCATCGGGGGATATAAAATTTTAGCTCCATAATATAAAATTAGAACTAAAATTAAAGATATAATAAAACTTGAAAGAATATCCTTCACTGGAGAAGAACCATAAATATCTAAGTTATTCAAAAGTTCTAAATCTTTTGGAGTTACAATATCCCCTTCTCTTATAATTGTCTGCCCTTTAGCAATAAAAATCATTATAGGAGATACTTGACTCATTCTATATTGTTGTTCTTTTTTTATCTCAGCCCAATCTTGAATCATATTAGGTCTTATTGCATTTGAAAGAATTGAAAATATAACTTCTTTTTCATCTTCCGAAACTTTCAATTTATCAACATTTTTTTTCAATTCGTCTATAGATTCATCACTGACAAGAGAATAATTTTTTGAAGAAGCAGAAATACCTTTGACCATTAATTCATATAATATACTTAAAGATTTATCTTCTACTGAATTAAAAGTTGAATCATCCATTTCAAGCAATTTCTTAAAAATAGAATCTTTTATAAAAATTTTAAAAGAGGTTTCTGGATGTATATTAGTTATATCTTCCATTTTATCTCTTTTTTTTCTAATATTGTCAAGTTGGCTCAATGTATATCTAAAATCAGATATTACAGAATTGGTAATATTTGAATCTGTTGTCATAATAATAGGAACAGATTCAGCAGCTTTTTTTCTTGCAAGCTCAGTTGCTATATTATCTATCTCACTAAAATCAGAATTGGCTTTGACATCTCTTTTTGAAGGTTGTCCAACAACAAATTTTTCTGAAGGACGATATTCCATTATAATAAAAGAAATAGATATCCAAGTCAAAATAAGATATGTAAGAATAAGAAGCACATTTCTATTTTTTAAAAAATCAGAGACAGGCTTTTTTAATAATGTAAAATATTTTTTTAAAAATGTTTGTACTTTTAATAAAAAATTCATGTTCTTTATGTTATAAAACTTTTTAAAATCAGAAAAAGCCACATCAAAAAAATATTTAAGATGTGGCTTCAATTTTTGATATGTAATAAAAAATTAAAAATATCAAAATTTCTAAGCAATTAAAATATAATTAGCTTGATCTTCTACGTCTTGCAGCTTCGGATTTCTTTTTTCTCTTAACACTTGGCTTTTCATAATGCTCACGTTTCTTCCATTCAGAAAGAATTCCGTCGCGCTGACACTGTCTGCGAAATCTTTTCAATGCAGCATCAATAGATTCGCCTTCAAGTACACGAGTTTCCATTCATTTCACCCCCTCCACATTGAAATAATTTTCGCATTGCATTTTGAAGCTCAAATTTATAAATATGTCATTATCTGCTTTTAATGCTAACCTATTTTAATACTTTTTCCTAAATATGTCAATATATAAACAAAAAAATTTTATATATTTTTTAAGACAAGAACAATTTTCCGACCAAAGGACCGAAAGGAATTATTTTTAAACTCATTAAAATCAAAAATATAACAAACTGAACCAATGTTTTGCTCTCAGCTTCTTTTATTGCTTCAGGATTAAAAGTTCCCTGTGGATTTGAGTATTTTTTAAAATTTGGGAAAATTCTATTTACATGTTTACAATATTCTAAGTATGGCTCACCAAATTCTTTTTTCAAAAATTCTTCTTCATGTGGAATGATCATTCCATAAACCCCAAAATAGCACAAAAACCAAAGAACAAGAAAAATACTTCTCCAAATTAGATTTTGTCCACCACAAGCCATTATTGTAAAGCCAAGACCAGTAATTCCATTTCCAATGTAAAGTGGATTTCTCACATAAGAAAATGGTCCACCTGTAACAAGAAAAGGAGCTTCAACATTATTTTTTCTGGTCGTTATTCCTGCATAACCAACCCCCCAAATTCTTATCAATTCACCAAGTACGGCAAATACAAATCCTATTATAAAAGAAAGTAAAGTTGGCTTACCTGCAATAAAAAGTAAAAGAGCAACTGGAACAAAAAATGCTCCTCTGTGCTTAAAGAAAAAACTTCTCATTATTCTGATATACCTTTCTGAGCTATTTCTATTATTTTTGAGGCGATTTTAACACCTGCTCCTCCTCCACCCATAATTCCAAGGAGATCTTCAGATATTTTTTTACATCTATCTGGATCGTTTAATAGCTCTATAGCGAGTGAGGAGAGCTGATAAGAGCCTTTATCAACCATCAATTCAGGAGTTAACTCTTTTTCAGCAAGAGCATTTGGAAGCCCTTTAAATTTAATTTTTCCATGAAGTAACATCATAATTGACTTTTTCAAAAAACCTGTAGCAGGAATTAAATTTAATAAAAAGCCAATTCCACCACTCGGAATTTTTGCATTCCAAGTAAATGCAACTATCATTGGCTTACCCAATGAAGCTATTTCAGCAGTATTAGTGCCAGGTATAGTTATGACAAGGTCTGAAATTTTGACAATGTCATATCTATATTCTCTCGAAAGTTTTATTTTTACATTACCTGCGGTTGTTATCTCACCATTTTCAAGATTTCCCCAAGTACCATCAATTATATATTTATTTCTCTGTTTTATAAATTTGTTTACATCATCAAAATTTACAAAAGGAGAAAGACAAATCACAAATTCAGAGTTCGGAATCTTTTCTTTTATCTCTTCACAGGTTTTCATAAAGACAGGCAAACTCTCTTCAACATGTGGCAACCTACTACCTGGAAAAAATGTTACTATCTTTTTGTCATCAGAGATATTTAATTTTTTTTTCGTCTCTTCAGGTGTTAAAACAGGTTTTACACCATCTCGCATAAGATCTCCGACAACAGATATATTTTCTGGCTTGATGCCAAGAGATAAAAACCTATCTTTTAACTTTTCATGTATCGAAAAAATATGTTTAAAACATTTGCCAGTATCTGCTTTTTTCATTGTGTATAAAAAAGCAGGGTATTTTAATTTCTTAGAAATCAAAACAGCATGCCAAGGATCGCCACCGAGAGATATAACAGCCCCATTTTTATAAGGCTTAAAATCACCTACTTTTAGACCAAATGAAAAACGCAAAAAGTCATTAGGAGTAAAAACATTGTCAACAGCTTCAAATGTTTCTGCAATCTGTTTTTCTCTACCTGTTGCATAAAAACATGGAACTAACAAAACATTAATCCTCGAATCAGGATCTTGTTTTCTTAATTCGCACACAACAGGATAGACCCAAGCAGAAAGCTCACCTGGACTATTTGTTATTATGAAATAATCAAATTCTTTCTTTTCTCTCTCTTTTGGCATAACTTAAAACTCAACTAAACAATAATATCACTAATTATAATTAATTAATCAATTCGTGCAAAATTTTCATTGCATTTTGAAGTTTATCTTCATCAATAATACAAGAAATATTTATAAGCGAATCTACACTCCTATATATTTTTATATTAGCCTTTTTCAACTGATTTACAACTTTTGCCATAACACCTGCTGTCCCCTTCATTCCTGCACCAATACAAGAAATTTTTGCAACATTATCTCTTTCAAAAAACCTCATACCAGTATCAATAAGATGTTGTCTTACAGCTTCAGTATCTGAAGAGTTTACAGCAAAATATACTTTTTTTCCACAAATATTTATAAGATCGAGGCTTATATGTTTTTCAGCAAGTGATTTAAAAAGCCCTCTCTGTCTTTTTGGATAATTATTTACAAGTGTATAATCAACAAAGAAATCAGTTATATCTTTTCTATGTATAAAACCTGTTACTATTTCTGTATTTTTTGCATTTTTTGAAACTCTTGTTCCCTTATCATCTGAAAAAGTATTTTTAACAAGAACATCAACATCATATCTTTCTGCAATTTCAACACTTGGAGTATGTAAAACTTTTGCTCCTTCGCTTGCCATTTCCCCCATTTCAACAAAATTAAGTTCATCAATTTTGTTGGTCTCACTATATATTTTAGGGTCTGCAGTCATCACACCGTCAACATCTGTGTAAATTTCCACACAATTAGCTTTTAATGCAACTCCAATAGCTGTTGCAGTTGTATCACTTCCACCTCTTCCCAAAGTAGAAACAATCCCAAATTCGGTAATTCCCTGAAAACCAGCAACAACCACAACATCATTATTTTCAAAAGCCTTCAATATATTTTCAGTACCAACAGATTTTATTTTTGCATTAAATGTCTTATTTTCTGTTATTATTGGAACATCTGCCCCTGAAAAAATTTCAACTTTTAATTCATTATCTCTAAGCATAGAAGCAACAGAAAGGCAAGAATAAAATTCACCTGTAGAAGTTAGAAGAGCTTTTTCAGTATCAGAAGCATTTGGAAGCTCTTTTTTCAAATTGTCGATAAGTGTATCTGTTGAAAAAATA
>JBGUKW010000061.1:0-23704 GCA_045114665.1 Candidatus Xenobia bacterium | reverse complement strand
AGTGGGTGTATTTCTGTTTCTATTGCATATTATTCGAAAAAGACAAAAATTTTTGCATCAGATATTTCAGAAAAGGCGATTTCTATTGCAAAATTAAATGCTCAAAAAAACGCAATAGAGGATAGGATAGAATTTTTTTGTGGAAATCTTTTTCAGTCTTTGCCAAATGATTTAAAATTTGATTTTATTGCGTCAAATCCGCCTTATATATCAAGATGGGATAAGATTTCCCCTTCTGTTGCAAATTTTGAGCCTGAATTGGCTTTATATTCTGATGATGATGGATTGGAAATAACTGAAAAAATAGTTAAGGAATCTATTGGTAGATTAAATTTTAATGGGGTTTTGGCTGTTGAAATAAATTCATCAAAAGGTTTTGATGTAAAAAAGTTGTTTTGTGATAATGGATTTTCTGATGTATCTATTATAAAAGATTATAATGGACTGAATAGAATTGTAAAAGGGTGTAAGAACTCGAAAATTAAATAATCGGCTATAGTAATTTTCAAAATTAGTGCTAATTTAATTTTGGGATAATCCATTCACTTTAGGCTCCTCTTCGCTCTATTTCCGTTCATTGGTTTATCCCAAAACTAAATATTATTTTTTTTATTAACATTTTTGAAAATTGCTGTAATTGGCAAAACATTTTTAATACATAATTATATTTCCACAAAAAAATTAAATGTGTAATGGGACAAAAGTGAGGCTTTAGATTTTATGAGAGAAGAAAAAACTTTAGGGAGAATTATTGCTCTCAATGTTTTATTTAAATTAGACCTTGTCGGAGGAGATGTCAATAAGTCTTTTGAAGATATTTTGGCAGATATTGATGGAGAATTTTTGTATTCTCTTCATATAAATCCACATTTGTGGGATAAAAAAGGGCATAGTGCTAAAAAAATGATGATAAATTTGCAGATAGACTATGCTATAGATGAAATAAAAAGGAAAATTCAAGATATATATAAAAAAAATAGAGTTACAGCTGATTCAAAATTTGAATCTTTGGGGATCGATTCAAAGAGTAAATTTAATCTTATTACTTCACTTGAGGAACTTTTGCCATTTTTCCCAAATAATGTAACTCCTGAAGAAGTAGAAAAAATATATAGTATTAGACAAGCAGGGGATTTTGCAATAAGAAAATCATTGGAAGTTTTAGGACTTTCCAAAAAAGCTCCTGTAGAGAAATATACAGAAGACCAAAAAAATGCTTTGAAAGATTGGTATGATAAGGATTTGAGATTTCTTGCTTATGTAAAAGAACTTGTTTTAAGTTTTGTTAGAAAAATAGTAATAGGTGTTACAAAAAAATCAGAAGAGATAAAATTTAAAATTGAAGCTAATTGTAAAAATTGGAAATATGACAGCATTGGAAATGTTGAAAAGAATATTTTGAGGATAGCAATATATGAAATGATGTTCTCAAAAGAAAAAGATGTCGTTGATGAAGTAGCTATTGAGCAGGCTGTCGTAATTTCAAAAATGTTTTGTGAAGAAAAAGGCGTAAAATTTATAAATGGAGTTCTTTCATCTGTTTATAAGGAATTGAATCCTGTAAAGTAACTACCTTAGGGAGAATAAAAGATGATACTTACTATAAATAATAAAGGAAGAAAGAGGGCAAATCCTCCTTTAGCTCCTTCATCTCCAACTGAGACACCAAAGCCCAAAGAAAGTGATTCAACTACTTCTGCTCCTAAAAAAAAGAAACCGAAGAGAATATTTTTAAAAATTATTCTTACACTTTGCTATTTGGTCTTATTTGTGTTGATTGTTGCAATAGCAGGGGGAATATATGTTATAAATACATGTGTTAAAGATTTGCCAGATGTTGAAGCTATGGAAAAATTTGAACCAAGCGAGACATCTATTATTTATTCTTCTGATGGTACAGTTATAGGTACTCTTTTCAAAGAAAATAGATATTGGGTTCCTATTGACGAAATTCCAACAAGCATGAAAAATGCTATTGTTGCCATTGAAGATTCGAGATTTTATACACATTCAGGTATTGATTTTAAAGCTATAGCTCGTTCTGTAGTAGCTGATTTTAAGGGAAGAAGTGCTGCACAAGGTGCAAGTACAATAACTATGCAACTTGCGAGAGATATTTTTCTTCACCCTAAAAAGAATTTAAAAAGAAAAATTCAAGAAATAATCATTTCTCTACAGATTGAGAGAAGATTTACTAAAAAAGAAATTCTTGAGAAATATTTGAATCAAATATATTTTGGTTCTGGAGCTTATGGAATTGAAGCTGCTGCACAGACTTATTTTGGAAGACATGCAAAAGATTTGACACTTGCACAAAGTGCTATGATTGCTGGACTTCCACCTGCACCGAGCGTCTATTCTCCTTTTGTAGATGAGGAATCTGCATTGATTAGACAGGGAATGGTTCTCGATAGAATGGTTTCCTGTGGGTATATAACAGAAAAAGAGAAAAAAGAAGCATTGTCTGAAAAGATGAAATATGCTCCAAAGAAAACTGAAATTCAGATGATGAAGTATCCTTATTTTACTTCTTATGTTTTGAAACAGCTTTCTCAAAAGTATAGTGATGAACTTCTTTATAGAGGCGGTTTAAAGATATATACAACTCTCGACATAAAAATGCAGAGAATTGGTGAACAAGCTATAAAAGATGGAATGAAAAATGCTGTTAATCAGTATATGAATGCCTCTCAGGGGGCTTTAGTCGCAATCGATCCAAGAAATGGATATATAAAGGCACTTGTCGGTGGAAAAGGTTATACTGATAAAGACCAATTTAACCGTGCTTGGCAGGCAAAAAGGCAACCAGGTTCTTCTTTTAAACCTGTCATTTATGCAGCTGCAATAGATACTGGATATTCTCCTAATTTTACTATTATTGACAAGCCTGTTTCTTATAAAATGGGTGATGGGACTGTTTGGTCTCCACAAAATAGTGATAGATCGTTTAAAGGAGCAATGAGTATAAGAGACAATTTGAAATGGTCAAGAAATGTTCCTGTTGTAAAATTACTCGATCTACTTGGAATTGATACTGTTCTTGATTATGCTTCTCGACTTGGAATAACAGAACCATTAGAGCCACATCTTTCTCTTGCTCTTGGTAGCGGTGTTATAACTCCTCTTGAACTTGCTTCTGTATATTCTGTTTTCGCTTCAGGTGGTGTGAGATATGAACCTGTTGCTATTAAGCTGATAAAAGATTCTTCTGGACAGATAATTGAAGACCATCGTTGGCCTGTTCCTGAACAAGTTATAGCTGAATCAACTGCATTTACAATGGCAGAGATGATGAGAGGTGTTATCGAAAGCGGTACAGGAACAACTGCTTATATAGGAAGACCAGCTGCTGGAAAAACTGGAACAACAGATGAATTCAGAGATGCTTGGTTTGCAGGCTTTGTTCCACAGCTTGTATGTGCTGTTTGGACAGGAAATGATGATAACTCAAAAATGAACCATGTATATGGTGGAGATCTTCCTGCACCTATTTGGGCTGATTTTATGAAAAAAGCTCTTGCTTCTGAAAAGAAAATGGAATTTGGCGAAGGAAAAGACGGAAAGATAACTGTTTCGATGTGTGCAGAAACACATTTGAGAGCAACTGGAACTTGTCCAGATATAGTGAAACAATCTTATTCGATAGGCTCTGTTCCACAATCTTTTTGTTATAAGCATGGACCTATTAAATACAATAGTAGAACGGGAAGAATTGAGAGGGTAAAGGCTGAAGAAGTTAAACCAGAAATCAAAAAGGAAGAGCCAAGAAGATCAGAAGGTGATCCAAGACCTATTGAAGAGGAAGAAATAGAAAAAGAGGAAACTCCTGTTGCACCACCTCCTCCAAGACCAAAGGCTATTGCAATTCCAAAACCGCCTTCAGATGTTCAAAAGGTAGAAACTATTCAGATACCTAAAGCTGAAGATAATTATGAAGGTGGTAATAATGGCAATGTTATTGAAGTTCCTGATAGAAATGTAACAGATGATGAAGCTTCAAATGAACTTTAGAATATATATGTGTGACACTGAAATTAATTTTAAATAATATTTAAGATTAATTTCAGTTAATTTTTATGGAGGTTTTTTATGAAAAACGATTTATTGTCATTTGCACTTTCTGCAATGCTTTTATCTGCTCCATTGACTGTAGTTCCAGCTTTTGCAGCAGATTCTGTAAAAGTCAAAAGTGCTGAAAAAGTATTGATGGACTTACCTTTAAGTGCTGGCCCATCTGCTTGGAATAGAATAGAAAAAATTGCTTATTTGAAATGTCAACTTTCTAAATTGGCTCCTGTAAAAGTAAAATATGACAGTTCTAAATTGTCTGATAGAGAAAAACAAGTTGTCAAATATCTCATTAAAGCAGGCGACAGTATGGATCGCTTGTTCAGAAAACAGGCTTATTCAAAAAATGAAGACATTATTTTAAAACTCATAAGTTCTGATGATGATTTTGATAAGTTTATGCTCAGATATGTCCTTTTCAATGCAGGTCCATTTGACAGAATCAATGACAACTACAATTTTTATAGTGATGAGAAAAAACCTGCAGGTGCTGGATTCTATCCAGAAGATATGACAAAGGCTGAATTTGAATCATTTGTTAAATCACATCCTAAATTAAAGGATCAGATGACAAGTGAATTTACAGTAATTGTCAGAGATGAAAATAAAAATCTTAGACCTGTACCTTATCACGAATATTATAAAAGTGAGTTGAATATTGCAGTAAATGCTCTTAGAAAAGCAGCTGAATATGCAGATAATCCAACTTTAAAGAGATTCCTTTTGTCAAGAGCTGACGCACTCACAACAGATGATTATTATAAGAGTGATGTAGATTGGATGACAATAGAAGACAGCAATATTGAACTTGTCATAGGTCCTTATGAAGTATATGAGGATTCTTTGATGAATAGTAAAGCATCTTATGAGGCTTTTATATATCAAAATCTTCCTGAAGATGCAAAACAGTTTTCAAAATATGTAAAATATCTTCCAGAACTTGAAAATAATCTTCCAATTCCTGATGAAGATAAAAATATGACAAGAGATTTTACATCTCCAATAAGAATTGTCAATTTGATATATTCTTCAGGAGACGCTAAAGCAGGAGTTCATACCTCAGCATTTGCACTTCCTAATGACGAAAAAGTCAGGAAGGAAAAAGGCTGTAAAAAGGTTATGATGAAAAACATAATGAGTGCAAAATTTGACGCAAGCACTCTTCCTATTGGAAAGATGATTGTCGATCCTTCACAGGTCAAGGACATTTCTTTTGACTGCTATTTCAGATCAGTTGTATTCCACGAACTATCACATGGCTTAGGTCCAGGTGAAGTAAAGATGCCTGATGGTTCTTTAAAAGATGTCAGATTGTGCTTAGGTGACATGTATTCAGCAATAGAAGAATGTAAAGCAGATACACTCGCAATTCATGATGAGTTCTATTTGACAGACAAGGGCGTACTTTCTGCAGATGATTTGGACAAAATGGCAGTAACTTATTTGACTGGTATTTTCAGATCAGTTAGATTTGGAATAGGTGAGGCACATGGAAAAGGTGCTTTGATCCAGTTGAATTGGATGATGGAAAAAGGTGCTTTCACTTATGATGAGAAAACAGGCACATATAAAGTTCATTTTGACAAATTTAGAGATGCTGTAAAGGGACTTTCTAAAGCACTTCTCGATATACAGAGAAAAGGCAGTTATGAAGAGGGAGCAAAATTCCTTGACCAATACGCACAGGTTCCTTCACATTTGACAAATTCATTAAAGAAATTGTACGAAATACCTATTGATATTTATCCAGAATTTGAAAAATAACTCGGATTTTTTGTAAAACTGATTAGGGTGGGGGCTGTGAAAAAATATTGACTTTTTTCACAGTCCTTTCTTTTTTATTTGCCTTTTTGGTAAAATTGTGGTAAAATGAGATAAAAATTAAATAAAAGGAAGGATTCGCTCCTTAGCTTTAAAGCTAAGGAGATATAAAAACTATGCAAGATTTACCTATAGGTATTCAAAATTTTGAAGCAATTCGTAAAGAAGATTTTGTATATGTAGATAAAACTAAACATTTACTTAATCTTGTGAGAAAGACTGGATATTATTTTCTTTCTCGTCCTCGTCGTTTTGGAAAATCTTTGACAATATCTACGCTTGAAGCGATGTTTAAAGGCAGAACTGAATTATTTAAGGGGTTATATGCTGAGGAATGGGTAAAAGAACAAGCAAAAAATCCAAGTCCAGTTATAAAAATAGATATGGGGGCTTTGGGAGATTATACAAATAAAAAAGAATTAAAATCAGCTCTTATTGATTATCTTGGAGATATTATAGATGATTACAATTTAAATATTCAACTAATAAACAATTCAGGTCGTCTATTGTCTAAAATAATAAAAGAATTATATAAAAAATTTGGTAAAGTCGTTGTGCTTATTGATGAATATGACAAACCAATGACAGATAATATCGACAATTTAAAAAAAGCAAATGAAATGCGAGAAATTTTTCGTCCGTTTTATAGTATTTTAAAAGACCGTGATGATGTAAAATTTGTTATGTTTACAGGAGTATCAAAATTTAGCAAAGCAGGGGTATTTTCTGGATTAAATAATTTAAGTGATATATCAATGTCTGAAAACTATGGAGATATTGTTGGTTATACACAGCAGGAACTTGAAGATAATTTTGTAGATTGGCTTGAAAAAAATGGACAGAAAATGTCTTTGAGTAGAGAAGAGTTATTAAATAAAATAAAAAAACATTATGATGGATTTTCATTTGATGGTAAAGTAAGAGTATATAATCCATTTTCAGTATTAAATTTCTTTAGTGAAGGTAGATTTAGAAATTATTGGTATGTCTCAGGTTTGCCATCATTTCTTGGTAAATATTTTAAGAAACACGGAATAACAAATCCAGATAAATTTAGGCATATAGAAGTAGAATCAACTTTTGTAGATGAACATGAGATAGAAAGTTCAACCTGTGAGAGTTTTTTATATCAAGCAGGTTATTTAACTATAGAAAAATGGGAATCTAAAGGTGATAAGGAAATTTTAACTCTTGATTATCCAAATTTAGAAGTTCTTGGCTCAATAAGTAGTTTGTACTTAAAAGATATTTATCATATAGAAAATTATTTACCATTGGGAAATGCTCTTTGGAATGCAATAAAAAATTTAAAAGATGGTAATGTTGAAGAAATAGTTAGCATATTTAATAGTGTTTTAGAAAAAATACCTTATAATGACTTTCCACAAAATCAAAATGAAGCCTATTATCGTTCATTATTTGTAGTGTTGCTTCGTGGTGGTGCAGGTGTAAGTTCATTTCAAGAATCTTATACAAAAGATGGACGATCAGATTTGATAATTCCCTTTGATGACAAGATAATAATAATTGAGGTCAAATTTGCCAATACTTCAAAAGAAGTAGATAAAAAAAAGGCAGAAGGTCAAGAACAAGTCAAAAGATATGCAGAAAGTTATAAAAATGAGCTAATAGTTAAAAACTCTGACGAGTTTTTAAAAAATCAGCCCCACAAGGGGGCAGGGAAGAAAATAATAACAGTCATTTTAGTTGCTGACAATGAAAAAAGACAAGTTGTAGTATAAAATAGGGGAGCGAAAATTTCACAAAGAAGCCTTGCTAAATTTTTTAGCAGGGCTTCTTTGGGAAATTTATTGTAAAAAATCTAAAATGACAGATTTTGTCATTGTATTTGTGTATAATATAAAAAGTAGAAAACTGGAAATTAATAACAAAAATTGATTTCACAGCCATATTAAAGGACTACGACATAATAAGGAGAGTAAATTATGGGAAGAAGAGAACAAATGCAAGAAAACGCTCAGAAACACACAGCTCTTATGGATAGATTATATTCCAAAGAAATAGAAAAGAGTATCGCTGACACTCATTTATACGGAATAGATTTTGTCAGGGACAAAATAGAAGGAAATAAAGCTGTATTTGTAGTTGAAAAGTCATATACACAAGATAGCGTTACAAGAAATGCTGGAAAAGAAAAGATGGCTGTACTTAATTTTGCCAGTTATAGGAATGCTGGTGGTGGTTTTTTAAATGGTTCAATGGCTCAAGAAGAAGCATTATGCCATGTATCTTTTCTTTATAATATTCTTCGGAAATTTCCGAAATATTATGAATGGAATGGAGCAAATTATAATAAAGGATTGTATAAGAACAGAGCACTTTATTCACCTAATGTCTTTTTTTTCGGTAATAATGATAGAGATTATATAATTGCAGATGTAATAACTTGTGCAGCACCTAATCGTTCTATGTTGCTTAAAGATGGCAGATTTAGTGAAAAAGAAAATGAGACTGTTCTTAAGGATAGAATTAGATTTATAAGGGATATTTGTGATAATGAAGGTGTAGATGTATTGATTGCTGGTGCTTTTGGTTGTGGTGTTTTTGCTCAAAAGCCTGAAACGGTGGCTCGTTTCTTTAGAGAAGTTTTTAGTGATACAAAAGTGAAGAAAGTGATATTTGCAGTTCCACCTGATCGCAATTATCCTCCATTTGAGAGAGAGTTTCGTGATCGTTAGTAACAGCAAAATAGTATCTAAGGCGAAGAACAAGTTAAACGATATGCAGGAAGTTATAAAAATGAAGGGAAAAAATAATTACAGCAGTTTTTGTCGCAGATGATGAAAAAAGAAAAGTTGTAATGTAAGATTGTTGAAAAATAATAATTTTTTCTAAAATAAGAAGTCTATAATTTGGCTTCTTTTTTTATTTGCTTTTTTCTATTAGTTGTTTTTATCTGTTTAAAAATAGCCATGATTGGAATCTCCTTAAAAGTATTTTTTTTTTTTTGAATCTTTAAAAGATACTTTTTAAAAATATATCATGTTTATAGTAAATAATTGAGTTTATTTATATTTATAATGTCAGAATCTGTCATTGATATAAGACAACATTGTAATAATTTTGTGCCTTTTTGTAAAAATTAAGGTTGTAAAATTAGAAAAGTATTAAAAAAAATTAATATGGGCAGATTGGTTTAATGATTGTTATTGTTTATTATGGATGTACTTGTTTTATATTGTTTATTATATGGCTTATTTTGTCTATGATATGGTATTCATTTCCTTTGGGGTTTGGTCTTTTAGCTCTTATTGGAAAGATATTCATACATAGTGATTCTGATGAAGATACTGGAAAACAAATTGTTTGTGGATTAGTTGTTGTAATTATTATTGGGCTTGTAATTAATTATTGGGAACTATTGAGTGACTGGTTTAGAACAATATTTTCTATGATAGGAAATCATTAGATTTTTTATATATTATTTTTTTAGAAGGAGAAAAATTAAATGACGAGTGAGCAAAGAAGTAAATGTCATACAATTATTCATACAGCAAGTGTCTCTTGTGGTGGGGTAGGTGCTGGATTGGCACAAGTACCTTTATCTGATACAACTATAATAACTCCTATACAGATAGGAATGATAATTGCTATTGGTAATGTTTTTGGTAAAACAATACCAGAATCTTTGGCTAAAGGGTTTTTAGCAAAATTTTTAGGACAGATGCTTGGTAAGGGGGTAGCAAATGTTTTAGTAGGTTGGATTCCAGGAATTGGGAATGCAATAAATGCTTCAGTAGCAGCTGGTTTAACAGAAACTATTGGATGGGCTGCTGCTAAAATGTTTGATGAAGAATCATAATAGGAGGCTTAACTTAATTAAATGACTATTAAAGAAAAAAGAAAATGTAGAGATATTATTCATAATGCAGCTGCTTCTTGTGCTGGAGTAGGGTTTATAACAGCACAAGTACCTTTATCTGATAGTTTAATAATAATGCCAATACAAATTAAAATGATAATTGATTTAGGAAATGTTTTTAATAAGGAAATAACTGAATCTGTTGCAAAAAGTCTTTTGCTTAGTGCAACTGCTTCTGTTGTTGGTAGAGGAGTCGCAAGTGCTCTTGTAGGTTGGATTCCTGGAGTTGGAAATGTAATAAATGCTTCAACAGCTGTAGGAGTAACTGAAGCTATTGGTTGGTTTACTGCTAAGCATTTTGATGAAGAATAAAGAAAAAGGAGGAAAATTAAATGACTGAAGAAGAGAGAAGCTCTTGTCATACAATTATTCATTCTGCTAGTGCTTCATGTGCTGGCATAGGAGCAGGATTAGCACAAGCGATTGGTTCTGACACTCTTTTGATAACACCAATACAAATAACGATGATAATTGCTTTGGGTAAAGTTTTTAATAAAGAAATAACTGAATCTGCTGCAAAAAGTATTTTGATGAGTCTTGGAGGAGCTGTAGTTGGTAGAGGAATAGCAAGTGTTCTTGTTGGTTGGATACCTGGAATTGGAAATGTAATAAATGCTTCAACTGCTGCTGGAGTAACTGAAGCTATTGGATGGGCAGCTGCTAAACATTTTGATGAGAACTAAGTAGGAGAAAAATATGTCAGATATTGTGAATGAAGAAGAAATAATTGAAGAAGAAAATAAGCAAATTCCAAATATCATTATAGCAGGTGGTACAGGTGTTGGAAAAAGCACATTGATAAATGCTGTATTTGGTAAAGAGATTGCAAAAACAGGTATTGGATTGCCTGTAACAGATGGAGTACAAGAATACAAAAATGATTTTATTTGCATTTGGGATACTGTTGGTCTCGAAATAGATAATGAAAAAACAACTAAGACAATTCAATCTATAAAAGATAAAATAGTAGAAAAAGCACAACAATCTACAACAGATGTAATCCATGCAATTTGGTATTGTATAAATTCTGGTAGTAAACGTTATCAAACTGCAGAATTAGAACTTATAAAAAGATTACACAAAGACAATAAAGTACCATTTTTTATTGTTTTAACACAATCTTATAATGAAAAAGAAAGTAATATTCTTGAAGAACATATAAGAGAAATAAATAAAGAAAATGGTTTGGATGATATAGATATAATGCAGGTTGTTGCTCAGGATTGGACTATAGAAATATCTGGTCAAAGTCTTACTGCTTCTCAAAGAAATTTGGATAAGTTAGTTGACATAACTGTAAAAAAAGTTCCTGAATATATAACAGATGCATTTATTGCTGCACAACAGATTGACAAAGAAGCCAAAAGAAAAGTTGCATTGGAAATTATTTTTAGATATATTAGAGAATCACAAGATGGATTTTGGGATAAATTGCCTCTTGTTCGTTTATTTACTGGGAACAATAAAATTGGCAAAATGCAAAAAGAAATTGCAAAAGTATATAATACCGTATTGAAAAATGAAGATATACAAAAATTCGTTATAGACCAAGATTTTGGAAATGTTCTTTGGAATGATATTTTAAATATTGCTAAACGTCTTGCTAAGTATATTGTTTCTGATAAAATAAGTTTTGGTGAAGTTTTTAATAAAGATAAAGCATTAGATACTGTATTAGGGGCTTCTAAGAAAGTAATGAGCGATCTTGTTAAAGGTGAAATTCATATATCTACATTAAGTAATCTTGAGTATTTTTATTATGATAAAGAAAAACAAATAGATAAAATAAAAATAGATATTGAAATAAGTAGTAATAAAGATAGTGAACTTATGAAAGTAACTGATGAAAATTTAAATAAAAAATATAATAAGGTTGCTATTCTTATTTTTACTATAGGCATTAATTTTGTCATTGTACTTGAAGAATATTGGGACAAAATTATAAAATCAAAAGTAGAAGATTTAGGAAATATTGTAGAGGAAATGTCTAAATCATTTAAAGATAGAATCAAAGGATATATGGCAAACAAATAATGGAAAATTTAGATATTGTAGTAATGGGAAAGACTGGAGTAGGCAAGAGTACACTTATAAATTCTATTTTAAAAGAAGATGTAGCTCCTACTGGAATTGGTATGCCGATAACAAAGGAAAATAAGACTTATTCAAAACAAATAACATTGAATTATGAATATCTTCATTTAAACTTGTATGATACTGTTGGTTTAGAAATAGATAATGGTATTACTAATCAAACTTTGAGAGATACCAAAAGACATATAGAAGAGAGTAGAAAAAATGCTTCAAATTCTAATATGCATGTAGTCTTTTTTTGTGTAAATAATGAATCAAAACGATTTGAGCCATTTGAAATTGATTTAATAAGAAAATTATCTATTGAATATGAAATTCCATTTGTTATTGTTATAACTCAATGTTATAGTAATGAAAAAGGTGAGCTTGAACAACAGATAGAAAAAGAATTACCTGAAGTTTTGATAAAGAGAATTTTGGCTAAAGATTATTCTATAATGGGATATACAGCTTCTGCTTATGGTATTTCAGAGCTTTTGTCATCTGTTGTTGAGAATTATCAAAAATTAAAAGTTAAAATTTTAGAAAATAAAATTAAACTTTTAGATGATAAATATCAAGAAAGAATTAAAGATATTAGGAAACAATGTAATAGAATTATAGACAAAAAGGCAAAATTATCTATAGGTCGAGGATTTGTTCCAATTGCTAATGTACCTGCTTTAACATTATTGATTATGGATATGATTTCAGAAATGAATGATGTTGCTGGTATTAATTTAAGTAATGATTTTATTAATGATTTAATGCCTACTTTTAAATATCTATTTTTTGATTTTTTAGCTTTATCATTACCTATTTTTAATGTACATGTTTCTGAAAAAATATGTGAAGAGATCGGCTATGCTTATAGGAATATTATTATGAATGTTATTGAATCTTCAAATGATTCAGAATTAAGAGATACTGAAAGAGTAAAAAAGAGAATAAAAGAAGAATTGGCAAGAATAAAAAAATAAATATTTTTCATATTGTAAAAAAAAATAGAGTGTGAGGAAAATTTTCTTCACACTCTATTTTTATATTACAATTTTTTCACATCTCTGTTACTATTTCTTTTACTGCTTTGGCGACATATCTTACATCTTCTTCTGTATTCCCTCTTCCAAATGAAATTCTTGTTGTTCCCTGTGGAAATGTATTTATTGACTTATGAGCAAATGGGGAACAGTGTAATCCCGCTCTTGTAGTTATATTATATTTCTGTTTTAACAAGAAAGTCATATCAGAACAAGTTATTTTATCTGATGTAATTGAAATTGTCGGCAGATAAATTTTGTTATTATGACCTGAAAATATTTTGATATTTTTTACATTAGATATTTCTTCAACAAAAATATCTGCGAGTTTTTGCAATTTTTCTTGCTCAAGTCCATTTTTTTTGAGTTCTTCAATGGCTTTTGACAATGCTATTATTGAATGTGCATTACAAGTTCCAGCTTCCAACTTTTCAGGATATGATTCAGGCATATCTTCTGATTCACTCAAAAAACCAGTTCCTCCATAAATTAGAGGTTCGATATCTATTCCTTTTCTTTTATATAAAACCCCAATACCAAAAGGTGCTTCAGTTCCTTTATGACCTGAAAAGAATAGTATATCTACTCCCAATTTGTCTGGATCGATATCTATATGACCTGCTGTTTGTGCTGTATCACAGACAAATATTGAATTTTTCTTTCCATCTGAAATGCTTTTTATATCAAATACTTCACCTGTTACATTTGAACCATGCATGCAAATTGCCATTTTTGTCTTTGGAGTTATGATATTTTTAAATTTTTCAACATCGAGATGACCATTTTTAAATTCTATTATGTCAAGAATTATATTTTTGGTCTTTTTCAGATGTAGAAGAGGACGGATAACCGCATTGTGTTCCATGGATGAAACAACTACATGATCGCCCTCTTTTAAAATGCCAAATATTGCCATATTAGCTGACATTGTGGCACCTGATGTGAATATTATTTCTGAGCTATCGACATTTTTGCCGATAAAAGAAGCAATATTTTCTCTTGCCTCAAAAATCATTTCAGAAGATTTATAAGAAAAAGTTCTCTGTGGGTTGCCTTCAACTGAAACTAAATAATTTTGCATTGCTTCTATTGCAGATTTGTTTTTTGGAAAAGATGTTGCAGCATTGTCTGCATAGATATTTTTTAGGTTAGGCATATTGTCTTATCCGCTTCTTTTATTGTATTTATTATTTCCATCATATTTGAAATATTGCCTACTTTTATAGTTGATTTCAAATTGAAGTAGTCAAGACAAGTTCCACATACAAATAGTTCAAAACCGCAGTCTTGCAATTCTTGTAGTGCTTTTATAAATTCTGAACCTTCACAGGCAAGAGCTACACCTTTATTTAAAAATATAGCTTTTTTGATTTTGAATTCTTCTGTTACTGATGGAAGTGTTTTTAAAAAAGAGTGCATTAAAATTCTTCCAAGTTCTTTTTCATCAGAACCAATAACATCTGATTTTACGATTGCAACAACAGAATTATTTGAGATATTGCAGTAATTTTCTACTTTTTCTTCTATTTTTGCTATTTCACCATTTGAAGCAAAAACTTCCATTGTTATTTTGTCTTCTGATTCAATTTTTTTTAGTTCTCTGCTGTATTTTTTTAGAAATCTGCTTACATTTTGAAAACTTGCATTTCCATTTATGTCTGATGAAAAAATCACAGTGAAATTTTCATTGCCATTTGGTGATTCTATAAATTCTTTTACCCTAATTAGAGGAGTAGGACATTCAAGTCCTCTTACATCAATTATTTGCATATTTAGCCTCTTATTTTTTTATAATTCGTTTTTCTGAAGAAGTTATTGAGTGTGTTGGACATACCAAAACACAAAGATGGCAACCTAAGCATTTTTGTGGATTAAGTATTGGTCTGCCATTTTCCATACGAATTGCTTGATGTCCACCATCTGAACAGGAAATTTGACAACGACCACATCCTATACAGGTTTTTCTGTTGAATTTTGGATAAAGTATTGTATCCCTTTCCAAAATATCTGTTGTATCACTGATATATGGAAGTGAAAGACCGACGATTTCATTAACGCTTTTAATGCCTTTTTTATGAAGATAATAATTAAGCCCAGCTTTTAAATCGTCTATAATTCTATAGCCATATTGCATTACGGCTGTTGTTATCTGAACGGAGTGGGAGCCAAGAAGCATAAATTCCAATGCATCTTTCCAAGTTTCTATGCCACCCATACCGCTGATATACATTCCTTTAAGATTTGGATTTATACCTAATTCTGCAATAAACCTCAAGGCTATTGGCTTTACTGCATTGCCACTATATCCACCAACTGCCGACATATTTTTGACTGTTGGTGCGGAAAAATATGTTTCAGGGTCTATTTGCATAATGCTTTTTATTGTATTTATGGCAGCAATGCCGTCTGCTCCACCTCGTTTTGCAGCTTCTGCCATCGGGGTCATTGAACTAACATTTGGCGTAAGTTTTGCTAAAACAGGAATTGAAACACCTTTTTTGCTTGCTGAAGTAAAGCGTTCAACTAAATCTGGGCATTCTCCTATGGCTGATCCCAATTCACCATCCATCATATTGGGGCATGAAAAATTTAATTCTATGGCATCTGCACCATTATCTTCACAATTTTTAGCAAGTCTTTCCCATTCTTCTTCATTTGTGCCCATTATTGAGGCAAGTATAAATTTTTGGGGATAGTCTCTTTTTAGTTGTCTAAAAACTTCCATATTTTCTTCTACGCTGTGATCGGAAAGTTGCTCAATGTTCTTAAATCCAACTATACTTCCACTTTCTGCTCTTATGGCAGCGAAACGTGGAGATGTTTCGTGGATTTCAAAGTTACAGATTGTCTTAAAAGATGCTCCAGCCCAACCTGCATCAAAAGCTCTGGCACATGTATCATAATTACTGGCTACTACCGAAGATGATAGGAAAAATGGATTTTCCAAAGGAATACCACAAAAATCTGTTTTTAGTCTATCTTCATTAGTTGGTATAGGAGTATCTAATATTGGAACAATCTCATTTTGCAATCTGTTGAGAAGTTGTTTTATTGGGACAAGACCTGAACGAACGCAGGCTTTTTCGCAAGGTGCATCACAATCAGCACAGGTATTTTTTGTTTCATTTAGTATAGCTCCTGCGTGTAATTCTCCATCAAACCAAATACTTCTCAATAGTTTATCTGGATTTAATTTTTTAGGGCAAGCTACACTACATTGAGCATTACCGCAGAGAACGCAATTTATCATATCTCCACGTTTAATAATTAGAGTATGGTTCATATTTTGCTCCCCTCTATTTTTAATAATAAAGATCAAAATTTTCAAAAAGCCATTTTCCATTTATATTTTTCTGAACCATTTTATATTCCTTTATTTCAAATGGAGAAGTTTCATCATCTCTTGATTCTTTTTTTATTGTATAAATTTTGGTATCTGGAGTTTCTTTTGCCAGTTCAAACATACAACTTCCCATAAGGCAATCTGCCCCTCTACCTACTTGAAGTTGATATTCACCATTTGGAGCTGTTGCATATACTTTTTTGCTTAATTCCATAAGTTCTTTGTGAACTTCAGGTGTAAATACTTCTTTTACTCTTTTTGAAAGTGCTTCTTCTGATGTTATATTATCTTTTACTGGAGCAGGGAATTCAAAATAACTTCTGACTTTAATAGCATTTTTTAGAGTGTGTTTTAAATTTCTGTCAGGATAAATTTCATAAAGATTATATATTGGAATATCTGTCATATTTTTTCCCATGCTTTCTATTTCAAAAACTTTGGAAAAATCTAAGGAGACAGCATATCCAAATATCTTTTTATTTGTATTTTTTTCTTGTTTTATTAAATAAAATTTTTGTCCCAAATATGTTTTTTGTCCTGTATAAGTCAAATTTTTCATTTGAGAGGCATTTTCAGCAAGTTCTATAGCCTTGTGATATTTACTGTAACTTGTCTCAAATGGTATGCAACTTCCAGGCGGTAATTCTTTGTTTGTTTCAACAAAATAACCTTGTGCAGTCCTATATGTTCCTTTTTTGTTCTTTTGTTCATCTTGTGAATATGCTGTATTTATTTGACTAAATAAAATTAAGCCAGCAATTAAAAATGTCAAAAATTTTTTCATAACTCCTCCTTAAGTTTTTCTCCTTAATTTTTAATTTTTGAAATTAAGGAGCGAGTCTGTCCCTTTTGCAAAAAAATCAATTAGCTTATTAGCATTCCGTATTTTATAAATTAACTTGTTGTGCTAGTTAATTAATATTTTAAAATCTACCCAAGAAAGCCTCTATTTAGGTAGATGTCATTGCGAGGAAGCTGGGTGACCGCGGCAATCTTAACCGCTTAATTTAAATTATGCTCTAACTTTCAGGTTTTGGCAAAGTTAATTGATTTTTTTTCACCCAACCTTCTCCATAACCTGCTTTATATCCATTTTTTCTAATCCTTACAAGACCTTTTCTTTCTTCCAAAATTGTAAGATATTCACCAATTTCAGTGTAATAATTTATTTTTTTTCCATCTGTTTTTGCATACATAGGCAATTTTGAATTACATGTCATAATATAAGGTGGAATTTTCTTTAATACAGCCCCTGTCTTTATTTGTAGATTTTCAAAACTACAACTTGAAGAATCATATTTTTTAAGATTTTCCGCCGTAATAACAAACGCAACATCATCAAAAATGAATTCGTTAAATTCTGCTGTTTGTTCATTTATTGTAAATTTTATTTTATAATCAGAAGCAGAATATTTAATTTTTATATCGAGTGGATATGAAGTTTGTATTTCTTCTTTTCTTTCACCTTTTCCACTTTTTACTTTTATAATTACTCCTTTATTTTCAATATTTGTCATTTCTGCAAAATATGAATTTGTCGAAAATATTTTCGATTTTATATTTTCAAAAAGTCCTTTGTTAGATGAGTCTATTGTAAAATCAATGTCTAAATCTGCACAAGTAGGAATATATGCAGATGATATTATTTTTGCCTTTTGATACTGTGTATTTTTTTCGAATGAAATATTAAAATTTTTGTCTTTAATATTGACTTTTACGCCATCGTCAGTGTGTATTTTCCAATAGCTTGAATCTGTTACATCTAAAGTCATTTGACCTGCTGAAAATGTCTCTTCTTTTATTAAATTCCAAATGTTAAAATTCCAAACAGTTTTATTTGTAAATGAATATTCTGCTGGTCTAAAGGCATATATTGAAAAGAAAAACATAAAAGCATATAAGATTCCAAAAAATGGTTTTAAAAATAATGGTGTTGAATTTATTTGTGCATAAATTTTTATTTTTGTTTCACCATAAGTTGTTTTAAATTTTAAAATTCCTTCATAAATCCCTAAAGGTAGTTCTTTTGGAAAAGTTAATATTATTTCTCCCAACATTTCATCCTGTGTGGTTTCTTGTTTTTCAAATTTAAATATTGGTGTTTTTCCTAGTTGAGGAATATTTGTCCATTTGATATAGTTTGTTTCCATTAAAAAGGGGATAGCTTCTATATTTTCTTTTTTCTTTACAGAAATTTTTATTGATTTTGTCTCACCTGATTTTACAGTATCAAAATCAAGAATTTTTATTTCTTTATTTTTGTGATTTTGAAATGTCAAAAGAATTTTTCCAAATTGATTTGAGGAAAAAGCATTTTGTAAATCTTGGAAATTTTTAAATCTTCTATCTTCTAAAGGCTCTGTACAGAAAGATATTATTTTGTCTATTTCTATTGGAAAACTTTCATCAATGTCACTTATAGGTGTATATTTATCTGAAGATATTCTTTCATTTGAATTTTGAATTTTTATTCCTGTAACTGCTTCATAAAAAATAGCTCCGAGTGCATAAAATTCAGAACGATCATTTTTATAGCCTTCTATTGGAATATATGGCTTTGATGTGTCATTTAAAATCAACTGTTGCCAAATATTTGAATAATCATCTGTATCTTCTATAAAACGACAGGAAAATAAGTTTAATAAAAATATTCCTGAATCACTTATCAATATTTCTTCTGGTGAAGAGAATTGATATATTAACTCTCCTGCTTCAAAATCGTATAAATCTGCAAAAATTTCTATAAATGAGTGGAAAACTTCTTTTATTGTCTCATTGTCATTTATGTTTTCTTCTTTTGAAAAGAAATCTCTTATATTTGTTTGTGGTATGTCTTGGAATATAAAATAAATTTGTGAATCATTCTCAATTTCAATATAATTTTTGAGTGCATAATCTTTTTTTAGTAATTTTCTGTAGATATATAATTGTGATTGTATGGCTTGTGCGGTTATTTCTTGTAAAACTTTGTCTGAAAGTTTTCTATATTTTTTCTTTAATTCAGAATTGTTTTCAAAATAAATTTCTGCATATCTTTTTTTATTTTTTTGTGGAATTGGATTTTTATTTATTTTATTTACAAGAAATATTTCTTTAGTGGTTTTATCCTGTGCATAAAAAAGGGAATATGAATATGAGGAAGAGATTGTTTTTATTGGTGATAATCTGTTTAAATTAAAACCTTTCCTTTTGTCCATGTTTTATCCTTGTTGTATATTTTTTTATTAATAATGAGTGTTAATAAACTCTAAATTGGGTAAATTTTACAGGTCAAAATAAACTATAAAAAATTATTTTGGTATAAAGTATTTTTTGTCTTTTAATTCTTCAGGCAAACAGACCATATCTGTTTTGTGGTCTTCATAGTCGTGGGCATATTTATAACCTTTTCCATAACCTTCATTTTTCATTAGACCTGTAACTGCATTTCTCAGATGTTTGGGAACAGGATATATTTTGCCATTTCTCACATCTTCAAGAGCTGAATTTATCGCCATATATGAAGAATTATTTTTAGGTGCAAGAGCAAGATAACAAGCAACTTCTGACAAAAGAATTCTTCCTTCAGGCATACCTATTGAATGTACACCTTGAAAAGCAGATACTGCTAGTGGGAGTGCATGTGGATCGCCCAAACCAACATCTTCAGAGGCAAATATTATCATTCTTCTTGCTATAAACAGTGGATCTTCTCCGCCTTCTATCATTCTTGCAAGCCAATAAACAGTGGCATTGGGATCGGAATTTCTCATGCTCTTTATGAAAGCAGATATTGTATCATAGTGATTATCCCCACTTTTGTCATATCCAATGCTTCTAAAACAGAGGGCTTCTTCCATTGAACTAGCTGTAACCACTCTTTTGTTTGTTTCGGAATCTAAAGGACTTGAAAGAATTGCATATTCCAATGTATTTAATGCAACTCTTGCATCACCTCTTGATTGTTTTATCAATAGTTCCATTGCCTCTTCTGTTATTTCAGGGTTATATTGAACCATTCCTCTCTCATTGTCATTTAATGCTTTTTGGATAATGTTTTTTATGTCATCGTCATTTAAACTCTCCATAACATAAACTCTACATCTTGAGAGAAGAGCATTGTTAACTTCAAAAGATGGATTTTCTGTAGTTGCACCTATTAAAGTTATAAGCCCACTTTCTACAAATGGCAAAATAGCGTCTTGTTGTGCTTTGTTAAATCTATGTATTTCATCAATGAAGAGAATTGATTTTTGGGCATACATAGCTTTATTTTCCCTTGCTGAAGCAACTACTTTTCTCAAATCGGCAACACCACTTGCAACAGCACTTATCGGATAAAATTTTGCTTTGCTCTCTTTTGCTATTATTCTTGCAAGTGTTGTTTTGCCACATCCTGGAGGTCCCCACAAAATAAGTGATCCTGAATTGTCATTTTCTATCAGACGACGAAGAACAGTATTTTTTCCAACAGTCTTTTTCTGTCCAACGAATTCTTCAAGGGTTCGAGGTCTCATTCGTGCAGAGAGTGGGGCAGACATCGCCATATTTTTTTTTAGTGTTATGTCAAATAATTCTTCCTGTTTATCGTTATTTTTCATTGTTTTTATCCTTCTCTTCTGCCTCTTTAGTCTAATAGCTGACAAAAGCAACTTGTTAGATCGTGTTTGTAAACCTATTTTTGCATATTTTAAAGTTGATATAAACTATCCAATATATTCCTGTATACTGCCACTTTGTCATTGCGAGGCTGTTTGGTAGTTTAGCAACACGCCATAGGTAATAAAAAAATATGTCTTTTTGTTTTAATTATCCAATTCAACAAACTTTTTGAGTATAAGTCAATGAACTGCATCACTTTTTCTCGTAGTATAGACTAAAAAGAAAGCTCCTACTTAAAAAAATCTCTATTTTAAATAAAATTAGAAAGATAAAAAGAAATGACTTATACCCAAAAAGTAAAACTTGCAAATTAGTCATAAGTAGAAAGAAATATTTGCAAATTGCCCTAAATGAGATTTGGCAGAAAACATAAAGTTACATAGTAGAAAATAAATCAAATTAACTTTTAATCATTTCTAAAAATTCTGCTTCATTCTTCACAGGTATTCCCAAAGAAGTTGCTTTTGTCAGCTTAGACCCTCCATTTTCTCCAGCAATAACAAAAGAAGTCTTTTTAGAAACTGAATTTGAAGTTTTGCCACCAAGGGCAATTATCTTTTCTGATGCCTCATCTCTCGTCATACTTGAAAGAGTGCCAGTAAGTACAAATATTTTTCCTGTAAATGGCAAATTTACATTTTCCGTCTCTTCTTTTTCTGGCAAATTTTCATAAAGCCCCAATTCGCCACATTTAATTATCAGTTCCTTGTTTTCATTGAAAAATTTTATACAACTGTTGGCAGTTACATTTCCTATATCATCTATTGCAGTTTTTCCATCATCAAATATATAACTTTCATATTTTGCATTCAAAATTTTTTCCATTGTTCTGAAATGTTCTGCAATGAGATTTGAGGCTTTTTCTCCTACATTGGGGATTCCAAGTGCATATATGAAATTTTTTAAAGGTCTTTTTTTAGCTTTTTCTATTGCATTTAATATGTTGTTTATGCTTATTTCTGCCATATTTGGCAAATTTTCTAAATCTTTATATTTTAGATTGTATATGTCTGTTATTTCTGTTACAAGATTGTTTTCATATAACATTGTAGCTATTTCTTTTCCAAAGCCGTCAATGTTCATTGCTTTTTTAGAAACAAAATGTATTATTTTTCTCAATTTTTGAGCTGGGCAAGAAATATTTATACATTTTAAAGCAGATTCTCCAGCTTGTCTAACTGCTTTTTCACCACAAGCGGGGCAAGTATCAGGCATGATATAGGGGATTTCATTTCCTGTTCGAAGTTCAGGAATAGAGGCTATTACCTCTGGAATAACGAGAGCAGCTTTGTGAATCCAAACCATATCACCGATTCTGAGGTCTTTTTTTGTTATTTCATCTTGATTGTGTAGTGTTGCTCTTGATATTAATGACCCGTCTGCAACTATTGGCTCTAAAATTGCAACAGGTGTTATAACTCCTGTTCTTCCTGTCTGACATTCAATATTATTTAGCCTTGTTCTTACCTGTGAGGCAGGAAATTTAAATGCAGAAGCCCAGCGAGGTGAGCGTGTTATGAATCCGCATTTTTGCTGTTGTTCAAAATTGTTTACTTTTATTACTATTCCGTCTATTTCATAATTTAAGTTTTTTCTGTTTTCTGTCCAATATTTGCAAAATTCGTATAATTTCTCGACACCAACAACGACTTTTCTATTTTTTTCAACTTGGAAGCCGAGTGCTTCTGCATATTTCATTGCTTCGCTGTGTGATTTTATATTTTCTATATCTGTATTTAGTGAATATATGTATAAATCGAGGTTTCGAGAAGCTGTTATTGAAGAATCAAGTTGTCTGAGTGAGCCTGCGGCTGCATTTCGAGGATTTGCAAATATTTTTTCTCCATTTTCAGCTCTTTTTTTGTTTAATTCTTTGAAGCTGTCTAGTTTCATTATTACTTCGCCTCTGAACTCAACATGTTTTGGATATTCTCCACGAAGTTTTAAGGGAAGTGATTTTATTGTTTTTAAATTTGATGTAACATCTTCTCCAGTTGTTCCATCGCCTCTTGTACTTCCCAAAGAAAAAATACCATCTTCATAGACTGCACTTACAGCAAGACCATCAAATTTAAATTCAACAGCATATTCAATTTCATTTTCTGTTTTTAAAATGTCTTTAATTTTTCTGTCAAATTGTCTAATATCACTTTCTGAAAACATATTTGAAAGACTGAGCATTGGAATTTTATGTTGAATTTTATTAAATTCAGATATTACTTCACCACCAACTCTGTTTGAAGGAGAATCACTTGTTTTTAATTCAGGATATTTTTCTTCAATTTCGAGAAGCCTTTTAAACATTATGTCATATTCGGCATCAGATATTGTTGGATTGTCTTCAACATAATATCTATAGGCATTTTCTCTTATTTCGTTTTTTAACTTTTCAAGTTCTTCTTTTATCTTATCTATATCTTCCATTTTTTCTGTTCTCATTTGTTTTCGTTTCTTCCGTCTCCGTTCGTTTGTGAACTACTCGGCTAGAAGTAGCCGAGCTTCTTGCTTCAACGACAGCGGTTATTACCACATTTCGTATTACTACGAACAGCTTTCCCCCCATCTCCACAAGCTTATGGAGTAACAATATATTTTATATTTTGTCCGCCAAGTTTAGGCTATTCCATCCCTACCTGCCCCTATATATGAAATCCTTCATATATAGGGCATTCTTTTTATAATCTTTATTATTTTTTATTTAATTGTTTAGCTTCTTCTCTGTCTTTCAGTTTCTCTTCTCGGCGTTTAGATAATATGTGTAAACCTTCTTGAAGAATATTTATTGCAGCGTTTATATCTCGATCATGATGAACACCACAGACTGGATTTGAAAAA
>JBGUKW010000060.1:0-5359 GCA_045114665.1 Candidatus Xenobia bacterium | reverse complement strand
GGGCATCAACCATTGTGGAGAGAACTCATAAGACCTCTAATTTAAAATGGAGGCAAGGTTCGTTAATATCCCAGAATCCCATAAATTTATGGGGAGTATGTCAATTTAAACGGAAATCAATTTTTGTTATTAATTTTGCAGTTAAATAATTTTCAAAAATACTAAAAAATTACTTCTTCAAATATTCTTTGGCGAACCGCTAAGAACTAAAAATATTAATAAAAAAATATAGGCGAGAAATGTATTTTTGGGGAAAGAATTTTTTAAGAGGCTATTTTTGAAAATTTTGAGTTAGGAAATGAAAAAAGAAAATAAATACTTCACAAAATAGTTATATATATAATGATACAGTTCCAGTATTAATGTTTCAACCAGTATTAATGTTTCAAAAGGAATATATTTTATTTCACCTAATAAATAATATTACAATACTTTTATTTGTGAGAGGGAAAACATGAAAAAGATTGTTGCTATAAATGCAAGTCCAAGAGCTAATTGGAATACAGCACAGCTTGTTAAAGAGGCTGTCAAAGGTGCAGAATCAGTTGGAGTTGAGGTTGAATATATCGATCTATATAAATTAGAAAAATTTTCAGGTTGTATGTCTTGTTTTGCTTGCAAACTTCCAAAAAATTATGGAAAATGTACTTGTAAAGATGCTTTGACTCCTGTTCTTGAATCAATAAGAAATGCAGATGGTTTAATTATGGGAACACCAAATTATTTTGGAGATGTTACTGCTGGCTTTAGGGCTTTATATGAGCGTTTAGTTTTTCAATATTTGACATATAAAATGGATATAAGTTGCAATACTCGTAAAATTCCAGTTTTATTTATTATGACAAGCAATCTTCCAGAAGAAGCATATCCTCAACATGGTTATGATAAAAAAATAGAAAGTTATAAAGAAACTTTTGATTTATTTATTGGTGAAACAAAAATTTTTATCAGTGGAAATACACTTCAAGTGTCAAATTATAAGCCATTTGGTTGGACTCTATTTGATATTGAAGAAAAAAAGAAACGCCACGAAGAAGTTTTTCCAATTGAAAAAGAAAAAGTGTTTGCCTTGGGTAAAGAAATGGCAGAAAAAATTTAGTTTTGGAACTGAATCTTTTTTTTTTGAACACTTATTGATTTATTCCAGGAAGAAAAGTTTTTATAATTAGTAAAAGGAATATATTTTATTTCACTTAATTGTAATAATATTACAATACTTTTATTTGTGAAAGGGAAAACATGAAAAAGATTGTTGCTGTAAATGCAAGTCCAAGAACTAATTGGAATACCGCACAGCTTATTAAAGAGGCTGTTAAGGGGGCTGAATCAGTAGGTGTTGAGGTTGAATATTTTGATTTATATAAATTAGAAAAATTTACAGGTTGTATGTCTTGTTTTGCTTGCAAACTTCCCAAAAATTATGGAAAATGTATATATAAAGACGCTTTGGCTCCTGTTCTTGAATCAATAAGAAATGCAGATGGTTTAATTATGGGAACACCAAATTATTTTGGAGATGTTACTGCTGGTTTTAGAGCATTATATGAGCGTTTGGCATTTCAATATTTGACATATAAGCCTGAACAACCGAGTTGTAACAATCATAAAATTCCTATTTTATTTGTTATGACAAGCAATCTTCCAGAAGAATCATATCCACAGTATGGCTATGATAAAAAATTAGAAAATTATAAAAATACTCTTGATTTATTAGTTGGTGAAACAAAATTTTTTATTTGTGGAAATACCCTTCAAGTTTCCAATTATGCTCCTTTTGGCTGGACAATGTTTGATCCTGAAGAAAAAAAGAAACGCCACGAAGAAATTTTTCCTATTGAAAAAGAAAAAATATTTGCTTTGGGTAAAGAAATGGCAGAAAAACTTTAGTTTTGGAATTTTTGTCGATGTGAAATGAAAAGAACCTCGAAGCAATATTTTCAAGGTTCTTTTTTTGTAACTGATATTTAAAATTTGAAATTTTTTTAGTTATGAATAAAACAAAAAAAAATGAATGATTATTGGCAAAATTTTATTTGCTATTTTTTGAATATTTTCATTTGAGCAATTTTTCGATATAAAAGTCTAAAATATCCATGTTTTACATAAAAAAAAGCACTATTTCGAAAAAAGAAATAGTGCTTCCTTATGCTTTTACTTTTTTTTATCTATTACATTAGTTACCAGAATTGTTGTTATTGTCGTTGTTATTGGTGCCTTGACCATTTCCGCCCATGTCACCCATAGCACTCATATCCATATTGGAAATATTAACATTAACTCCACTTGCAACTATAGCACCTTTTGCTTTGCTTGTTTTGTTATTTGTTATCTTTATTTTTCCACTATTTTTGCATTTGGTAATTGTTATGGAATCCATTGACATTGTGCTGAGAGCAAAACATCCACCAACATATATTTTTTCTATATTATTGTTATAGATAGAGATATTTGCTTTATTTACACAATTTTTATAGTCATAGGAAGTTGCTTCCTCAGAATTTTCGGAATTGTTATTGTTGTTATTATTGTCGTTATTGTTATTATTCTCGTTATTATTGTTGTTGCCAATGCTTGGGATACTTGAATCTTCTGATTCTGTTTTTATATCAGTAGAAATTCCAGATACAGATATGGATTTTATATTTTTAAGATTTTTAACAACAATTTTAGAGTTATTTGTGCAGTTTTCAATTGTTGTGTTAACTATACTTGAAGATAATGCACTGATATTTAATTTATCTATGTTTGAAATTCCATCAATAAATACAATAGAATTTTCTCCAATTATTATATTTTTAAGAGTTGCAGAGTAAGTTCCTGTGAATAATGCTGTATTTGCTTCTTGTGAATTTATGATATGTATTCCGTCGATAATTAAATTATTTCCATCATAAATACCTTTGAAAGCTGTTTTATGTGAATCTTCTTCATTATTTTGAGAACCACCCATTCCTGGCATTTGTGATGAACTACTTTCAGTTACAACTCCAATAGATGGTACTCCGTGTCCTTCATTATAAAATGGAGCCCATGGATTTGCTTTTTCAAAAGTAATATCTTTGTCATCGTCTGTTCTATCGATCTTGAATCCTGTCAAATTACTTAAATCAATATTTTCTGTTTGTTTAAAGTGTTTATCTAAGTATAGATAATTGCCTTCATCATCTTGTTTGTTTATATTAGCGAAATGTCTTGGTTGAGAGATAATATATGGATTATCTTCTGTTCCATTACCACCACCAAAACCATCTACATCTTTGCTACTTTGAAAATCTATAGAAAAACTACCATTTTGAGCCTCTATACCATCATAACTTGACCAATAGTCTAAAACATTCTTTTTATCGTCATAAGTTATTATTGCAACTATTTTTATATTTTGAGGGGTAATATTTGTAGGTAGAGGTACAGAAAATGTATTTTGACTTGTAGGAGGTACATTTGTTACTGCTTGATCATTTTGTTGTTTTATTGTTTTTGACAATTTTCCCTTATCTGTTGATAATCTGTAGTAAAAATCTGCAGCAGCTATTTTGTCTTGGTTTAAACTGTCATTTACATTTACAGTAACATTGTTTCCATTATCTGGAAAAAAGAAAGGAACATATTTCGTTTCGGTGTCTGTATTGCTACCACAGGCTGATGTCATAATGATTATTACAAACATTACTAAAGACATCTGTATAAATTTTGTAAAATTATTCATAAAAATATCCTCGATTTTAATTATTTTGTTCTTCTTTTTCTTTAGTTATATCGTAAGTTTCTATTTTGTACTGTGAAGCATTGCCATCTGTTGTAAATTTTCCTTCGTTTTTGCAATCTTTTATTTCTTCACAGTCATTAACTATTCCAGATACTTCTATTAATAAATCTGTTGCTTCTAACTCATAAGTGTTATTATTCACACTTAGATTTCCTGTGTTAGTACAGTTTTCTACTGTACCTACGGCTTGCATTGATGGCATTTCAGTGCTTGGATTATCGGATTGGTCATCTTCTTTTGTTAGACCTGCTCCTGTTGAGTTGTTTTGATTGTCATTGTTATTATTATTTCCAGACATATCACCCATATTGCCCATATCACCTAATAGATCACCGCCATTTATGACACCACAAACTGTTATAGATTCATAATTGCTGTTGTTTTCTACTACGATTTCTCCCTCATTAGTAGAATCGTTTATATTTTTTATTCCACAGCTTGTAGTTAATAATGTTGCACTCAATAAAAACATAAATAAAAATATTTTTATGTATTTAAACAAATTTATCACTTCCTTTTTGTGATTTTTTGATAATATTATAATTATACTATTTTATTTTAATTTTTCAAGTATTTTATATTATTTTTTTATAAAAAAAGCACTATCTCGCTTTTGAAATAGTGCTTTGGGTCGATTTTGTTAAATTAAAAAATCATTTTGTTTTTTGCTTCTTCCAGCCAAATTGGAAATTCATTTAAAAGTCGTGAATAGATTTCTGAATTAGGAACAGATCGGAAGTCGTCGAGTGCAAAAAAATTAACATTGTCAACAAAACGACCTTCCATATTGTCGAGCTTTTCAAGTATTCCATATTTTTTTCCACTTATGCCTACAAATTGCCAAAAAATCGGCATTGTTGAAGATTTTATCAACATTTTTTTTATTTGTGATTCGCCATTAAATCCTCCGTCTGTAACAAAAATAACATATACAGGTAGATTGCTATTTTCATATTCAGAAATGATTTCATTTATAACTACTGGTTCATTATTTCTGCCACCGATAGAGTGCATTAATTCCTTCCAATCTTCAGGAACGGCAGACTCATAATTTTTCATGTTAATTGAAGGTCTTCTTTTGGCTAAATTACTGTAATACCAAAAATCTATTTCACCATCGTCATCAAATTGAACAGCTATTGGCAAAATTTTATTTACGATTTCTTGAACAGTTCCATTTGAATAATTTTTTGACATCGATCCTGAAATATCCATAACAAGTGCAACACGAGCTATAATATTTTGTAACTTTTTCTTTTTCAGCTCAGCAACTAAAGGTTTTACGAGTGAAATTAATTTGGGAGCATTTTCTTGAATTTTTTTCTCAAGTGAAACTTTTATTGTATTTTCTTCTGGTTTGACTTCTGCTTTTGATTTTGTGTCCAAATTTTCACCACCATAAAATTCCAAGAGTGAATCTAATCCACCTTTAAATCCTCTTGCTATTACATTAAATCTCCAACCATTTTTTCTATAGATTTCAAAAGAAGTTATCGCTTTTTCTTCTGAAAAATCTTTTCCATTAAATTGAGCAGTAACTTTTTCTCTGTTTCCCTGTTCAATAGAAAAATTATGTGAAGATATTTCTCCCAT
>JBGUKW010000059.1:0-18146 GCA_045114665.1 Candidatus Xenobia bacterium | reverse complement strand
AGAGAACTCGTAAGACCTCTAATTTAAAATAGAGGCAAGGTTCGTTAATATCCCAGAATCCCCTAAATTTATGGGGAGTATGTCAAATCAACAGACATTCTGTGTCTATCATTTTTTCGTTTTCATCAAATATTGGTTTGATGAGGGCATGTTCAGGAAATATATATGAAAACATCATAATCTGCAGTGTTGTATAATAAACTCCAACAGGTATATTTAAAAATAAAATGATTGGCAGTTGGATAATGAGATAAAATATTGCATAAAGTATTAAAGAAGCATAAGAATGTACAAATATATCACTTATAGAAAATATTAGGCTTAAAGTTAATTGTATTATTCCAAATGACATTTTTAATACAGTATTTATCGCAAATATTATAATACAAAACAATATAATATTTAAAATTTTGTTCCAAAAATTAACTTTTAAAGAATCCCAAAATTTTTTATATTCCTCAAACCATTTTATTTTTTCAGCATGTTCTATTTTTAAAATTATAGGCAAAATAAAATATGTATAAAAGACAAACAATAAGTAAAAGAAAGACAAGAAGAACATGCTACAAATTGAAAATGAACATATATGAATAGAGGTCGATAAAATATTTTTTGAATTTGCTTCTAAAGTAATTAAATTTTTTACATTATCCAAAAGACCATAAACAAAATTATTTAAATTAGGATATAACCAAATATTTCCTATTAACCAACCTAAAAATAGGCAAAAACAAAAGATTAAAGAAAAAATAAAAGAAGTGTAATTGCCAGAAGAAGCAAATTTGTTCCATAAATTTTTCCAATTATAAGATTCTTCTCTATTGCTTGATATTGAATATATCAACATCAATTTTCCTCTAAAAATACAGAAAAATATTAAAATAACAGAGATTAAAGTAAATATGCCTAAATATATAAATGTTTGATTTATGTATTTGTCTAAATCAGAAATATTAAGTGTGTTTATTGTTTGAATTAGTATTTCTTTGTTAAGACCGTTTAAAATTTTGTCAAAATCGAAATTGAACAAATTTAAAGAGAGGCAACTAATGACACTGCCAATATTAAAAGAGAAATCTTCATTTGCTAATCCATATCTTATCAATATCTCTTTTAACATATCTACATAAAATTTGATAAGTCTAGTTATGTCAGGGTCTATTCCAAAAAATACTCCTGACAACACTAAGGCATATAAGAAATATAGCCAAATTTTTTTTCTGTTTTCTCCAAATAAAATTTTCTTTGTATGGATAAAAGATGCTGTAAAAAGATCGAACATATTGTATTTTGTGTTCATATTTTACTCCAAATGTTGTGATCTTGAAAAAAATAGGGAGCTAAGCCCCCTATATATTTTTTTAAATTTAGAATATCAATTATATATTGTACCTTCTAAAAATTACATGTTGGAAGGATATGATTCATGATTATTTGTCATCTGTGCTTCTGATGCTTCTTTTTCTCTCTCCAAATGCTCAAAATATGACATGGTTCCAATAAATTTACCTTTTTCATCTTGTAATGGCAATAAAATTGCATTTTCAGGTGATAGATAAGACATGACTAAAAGTTTATATGATGTTAGGAAAATAACGATTGGCACATTTAAAAATAGTATAACTGGAACATAGATAAACAAACACAATGTAAGTATTAAAATTAAATTTGTTTGTGATAGGAATATTGAGCATAATACACCTGCAACATTAAACATAAATGCAAAAGTTCCTAAAATAAAAGAAAATATGCCATAAACTAATAAAATAATAAATAAGGAAATGAGAGTTTTTCCAATATCTTTTTTCAAGTCTTTAAATACAATTTTAGAGGCTTCAAAAATAGATATATTTTCATCCATTTTTAAATGTAATGGTAGAACACAATTAGCTATTATCTGCATATATATGGCAATAAACATAATAACAGAACAGAAACAGATTATTCCAAGTATAAATAGACCTATATTTGCTCCAACTGAACCTGATTTTGAAAATATAGGCACAGATAATGCAGAGAAGAATATAACAGCAAGTAACATATATATAACAACTCTAATGACAAGACTAAAATAACTTTTTGATTTTTTGCTGTTTTTATTCCAAAGATACATTATGTCTGTTTTATTTAAAAGAACAGAATCATTTAATATATATGTAAAATTACAGGATAAATATATCCAAATACAAGAGAAAATAATTCCAAAAATAAAAAGAGCTATTCCTAAATATATTATTGTTTCATGAGCTATATTATGTGATGAAATAAAATTTTTAATCCACTGTGCTAAAGCCTCATTATTATTAGCTGTTGTGCCTAAAGAAGAGTTAGAATTAAGGTTGTTATTACGCAACAAATTGGTATAGTTTATGTTAAATCCAAGAGCGGTAGATGACATGAATATAACAAAAGCATAATATAACCATTTGTTAAAAGAAAATTTTCCTAAAATTTTCTTTGTATGTATCCAGGCTGGTCCAACTAGATCAAAAGCATTATATTTCACGATGTTCCTCCTTTTACTCATAGCCCCATGATCTCAAAAGATCTCTGCGGTTTTTCCATTTTTCCTTGACCTTAACCCAAAGGTCTAAATAAATATTTTTATTCAGTACAGAAGATATTTCTTTTCTTGCCATGCTCCCTATTTTCTTTAGCATATTTCCATTTTTTCCGATGATAATCCCTTTATGACTTGCTCTTTCTACATATATATTTATTTGAAAATAAATAGTTCCTTCAGATTTTCCATCTCTCATTTCTTCTGTGTGAACAAAGACACCATGAGGAATTTCATCTGCAGTCAATTTTAGAATACTTTCTCTAACTGCTTCTGCTGCAAAAAGAAGTGGTGATTGGTCTGTATGTGTTTCAGCAGGAAAATACATTGGACCTTCTGGTAACAACATAGATATATCATTTATCAGTTTATCTATTCCAGTACCTTTTGAAGCCGAAATCTCATAGATCCCAGTAAATTTGCCCAATGATTTATATGCTTCAAAATACTTATCACCAACATTTTTATCACATTTATTTAATATCAAAAAAACTGGAATATTATTTGAAAATGCCTTTTTTAATAAGGACATGGCTTTTTGATCATCTTTCGATACATCAACAGATGAATCTGTCATAAACAAAACAAGATCTGCATCGATTATTTCCTCTTTATATATCTTTTCCATAAACGAATCGAGTTCATTTTCAATCTTTACAACCCCTGGAGTATCAACAAATATTATTTGTGTATTCTCATCAGTTCTGACACCCATTATTTTATGTCTTGTCGTCTGAGGTTTTGGAGAAGTTATTGCAACTTTTGTCCCTGAGGCAAAATTTACAAATGTTGACTTACCTGCATTAGGTTTGCCTATAACAGCAACTAATCCAGAACGAAAAATATTTTTATCTTTTTCTTGTGAATTTAACATAAAGACCCCATTTAAAAAAATAAGTCGGGGAACAATCGCCAAGAGTTCTAACAGTAACAATGAAGTAACTCTTAACTACACCACCGACATACTTATTATATTAATATTATTATATTTTGTCAAGTTTTATAAAAAAAATAAAGTCGGGGAACAATCGCCAAGAGTTTTAACAGTAAGAATGAAGTAACTCTTGACTACACCACCGACATATTTATTATACTAATATTATTACATTTTGTCAAGTTTTTTATCAAGTTTTTGTTGTTATTTCCAAGGATCTTCAGAATCTGGAACTCTTATGCTTGCAAGAAAACCTGCATGGGTCCAAAGGAACCATTCACCTGTTGATTCTTTTTTTCTAACAGTTATAGCCCTATCACTATCAGCACCGCCACTATGTACATATAAAGTAGCATATCCCTTATTCTGATAACTATAAGGATTTTCTTTTACTGTTATTTTGTAAGGTTTTGAAGGTGTATAATTATTAGCTGGAGTTGCACCTTTAAAAAACGACCAAGGCAAATATTCTTGTCCTTTTAAATGTTCATCAATAAATGAAATATCCGAATTAGTGAGTGGTCTTGGACCTCTCAAATAATTGAGCATTTCCAAGCCATCTTCACGATTTTCTGTATATCTTGCAAAAGCACATGCTGACATAGCAACTGCCTCAAAAGGAGTTTTACAAGGTTTTAAATCATTTACAGACATAGGTAAATTATCAAAAGTAAATGACTTTGAACCTGATGTGTATTTTTTTGCAGTATTTATGAGTTTTGATGAATTTATCCCACCGCTATTTAAGAAAGACCTTGGCGAAAATTGAGCTATGATAGATGAATCATAAGATGAATTTAAAATTTCAAAATATTCAGATTCACAAATATTATCAGCATAGACCAAACAAGTGGTTAGAACAAACATTAAAACAAAACAAGAAATTTTTTTTAACATTGTAGTCGTCTCCATTTACTTTTTTACAATAGTATAGTAGGCAATTTCACAATTATATTTCATTTTTAAAATTGCAAATTCCAAAGTTCATTTATCATGTCGACAAATTCTGAATTTGTATCAGACAATATATTTCTCCAAGTCTCCTCACCATTTAAATTTGAAAAATGGAGTCTATATAGATCAATAAATTGTCTTGCAAAATCAACAGTAAATCTGTCTCTATGTGAAGAGGTCAAATATTTGTGCAATATCCTCAAATTGTCAAGACCTTTGAACAATTCTAAAAACTCTTTTGAAGACATTATTGCAAGAGTTCCCATAAGACGATTTCCGATTTCTTTTCTATCTGTAAGTCCAGAATTTGCAAATAGTGAAATTAAAACTTCTGCAGTTATAACAAGGTCTATATTTCTTGCAACTTCAATATATTGTGCTTGTTTGTCTTCATCATAAGTTTCTTCAAGTTTTGCAAAGATTAGATTTACAGCTCTTTTTCTGTAATCTAAAGGCATATTTGAGCCACATCGTGAAAGAGCGTCAACTGCTTTGTTTCTGATATCCATATAATTTTCGCCAACAGCTTCAATCAATATATCAGATGCCCATAAATTCCTTTTTGTTACAAGTTTTTCAGTTATTTCAATTGCCTTTTCGTAATTTACAGGTTGAATTCTGGCTGATAGAGGAATTAATATTGAATGTTCTTCAAAACTTAGATGATTCAAAATGTCAACGGCATAATCAAATAGATATTCATCTGTTTCTTTAACTATCAATGATATGTAAGAATCTACAAGAGCTTCTATATTTTTACCAACAAAATTGTCTCTTCCAATAGCTCCTGGAATTATTATATTTATCATGTCAGAAAGAGCTCTACAAGCTGCCCCTGAAGATTTATTCAAAAGTGAATCTTTTACGAAAACTATTGCATATTGTTTATATATGTTTTTTGCAGATAAAATATCCAAATAACCACTTCTTTTTAATGTCTCAAAACATTCCATTTTCAGAATATCTGGACAGTTTCCATATAGCAGAGAAACAAATAAAACATATTTTGCTTCTTCTATATGTGGTTTGAAGTCAGGTCTATCGCTCAAAATTATTGCTTTAGCTGCAGGAATAATTCTGTCAAAAAGTCTCTTTCCAGATTTCATCAAATCGAAATCAATCAAATTATAGTATTCGTCAAAAGTGATGCCAGCTTCTATTAGGTTTTGGCAAGTTTCAAGTTTTGAATCATAAGAACCAGTTGATTTCAAATAGGATAAAATTCTATCTGAAACACTGTGTGCAATATCTTCTTCTATTGGAATTTGAACAATACTTGAAGCTACTTCTGCAAAGTTTTCTTCTTGTTCTTCCTCTTCATTTATTTCAGAAAGTGTCATCAAAATAGAAGAAAGAGATTGTTTTTGTTTTGTTTTCCCCAATAATGGCAAAAGTTCCATGGCTCTTTTGGAGACAAATTCTGGAAGTTCAGAATCAGACATAAAAATTTTTAATTCTCTTCTAAGAGCATCTTGCATGAAAGGATTTGTAACAAAATATTTTGTTATCGAATTTTCAACAAAAGTCATATCGCGTTCTGAACCAACTTCTATAAGTTCAAGCAACATTTCAATCGTTGTTGACATTAGAGTAGGGGAAATATCTCCCTTTCCTGCAAATTTTATGTTTACAAAATTCAATTTTAAAGCATCTTTTAACTCCATAGGAGTTCTTGTTGGGTTCTTTTCTTGAATTTGTACCTGTTCTTCAATTACATTACTTTCAATAACTGGTTCTTCAACTGCCAAAGGTTCAGCAATTATATTATCTTCTGCTTTTGGAGGAGGAATTAATATTGATTGTGATGAAACAAAAGAGCTTTTTAATATACGAGAAGAATCGTTTTTGTGTTCATTAAACTGTTCTATTGTCTGTTGTTCAACAGGAGCTTCATTTACATTTGTAGGTATTTCTTCCTGAACAACACTTGTAATTACTTCTTGTGTTATAGGCTGTTCTATTACTGTTTGTTGTATTTCTTCCTGTGTTACAGGCTGTTCTACAACTTCTGTAATAGGTGTTTCACTTACTGTTTGTTGTATTTCTTCTTGTATTATAGGCTGTTCTACAACTTCTGTAACAGGTGTTTGTTCTTTTACTTCAGAAATTGAGGATGAAATATTTTTTTCATTCCATTTTTTCTGCATATCTTCTTTAATTTGTGCTTTTAATATATCTTTATCATTTGCAATATTATTTTCTTTGGAATTGGAAATTTCTTCATTTTTTGTAATTTTTGGAGTAGCCCCATGTGGAGCTACAACATCTGTTAAATCTGTCCCAAGCTTCTCTAAAAATTCATATACTTCTTTTATTGTTGAATTTTCTTCAAGTTTAAAATAATCAATTAAAGCATCTACAACTTTATTTTGATAATGTTTTACAAAATTTACTGCAGAATCTCTTGTATATGAATCTTTTGTCTTGGCAAGTACCTTTACAAGTTTTGAAAAAACTTTTGGTCTGTTTGCCAATTCATATCTATAAAAAACTTCATAAAAATTCCAAACAAGTGGACTATATGATTTTTCATTTGATTCTACTGCAGGAAATCCCATTGAGATTAAAATTTTTCGAGCTTTTTGTCTTACATCACTTGGAGGATTATTTCTTATATAACAAAATAACATTCTTCTCAACATTTCTGTAAATTTTTGTTCTTTTAATTCAGAAATAAAGTTGAGCGAGATATCTGTTTTTAGAATACAAAAATAGACAGCTTTTGCAGAAGAAAATATGTCTTCTGATTGATTAGATGATATATTTTTTTGTAAATATGATTTAAGACCATCTATATCTTTTTTTAAAATAAGTTTTTCAAAAATAGCATTGTCAAACATAAAAATCTCCATTTTAATAGTCTTAATAGTCTTAAGAACTAAAGCCCAATATTCTGTATGATTTGGTATATTGGAAGCATGACAGCTAACACAAGAATCAAAACAAACATACTCATAGAAACAATCATTATTGGTTCTATTAAGCTCAATGAGCGTTGTAGTGCAGATGTTAAATCGAGTTCAAGCATTTTTGCTGCATCTTTTAAACATGAAGAAACATCACCTGTTGCTTCACCTGCTGCAAGAAGATTGACACTTGAAACAGGCATAAGCCCAGTTTTTTTCATAGCTTGTGCAATAAAAATACCTTCACTGACAGAATCTATTACTGGATAAATCAATTTTTGTTCCATAAAACTATTATCGGCAATTTTTCCTGATATGAAAATTGCCTCTTGAATTGGAACACTATATTGAATTAAAAGTGCGAGAGAACGACAGAAATTTTCAGCATATCTACATCTATATATGTAACCAAGAACAGGAAGTCTTAATTTCATAAAATCAAAATTGTATTTTCCTACAGGAGTTGAAACATAGGCAAAAATTTGGTATGCAATAAAGAAGATCAGCACAATACTTATAACAACAAGATATGGATTACATAAATATCCTACTATAGCCATCAAGGCTTTTGTTATCCATGGAAGTTCCGTATCTAAATCAGCTATGACATCTACTATTTTTGGAAGAACTCCTACAAAAAGCCCTATGTTTAAAACGAATGACAGGAAAAATGTTACAATAGGATAAGTCATTGCTGCAGACAGACTTCTTTTTAAAGAAACTTCTTTTTCAAGGTCTTCGGCTAGAGATGTAAATGCTTCTGCAAGACATCCTGTATTCATACCCAAACACACAATACCTCTGTAATTGGGTTTAAATACATCTGGAAATTCTTCCATAACTTTATCTATTCTTTTACCTTCATTTATTCCTCTTAAAATATAGGTAAAAGGCTCTTTGAGACAATCGCCAACTCCAGCAGATTCAATCATTATTTCAAATGCTCTTGTAACAGTTATACCTGCAGTTAAAAGTGTTGCAAGTTGTCTTGTTGCAATGGACAATTCTGGAGAATAATCTTTTTTCCTAAAGAACCTTTTTAATATATCAAAGGAAAATCTTTCTTTCGGTGCTTCTGCAAGTTCTTCAATACCTATTATTGAATGCTTTTCCATTAGAAGACGATCGATTAGAGCCTGTTTGTCTTTTGCCTCTCTAACGGATTTAGTCTTCTTTCCACCTGGTGGAATACTTTCAACAGAAAATATTGGCATTTTTTTCTTCTCCAAATACAATTCAATTTAGCAAAGAAAATTTGATATACAAATTTTATTATAATAATATTCCTCTTTACACTTCTTCAAAATTATATATTCTTCCTTTTTAAGATCTTTTTTTAAATCTTTTAATCAAAAAAAAAACTTTTAAAATACAGGCAAAAAAAAACATAATAGCGAAATATATATAGTATTTTTAAAAAAAATGACAATGGAGGCTATTTTGAAAGTAAAATTTATTTTCTTATTCGTTGTTATTCCATTTATTCTGTTTTTAACAGGGTGTATGGGAGCAAAGCGAGAAGCCGATCGTTGTTTTTCAGAGGGAATAAGTTATGAGAGATGTGGAGACATAGAAAAGGCAAAAAAATCATATCTCTCAGCAATAAAACATCTAAAAACACACACTGAAGCACACAGGAAATATCAAGATATTGAGATAGGTCTTGGAAATAAAGAAGAATTGATTCAAAAATATAAAAAAGATTTGGAATTATATCCAGAAAGTCCTTCTTATTTGTATTTGTATGGTAGGTTAATGGACAATTTAGATGAGAAAAATAACTATTATAGAAAAGCACTTGAAAAAGATCAAAATTACCTTTGGGCAATTGATGGAATAGGTGAAGAATACATAAAGCAGGGAAAATATGAAATTGCAGTAAAGCAACTCAAAAAGATAATAGAGATAGATTCAGAATTTCCAACTGTTCACATGAGTTTAGCAAAAGCATGGCTTGCAATGAATAAATTAGAACCTGCTTTGAGTGAAATAAAGAAATATAATGAGCTTGAACCTGAATCAGAAGAAGGACTTGAACTTGCTGGAAAAATATATATTGCGAAAGGTGATGAGGAACAGGGATTAGCTGAATGGAAAAAATCCATTAACTTAAATCCAAATAGAACAACACCTATTTATTTGATAGCAGAACAATATTTAAAGACAAAAAAATATGAAGAGGCATTAAAGGCTGTTGAAAAAATATATGCAATAAATCCCAATCACATAAAAGCAGAACTAATCGAAGGAAGAATTAGATTTATACAAAATGACCTTTCTAAATCTGCAACACTTGCAAACAAGATTTTGCGAGTTGAACCAACAAATATTGAAGGACTGAGATTAAAAGCAGAAATTTTGGAGAATTCAAATAAAAAAGATAAGGCTATTGAAATATATAAACAAATTTTGTCACTAAATGGCAATGATGTAAAAACTCTTGAATGGTTTGGAAGAGAAGCATATAAATCAGGAAACAGAAAAGAAGCAACAGATTATATATCAAAGGCATGTTTAAGTAAGGATTTTTCAATTTCTGGGAAAAAAATATTGAGAGACCTTTTGTTTTTCAGTGATCATATTGATTCTGCCGAACAAGTGGCTTCAGATATAATTGTCAAAAAAGACATAACAACAGATGATATGATAAAACTTGGTTTAATTTTTGTTTTACAAAAAAAGACAGAAAAGGCTGAGACAATATTTAAACAATTATATGAAAAAGAAAAGTTTGATGAAAAGATTCCTTTGTATATCTATTTGATATCTCAAAGTGATAAAGAAACAAACAAATTATTTAAATCATTTGAAAAATTTATAAAAGAATCCAATATAAAACAATTTGTTTCATCAATAAATAATCTTGTTGAGCATAAATATGATGTTGTTATAAAAACATATATAAAGAATAAAAAGACACCTTATGAAGACATTATTCTCTCCTTGGCTATAAAAAATATAAATGAAGAAGCAATGCCCAAAAAGAAAGAAAATAAGAATTCTAAGGAAAAAGAGAAAAAAATAACATATCCAAAAACTTCTGAAATTGTAAAAAGTATTGAAAAAATAGAAAAAGAAAAGAAGTATGGAAAAACTATAAATAATATTGCAAGAATAACAGATTTGTATTTAAAAACAAGTCTTAAATGTGCAAATAAAGCTACGATAGATCAAAATATAAAAGAATTAAAAGAAATGCAAAATAACATAAATGATTATGTTGTATATTCTTATTCTAAGAAAGAAGAAAACAGAGAAAAAAATATCTTAAACGAACTTTTAAAAAAGAAAAACAAGAACAAAGAAAAAAAGGAAGTTAAAAAATGAAGTTTTCTGATATTGACTTCTTTGAACCTTCAGATATACCATTGAGACATATTGACGGTCAAGAAGGTTGTACAATGACTTTTCTTGGTTTTGATACAGATGAAGCATTTAACAGTGAATTATTTTCTAAAAGAGAGCAAGGAATTATTTCTGAAACTTTTAAATTAAAGAAAAATGTTTTCTTAAAATCAATATCAGAATATGAGAAACAGATTGAAAATGATCCACAAAACCCTATTCCATATAATAGTATTGGCATAGCATTTTCAGGTCTTGGACTATATGATAAAGCTGAGAGAGCATTTAAAAAAGCCTTAAAGTTATCTCCAAAATACACCTATGCAAATTATAATATAGGATTGTTATATTTAAAACTTGGAAAATATGAAGAAGCTGAAGAAGAATTTAAAAAACATCTAATAAATATGCCTAATGATATTTATGCACTAAATAGGCTTGGAGCTACATATCTTAGGAATAAAAATATATCTGAAGCCAAGAATATTTTAAAAAAATCCTTCAGTTTGAATGAAATGGATTTTGTTACTCTAAATAATTTGGGGTTAGTATATGAAGAAGAGGGGGATTTAGAAAAAAGTGAATCCTGTTTCAGAAAATCAATCTCTTTTTCTATGAAATACATAGAGGCAAGGAATAATTTAGGACGGGTTTTGGCAAAACAGAGAAAATGGGAGGAATCAGAAAAAGAACTTTTAAAAATTCTGGCATGGACTCCCAATAGCTCAAATACATATTGTAATTTAGGAATTCTCGATTTAGTTCGACATAAATGGTCAGATGCAGTGAGAAATCTAAAAAAAGCAACTGAAATAAATCCACTTGATATTTATTCAAAAAATATACTCGCTCTTGCATATTTAAAGCTAGGTGAAATAAATAAGTCATTGGCACAAATTGATGAGGCATTAAAAATAAAAGAGGATGATATTGAGACCATTTCAAATAAATCTTATTGCCTATATTCAGCAGAACGATATAAAGAAGCTTTATACTATGCAAGAAGGGTTGCTTCAAATCCAAATTCGAGCAGAAAAATTAAAAATTTAGCTGGATTTTTATCACTTTTTTTTGAACGATATGATGATGCAAAATTTTATTTTATAAAAGTTTTAGATAAAGATGAAAATGACATATCTGCTTTATTAAATTTATCTTTATGTTTTCTAGAAAAAGGAGAATTTAAAAAAGCAATATTTTTATCGAGAAAAGCCTTAAAATTAGATGATACAAATACAGATGCAATAAATATTTATGCTCTTTCAATATTTCATGCTGGGTATACAAGAGAGGCTATAAAAATTCTCACTGAAATAGAAGAGCAAAATTTAGATGATTATTATACTGTTTCAAATTTAGGATTATTTTTTCTATCTGAAAAAAAATATTTTGAGGCTGAAAAATATTACCAAATTTTATTGACAAAACATCCTGAAGATTGTGAAGTATTAAATAATTTAGGATACATATATTCCAAAACAGGAAGAGAAGCGTATGCTGAAAAACTTTGGAGAGATGCACTTAGAATAGATCCTCTATATACTCCTGCAAGAAAAAATCTTGAATATATAGGGTATTTTCTCAGTAATGCTGTAAGAAATAGAAATTATAACAATATAATTTTGTTGTAATTATAAGAAAATTAATCCAAAAAAGGAATAAGAAAAATAAAAAGCAAATTTAAGATACAATATTTTAAATCCGAAATTTTTCGGGTTAATTTAAGGAGGCCTATATGTCAGGACATTCAAAATGGCATAATATCAAAGAGAAAAAATCTAAAACAGACAGTGCAAGAGGTCAGGTCTTTACAAGAGTTTCAAAAGAAATTCATATGGCAGTAAAAGAAGGTGGCGGTAATCCAGATACAAATTTCAGACTAAAAGTTGCTATCCAAAAAGCAAAAGAAGTAAATATGCCTGCCGATAACATAAAAAGGACTATTGAAAAAGCAAGCGGAGCAGGGGCAGCAGATTATGAACAGTTAATGTATGAGGGATATGGTCCCTCTGGTGTTGCTATTATGATTGAGATAGCAACTGATAATAGAAACAGAAGTGCTGCAGCTGTTAGAAGCACTTTGACAAAACATGGCGGATCACTCGGTGAAAATGGCTGTGTTTCATATATGTTCCAGAAGAAAGGTGTTATTTTTGTTCCAGCAGAAGGAAATACAGAAGATTCACTTATGGAACTTCTTCTTGATGCAGGGTGTGAAAATATTGAGTCTTTAGAAGATGGATTTGAAATAACATGTGCACCTGCTGATTTTGCAGCAGTGAAAAATGCTCTCGATGATGCAAAAATTGAATGTGAATCAGCAGAAGTAACTTGGATTCCTGAAAATTATATAGAAGCAAGTGAAGAAGTCGGTGCAAAAGTAACAAAATTGATAGATGCACTTGATTCTATAGATGATGTTCAAAATGTATATACAAACTACGATATGAAGGAATAATTTGAGTTGGTAATATTGGGAATTGATCCAGGAACTGGAAGAACTGGATTTGGATATATAAATATAGAAAAAGGAAAATCACCAACTTTAATCTCCTGTGGTTGTATTACAACACCGAAGGAAAAGACTGGAGCGGAAAGATTAAAAGTTCTTTTTGAAGAAATAACATCTAAAATAAAAGAAATAAAACCTGACGAATTGGCGATGGAAAAGCTATTTTTTAACAGAAATGTTACAACAGCCATGAGTGTTGGTGAGGCAAGAGGAGTGATTCTTCTTGCTTCTGCTTTGAATTCCATTCCAGTCTTTGAATATACACCTCTTCAGGTTAAAGAAACTCTTTCAGGCTATGGAAGAGCTTCTAAAAGTGAAGTTAAGGAAACTGTAAAATTACATCTTGGGGTTGAAAAAATAAAAGGTCCAGATGATGTTGCAGATGCCCTTGCAATAGCCCTTTGTCATGCTTTTGCTGTAGAATTTGAAAGGTAAAACAATGATCGATTTTATTAAGGGAAAAGCAGAAGAAATAGGAAATGGATTTATTGTTGTTGAGACAGGTGGTCTTGGGTATTTTGTAAATACTCCAACTTCTGACAAGTATCTTGAAATAAAGCCAAATTCAGAAATAAAATTACATACAATTTTGCAGATATCTGAAAATTCAGCTGATATTTATGGATTTTTGTCAAAAGAAGAAAAAGAACTTTTTACAATAATAAGAAGTATAAGCTCTTTTGGTCCTAAATTGGCTTTGACTTTAATTTCTTTTACAAAGATTGAAGATTTTATAAAAGCAATTTTAAATGAAGACAAAAAAGCTCTCAAAAAAATTCCAGGTATGGGAGAAAAGAAAATTGAGAGAATGTTAATTGAACTTAAACAAAAAGATAAGTTCAATAAATTTGTAAAATTGTATTACAAATCAGAATCCGATGAAAAAGAAAAACCTGTCCCAGATTTATCTTCTGACGAGAAAATAAAAGACATAGAACTTGTTTTACAAGAATTTGGCTGTACCCAAAAAGAAGCAAAAGAAATAGCAAAACAAAAATTTGAAGAATATAAAGACCTCGATTTAAATGAAGCTATTTCAAAAGTTTTGGAAGGCATGAAATGAGTGCTGTAAAAGGAAGACTAAATTCTATTCTTTTAAATGCACAAAATGAAGAAGAATATTCTGTTGAGGAAAGTATAAGACCTCTTTGGCTTTCTGACTATATTGGGCAACAGTCAATAAAAGACAATTTGAGTGTTTTTATAGGTGCAGCAAATAAGAGAGAAGAACCACTTGACCATGTTCTTTTATATGGAAGTGCTGGACTTGGAAAAACAACACTTGCCTCAATAATTGCAAGAGAAACAGGAAGGGAAATAAGAATAACTTCTGGTCCTGCAATAGAGAGACCGATTGACCTCATCATTATTTTAAAGGCTCTTAAGGAAGGCGATGTTCTATTTATAGACGAGATCCATAGATTGAGAAAACCCATTGAAGAAATACTCTATTCAGCAATGGAAGACTTTGCTGTTGATAGAGTAATCAGCAGAGGTATTGGGGCAAAACCAATAAGGATATCACTTCCAAAATTTACTTTGATTGGTGCAACAACAAGAAGTGGAAATCTTTCATCTCCTCTAAGAGCAAGATTTGGAATTTTGTTAGCACTTTCTTTTTATACTCCAGAGCAATTAAAAAAGATAGTCATGAGGTCTGCTTCGATTTTAAAAGTAAAGATAACACCAAAAGCTGCTTATGAGCTTGCTTCAAGGGCTCGTGGAACTCCTCGAATTGCAAATAGGCTTTTGAGAAGAGTCAGGGATTTTGCTGAAGTAAAAAATGAGGGTACAATCACAGAAGAAATAGCAGATTACGCTTTGTCATGTTTGGGTATAGATAAAAGAGGACTTGATCATGAAGATAGGGCTATTTTAGATTTATTGACAGGTAAGTTTAAGGGAAGAGCGGTTGGACTTGAAACATTATCCGCTTCTGTTTCAGATGAACCTGAAAACATAGAAGAAGTATATGAACCCTATTTATTAAAAGAAGGTTTAATAGAAAAAACTACAAGAGGTAGAATGGCAACAGCCGAAGCATATATGGTTTTAGGAAAAGAAATTCCTAAAAAATTACAAAATTCTTGATTTTTTTGCTTTTCCTCTTGATTTTATAAAATAGGTGTGTTATACTACTTTTCACATGTGAAATAAATAAAGGGACTGTAAAAAATATAGCCCCTTAAAATATAATAGAAAGATATAAGAGGACTGAACAATGAAGAGAACATATCAGCCAAATAATTTACATCGCAGTAAAGTACATGGCTTCAGAAAAAGAATGTCAACAGCAAGTGGAATCAAAGTTATTAAAAGAAGAATGCTCAAAGGCAGAAAACGCTTGACTGCATAATGTCAAAATTAAACATTATAAAATCATCAAATAAATTTTCCTCTATAATAAAAAATGGATATGGATTAAACAGCCCATTTTTTATTTTTTATTTGAAAAAAGATGACATTTTAGCAGAATTTGGAATATGTGCAGGTAAAAAATTGGGTTGTGCTGTTATAAGAAACAGGGCAAAAAGAAGAATAAGAGAGTTAATTCGCTATTTTCTTCCACAATTTGAATTTAATGGCTCACTTGTTATAATGGCAAGGAGACAGACAATAACTGCAGATTTTGAATCCTTGAAAAAATCTTTTTTTGAAATGTCATGTAAACTCGGAATAATTAAATATTCGCAAACCATTTAAGGGGCTTTTGGGTAAGCCCCTTAAACTTAAATAAGGACTTATCTAATTTTGAAATTTTTCCCATTTCTTTTATATTTTGAATTCATTTTTTAAGGATAGATATATTTATTATGGCGGTTAAAATTTGTGTTTCCCTTATTGAAATGTACCAGAAAGTTAAAAGGCATTTTCCGCCAGTATGCCGTTTTACACCAAGTTGTTCTCAATATACCAAAGAAGCTATTATGAAATATGGAGTAGTAAAAGGCATTTTAAAAGGTATGTGGAGAATCCTCAGATGTAATCCTTATAATAAGGGTGGTTATGATCCAGTAGATTAATTATTTCAATTTTTTTTTATTCTCACAAAAGAACGGAGTTTTATTTTTGATTGAATTTTTTAGTACCTTAATAATGAATTTGATAAACTTTCTTGTAACTGTTACAGGAAGTTATGGTTGGGCTTTGGTAATACTTGCGATTTTGATAAAAGTAATATTATATGGTCCAACTAAACAGCAGTTCGAATCCATGAAGAACATGTCAAAAATTCAGCCACAAGCTCAGAAAATACAAGAATTATACAAAAATGATCCTCAAAGATTAAATGAAGAAATTATGAAGTTGTACAAAGAAAACAATGTCAATCCAATGGGTGGTTGTCTTCCTATGTTCATACAGCTTCCTATATTGTGGTTAATATGGCGTGTAATCATGAACTATCAGGATATATTTGAGAGATCTTATTTTCTTTGGATTGGAACCCCACTTTCATATAAATATCCAGATTGGTTTGGAAAAAGCCTTGCAGGTCAAGATGTATTCTTATTATTTATATATGGATTTAGTATGTATCTAACCCAAAAAACTACAACAGTTGCATCAGATCCTAAAATGGCTGCTCAACAGAATAGCATGGGGTTATTTATGACAGTATTTTTTACTTGGATGATGTTCCAGTGGAAAATGCCTTGTGCTTTGATTATATATTGGCTTGTATTTAACTTGCTCAGTATAGTTCAACAGGTCATGATAATGAATGATAATAGACCAAAACAAGAAAAAGCAAAATCAGAAACTAAAATAAAAGCTAAAGAACAGACAGCTTAAAAATAACTAACATAGTAAGATATGGGTACTCCCCATTAACATTATATATTATATAACGGAGGCATCTTCACATGAAAGTTGCAGAAAAATATGCCCGTACCGTCGAAGAAGCAACAAAAGCTGCAATAGATGAATTAGGGGTAGATAAAGACGATCCTAATCTTGAAATAGAAGTTATAGATGAAGGATCAAAAGGAGTTTTTGGCTGGGGAAATAAATTTGCTCGTGTAAAAGCTATCTTAAAAAATGATGCCGAAGACATAACAGATGAAATAATACAAAAAATTCTATCATATCTTGATTTGACAGGTGAAATTGAAAAAGAACAAGATGGTGATGTATTGAGATTAAATATAATCGGTGGAGACATGGGAATTCTCATAGGTAAAAAAGGTCAAACCCTCGATGCACTACAATTTCTTTTAAGTCTTATCTATAATAAAAAGAAGAAAGACAAAGCAAAGATTATTCTTGATATCGAGGGATATAGACAGAGAAGAGAACGCAGTCTAAAGGACATGGCAATAAAACTCGCTGAAAAAGTAAAATATGAAAGAAAGAATGTAACACTCGATCCAATGATGCCAAATGAACGCAGAATAATCCATTTGACATTACAAAATCATCCAGATGTTATAACATTCTCACAGGGTGAAGAACCAATGAGAAGAGTTGTTATATCACCAAAAAATCAAGATTAAGAAGTGAATCATGATATGAAAAGCCTTGGAACAAAGATTTTGTCCAAAGGCTTTTTTATATTTATATACTTATATATGAATATATAAGTGCTGGCTGACTCCGAAAGAGTGGATCTGTGAAAAAAGTCAAGTTCAGTTAGAAGTATAGTAAGTATAGCCTGTCCCAACAGGCGTCCAATTTATTCCCTCCTCATGATTGAGGAGGGATAGGGGTGGTGTTGATTCAATAAATAAAAACTTATGATTATAATCAAAAATAAAAGTATCTAATCAAAAAAATAAATATTTGAGCATAGAAAAAAATAAATATCACCACCAAAAGCCTTTTAAAAGGGGAATAGGGAGTTTTTGAAATTTTTTTTTAAAAATTTTTCAAAAACCCCTTGACAAACTCAAAATTTTGTTATATACTGTGTGAGCTGTCGGAGATAAGTGAGCGAAA
>JBGUKW010000058.1:0-6322 GCA_045114665.1 Candidatus Xenobia bacterium | reverse complement strand
CTATCAAAAAATTGAAATATTTAAAATATCCCAATAGACAGATATTTCCTATAATACATAATGTAATTGCAATTTTTCTTTTTTTATCCTCAGCCTTATCGATCCAAAGTCCCATAAAATAATTGAAGACAATAGATGCTAAAAGAACAAGAATATAGCTTGGCTCTCCCCAAAAATAGAAAAATAAACTTGCACATAGGAGAAAATTATTTCTGTATCTTTTATCAAAAAGATAGTAAAAAATTAAAACTGTGGGTAAAAATATCCACAGAAAAACCATCGAACTAAAAACCAATTAACTAAACCTCTATCATAATTATTTTTATTAATTTTTAAAAATAAAAATTTATCATTTTAAAAAAATATCCTCTAATTTCCAAAAAGCAAAAAATATGTTATAATATTTATTATTTTTTTAGGATAGATCATGGACTTTATATTCCCTTTACTATTTTTGATATTTTCAAGCAGTTTTTATTCATATATTTTTAAAAAAAATATATGTGAAATAATACCATTTACAATAATAACATCTTCTATATTATTATATATATTTGCAATATTGAACATATTGCAAGTTGGATTTTACATCTTATCTCTATCTTGTTTAATATTTCCAATATATTTAATAATAAAACAAAAAGAAATACTAAACATAAAACACCTAATTTTAAACAATGGATTATATATATTTATTGCTTTATATACATTAATATATTTTCTAAATCTAAACAGAGGATTTTCTTCCTATGATGAAATTTCACATTGGGGCCCAATGGTAAAAGAAATTTTAAGGACTGGTAAATTATACTGTTGTGATGAATCAACTCTTTTAGTACACAGAGACTATCCACCTATTTTTCAAATTTGGGAATCTTTTTGGTGTTTTCTTTGCTTTGGCTTTAAAGAATCATGCCTATACAAAGCACTTCAGACAGCTTGTCTATCATTCTTTTTGCCAATATTTACAAATAATTCAAAAAGAAATTTTATATATTTTTTACTATGTCCAATCTGTTTAATTTCAATATGCAACACAATTCCATTAGAAGACGGAAATTTTTGTGATACAATATATTTAGACGCTCCTATATCATTATTAAGTGCATATTGTATATATCTTGTCTTTTATCACAAGATATATGATGAATTTGTTCTATTTACTAAAATCCAGATAATTTTTTCACTTTCATTTTTATTATTGACAAAACAAATAGGAATTTTCTTTTATTTAGTATCAATAGTAATATTTATAATATCAAATATATTTAACAAAAAAAATATAATAAAAACGACTGCATTAATTCTTACTATAATAATTATTCCCATTGGATTCTTTTTATCTTGGAAACTATTTTCTAAAAACTCAACATCTCAATTTAATCTTCAGCAAATACAAGCAAGCTCAATTTCAAAAATTATCAAAGGGAAAGACAAAAATTTTTCAACACAACATCAAATTTATGCAAATTTTAAAAATGCAATAGACACAAGAGATTTGGCAAAAAGAACGATAATACCAAATTTTCATTTTTTCGGCATATCAATAATATTATTGATATCAATATTTATATTTATAAATATTGAACAAAAAAATTTGAAAATATACAAAATTTTTATTATCGCCTCTTTTTTAGTTATTTTATTTCAAAAAATAACATATTTTACAGGATTAAATATAATCTTTGGACTATTTTTATTATTGATATCACTTAAAGAAAATAAACTGAAAAATAATTGCTTTTCTGCAATTTTATATTTAAGTGGTTTTGGTTATGCTTTTGCAATAATGATTTTATATTTTTTCTGTTTTGTACCTTATGAAAGTTTGAGACTTGCCTCTTTTACGAGATACATGAATACATACTTGTTATTTTTATTGTCAATCACATCTATGTTATTATTAGAAAAAATAGAAAATTCAAAAAAGATACAACTAAATTTAATTATTCTTTTAGGATTTATAACATTGTTCAATATCGTAAGAGGTGAAATTAATATAAGGATTCCATATAAAAATAATTCTATAACAAACAGATATTTAGAGGATTCAAAAATAATAGAGTCAAAAACAAAAGAAAATGACAGGATATATATAATTTCTCAAAAAAATGATGGTTCATCTTTTTTCACACTATCTTATTTGACATCTCCGAGAAAATATAATATGGATAATTTCAGCATAGGCAAATCAGAAGGTGATATATTTACAAAAGACATATCAATAATAGAATTGTCAAAATTTTTAATAGAAGGCAATTATAAATATTTATATATACAAAAAATTGATGAAAATTTTATCATAAATTATGCGACTATGTTTAAAGATAAAAATCCAATAGAAAAGCATATATATAAAATAGAAAAACAAGAAAATAATGTAATATTTAAACATGAATGAGAAAGGACAAGACATGAAAAAAATAAAAACAATTTTTACATTTTTACTTATATTTTTTGTCTCATATTTACAAGTAATGGCAAGTGAAGATATAAAAACAGGCGAGCCTCTTATAATTAATGATCAAAATGTAAAAACTATAGAGAATGAATTAAAAAATTTAGAAGACTATCCATTTACTGTTCTTCAAGTAACAAAAAAAGAAAATATTCCTGCTTCTATTGTAAAATCTTTAAAAGAATATATAAATAAAGGAGGAACTCTTTGGTTTTATGACAGCAGATTTGCAGATTTATTTGGAATGAAAAATAGTCCAATGGAGATAACTAATGTTGAAATAAAAACAATAGAAGCAGAATACGGTTCAGGAAAAATGACAGGAAGTGGAATAGGAGCAGCTGCTTTAAAAGGTAGTCAAGTAACAAAAGGGATAAGACGACTTGCTGTTTTTGTTATAGCAATAGATAAAAATAAATATAGTGCAGTAAAAGATGAAGGAGTAATTCCACTTTTAAAAGTTCCAACCCAAAAAAGTCTTGTTGGAGCTATAAAAGAAATTGGAAACGGTAAAGTAGTATTCAAACCTCTTCTTTGGGAAAAAGAATATGACGGAGCTTCATTTCAAAGAAAATTGATAAGATATTCAAGAAATCCAAAATTCAAAGCAGATATTTAGGGGTGTTTATAGCAAAAAGGGGTGTAAAAAAATAATAAAGTATAATACTATTATAATTTAATTTTAATAAAAAATCAATATATTTTTTTATTCTTTTTTATATTTTTATGTACTATATATTCCTCAATGAGAGTGAATCGAAAAAAAAATAGCTCCCTAATTTTAAAGTGAATTTCAAGATTGAGGAGCTATTTTTTTTTACAGCCCCTAATTTAATTTTCAATCTCTGGGAATTCCAGTGAAAAGGCTCCGAATTTTCCATCTCTAAAGTTAGTCATCACCCACATAGCAGTTCTGTCATAATCGACATTTCCACCTGCTTTTATAAAATTACGCTTTTTGCCTGCACCATTAAGTGCTGATTCTGCAGAAGAAACATCAATATCTGCAGTGAACTCATGTTCTCTCTCCTTCAAGAATTTTAAGATCTCATAAGAGAGGTCATCTACAGGAAAAGCAACATCTCTTGCTGCTCCGACGGCTGCCAAATGCCAAGCACTATCCTCAGATTTTAATTTTGGATAAAAAATACCTGGCATATCAAGAAGTTCCATATCATTACCTATAGAAAGCCAATGAAATCCCCTTGTAAGTCCTGCCTTTTTACCTGTAGGTGAAATAGATTTTTTGGCAAGCCTGTTAATTATTGTTGATTTTCCAGAATTTGGAACACCAACAGCCATAATTCTAATAGTTTTGCCTACTCGTCCTCTTTTTGCCCTTGCTTCGCAAATTTCATTTCTAAATTTTTCAAGAACATCAATAAGAGATTTTATACTTCCCTTTTTAGATGAAATTGCAACAACATTTTTTCCCTGCTCTTTAAAATGATTTAGCCAAGCAGATGTTACAGCAGGTGAAGCCAAATCTGTCTTGTTTATTGTAAATAAAATCTTTTTTCCAGATACCAATTTTTCCAAATCATAATTAAATGAGCTTGCAGGTACTCGTGCATCAAGCATAAATATGACAACATCTACAGAAGGAAGTGCTTCCTTTAACTCCTTAAGAGATTTCTTCATATGACCTGGAAACCATGAAAACTTCATTTTTTTATCTCCTCTCACATAACTATTTGTCTTTTCTCATCATTTGCAACAAATACGGCTGTAATTACTTTCTTAGTTGACTTGTAGGCAGAAGCATAATCTCTCGATTTTATCTGCTCCTCTCCCTCTTGTCTCTTTTTATCTACATCTTTTGATGTTGAAGCAAATTTAAATTCGATTACTACTATTAATTTATCTTTAAACGATACAACGACATCAGAACGACCTTTGAATGTATGAACTTCTGCAAAATATGTTATTTTAGCACCACTAAGCAACATCAAAAATAATGAACGATACCAAGACTCATCTCTATCTTTGTAATCTTCCTGTTTTTTTTCTCCTTCGATAGAAGGAGCGAATATGTCTTCAGGAACACTTTTTAATGCTTCATTAAATATATTGACAATCTGCGGAATATTTTCTGCTTCCAAAAATTCCCAAATATCATTACTAAATTTTGCATCATCTTTTATATTGTAAAAATTTTCAAGAAAAAGCCTATCCATTGAACTTCTTACTTCTTCATTTGGATAATCAAGAACAAGAACATTTCCCTTTCTTTCAGCAATAGTCAAATAACCTGCTTGATATAAAAAACTCTCTACACTTGCATTTTCTATCTCATGAGAACTTATAAAATTTGAATATACATTTTTTTGTATATATTCTTTAGGATCGTTTATTTTATGGGCTTTTAAATATTTGGCAAGAAAAGAAGGCATACCAGAATCATACCAATAATTTTCAAAATTTGAATCAGAAAAAAAATTTAACACAGAAAATGGATTATATACTCGCATTTTACCATCAAATGAAAAACCATCATAATAACCTTTTATCTTATCCAATAACTCTTCTTTAGTTAAAGAAAATTTTTTCATCGGTTTTTCAAAATAATCACAAAAATTATCTTCAAGTTCTTGTTGTGTATAACCAACAATATCGCCTTGTTCTTCTGTCATAGATATATCTTTCAAATTATTTAGCCCTGAAAAAACTCCAGTTTTGCTAAATTTTGATATACCTGTAAACATAATAAATTTTACTTCATCACAATCTTTTAGCAAAGCATAAAATGAACGAAGAGTCTCTCTCATTTCTTCTGCTTTTTCTAAATTGTTTATATTGTCTGTAATTGGTTTGTCATATTCATCAATAAGAACTACAACTGAGCCAAATTTTTCATATAATTCACTAATTATATCAAGAAATAATTTGCCTGCATTTTTATTGTCTAAAGAAATATCTAATTTATTTTTTTTAATAAATCTACTTAAATAAAAAACAAGAGAATCATCTAACTCTTCTTTATTATTATAAGCTGTTAAATGTCCAATATCAACTCTTATGACACCTGCAGGATTTTTAGCTTTTTCTTTTACCCAATCCTCAGCATAAAGACCTTTGAATAATTCAGCTTTACCTTTAAACATTGCCTCAAGTGTCGATATTGTAAGTGATTTTCCAAAACGACGAGGACGAGATAAAAAATAACATTTGCCATTTTCAATTAAATTTAAAATCTGTTTGGTCTTATCAACATAAAGATAATTTTCTGTACGAATATCTATAAAACTTTGAATGCCAATAGGTAATTTCTTCATATATTTTTTCTCCTTCGATAGAAAGAGCTTAAATGCTCCTTTTAATGTTTTTTTACCCTCTAAATAAATCTTCCTCAATGCCTTCATTTCGTCAGGCTGTGTATTATCTAAAAATCTAAATACAAGCTCTTTGTCAATGGCATATTTTGGATCAAATTTTTTTGAATTCCTGATTTCATAGCCATTTTCTTTTAAGCGTGATAATATAAATTTTTGATATTGCTTCTCAGTTTGTATAGTCATTGTTTTAAGTTTTGGAAATTTGAAATAATATTATAAATTTTTCTTTGTGAAAATAAAAAATCCCCTTTCAATGATGAAAATGAAAGAGGATAAAAATGCCTATTAATTTATTTGGCTAATGTAGAATCCGTATTTTTCTTTGGGTATATTTAATCCACTCATGGCTTGTTCAAGTGATAAATTAAAATTTTTCATAAGTGCTTTTAGATTTGCAATTCTCTCTTCAGCTCTTCCTTCCTCTTTTGCTTCTTTTCTTTCATCTCTTATTTTTAATCCATATTGCATATATGTTTTCTCCTTCGTAGAAGGAGCTTCAATGCTCCTCTCTTTATACATTGTTCTCTCC
>JBGUKW010000057.1:0-2250 GCA_045114665.1 Candidatus Xenobia bacterium | reverse complement strand
ATACGAGCCAATGCTTCATGACAAATTTCCTTTGAAGCCTTTTCTAAAATATCAGCAAAAGGTTCTTGAGTCGTTGCATGTTTTTTTCGATTAAAAGAGCGGATAAAACCATCTCCCAGATATTTTTGCATTGCAACGATAGGGATTTCGGTGTGGTAAATTTCGAAAATACGGTCTGTAGTTTCTTTCATAACACGTTTCATGCCCAAATCATCGAAAGTTTCTACATTTACCACTCTTCCTCCACTGATATCAAAATCATCAAGAGTTCCAAAACCGCCATCAAAAATCAAAACTTTCTTTTTAAAATATTTCGCAGCTTCCGGAACCGGAGTTCCATCCATTAAACTAGAAACAGACATTAGTGTTCCCATTGGCTGAGGGATTACCTTGATGTCACTTTCCGATAATGTAAAATTAAAATTAATCCATTTAGAATTACCAATTTTTACACTGAAATCATGGACACCGGATAAAGCTTCTTTTATCAATGGAGTATCTGCTTTTGCATAAGCAGGAGGAAGTCCTGTTTGGATTGTCAATTTTTTACCCAAAGAATTTCCATATTCATTTTCAATCATGCCGATTGCAATACCTACCCTTGCGATAACAAGAAACATTTCTGAAAAATAACGGTTTCTCCCAAAAAGAGCATTAACACTGTCTTTTGTATCACTCGTATCAAGAGAATCATATCCTGCTTCTCCAACCAGCCAAACAGTTCCTGTATTTGCATCTTTGTATTGAATTCCGCTTCCGTCATCTTTTCCAAGAGAAATCATCTGCCCTGTAGATTTTTTTGCATAAGCCGGAAAACAATATACTTTATTTGGAGACATTCCTTTTACTCCGGAATAACCAACATCCATTGCCACTAGCCAATCTCCATCTGTAATCGGATTTTTTCTATCAACACACATTGTTTTAGTTTTAAAATCAGATGTCTTAATCATCAAACCATTCCTTTCTTTTTTCTTTATATCTCTAATATGATATTTTCGAACAAAAAAAACGAAAAAAAATATTTTTTTTACAAAAATATCCCCCTTCCATTAGTAAAGAAGGGGGAGTGTTTTGTAAGCAATATCTAATATAAAACCAATTTTTGTCTTAAAACAGAATTGATATAATTTTCCACATTTTTAAATTCTTTTTCTTTTTGGTCTTTACAACTATCACAATCATCAATAGAATGCGTTTCTAATATCCAGATAAGAAAAGAAAAAAATAATTTCTTGTTTTTAGCTTTCTCCATATATTTATTTATATCAAAGATAGTAGGAGTCCAATCTCCCGCTCTAAATTTCATATCATTTATATTATCTACCAAAGTATCATATTCATCAAAACTCATTTCAATTGTGTCATTTTTTTTTGTCATATCGCTTTCATTTAAAAAAGTTCCTTTGTTAGCATTATTCATAAAAAAATACCCCTTTCAAAAAAAGCAAAGAGACCATTAAAGGTCATTACACTAACCTAAAACAATCCTTTGCTTAAAGTTTTTAGTCAAAATCAAATTCTATTTTATTTTGATTTGGATTGTAGATTAGCTTTGCCTTAAATTTATTTCCTTTCTTAGAAATAAATGAAAGTTCTTTTTTATAGAATCCTTTTTCAAACAATTCTTGGATTACATTTTCTGACAATGTAGTTCCACATATCTTTCGAAATACCTGAAAATCACAAGACGGGCATTTACATACCCAATCAGTCATGAATAATTTTGCATTATGACATTTTGGGCAATCGAGATTTATGGATTGATTTTCTTTCTTTTTAAACTCAATTGAAAGATTATCTTCATTTATAAATAATTCCTGTTCCCAAGACTTATCACCCTTCTTTAATTTTTTCTTTATTGTTCCACCCTCTGCCATTTTTTTTATATCAGCAGGTGTAATTTTTGCGCCCAATATTTCTTTAAATAATCGGCTTTGGCATCCATTTTTCCATTCGGAACAAAAATATCCTTTTTTTCCCTCAACTAAACTGCCGGAACACCCAGGTTTAGGGCAATCACATACAATATTAGACGCCCGTTGTAATGGCTTTATTTTCGAAGTTTTTATATCTTCTATCATGGACTGGATATATAACCAAGTTTCTGCCTCAAAAGTTTTGTAGTTCATTTCACCTGTACGGATTTTTCCAAGGTTTACCTCCAATGCTCCACTCATATCCACACGACAAATATCTCTGTCTTCTAATCGTTCCATAATCTGCATAAACATAGGTGTAGGGTGGATA
>JBGUKW010000056.1:0-5506 GCA_045114665.1 Candidatus Xenobia bacterium | reverse complement strand
TTTTTCTTTCTCTTCGGCTTTTTCTTCCTCTTCGGCTTTTTCTTCTTCTTCAGCATTTTCTTTCTCTTCGGCTTTTTCTTCCTCTTCGGCTTTTTCTTCCTCTTCAGCTTTTTCTTCCTCTTCGGCTTTTTCTTCCTCTTCGACTTCCTTAGACTCTAAATACTTTTTATGTTTATTCTTTTTCTGTTTTTTATTTTTTTTCTGTTTTCTACTTAATTTAATATCTTCTGTCTTTTCAGATTCTGTTACTTCCTCTGTCTTTTCTGATTCAGTTACTTCCTCTGTCTTTTCAGATTCAGTTACTTCCTCTGTCTTTTCAGATTCAGTTACTTCCTCTGTCTTTTCAGATTCAGTTACTTCTTCTGTCTTTTCAGATTCAGTTACTTCCTCTGTCTTTTCAGATTCTGTTACTTCCTCTGTCTTTTCAGATTCTGTTACTTCCTCTGTCTTTTCAGATTCTGTTACTTCTTCTGCTTGCTTTATTTCCTCAAGCCTAAGTTTAGCCTTTTCTTTTTCCTCTATAGCAATTTTTGCCTGTAGTCTCAATTCAGCAAGTTTTTTCAATAAAGAATCCTTTTCAGATTCTCTCTCTCTAATATAAATAGATTCAACTTTTTCTGGTTCTTCTTTTGATAAATCTTCACCAATTAACTCTTCTTCTTTAGATTCTAATTCAGATTCAACTTTTTCTGATTCTTCTTTTGATAAATCTTCACCAATTGACTCTTCTTCTTTAGATTCTAATTCAGATTCAAATTTTTCTGATTCTTCTTTTGATAAATCTTCACCAATTGACTCTTCTTCTTTAGATTCTGATTCAACTTTTTCTGGTTCTTCTTTGGTTAAATCTTTACCAATAGGCTCTTCTTCTTTAGATTCTGATTCAGATTCAACTTTTTCTGGTTCTTCTTTTGATAAATCTTCACCAATTGACTCTTCTTCTTTAGATTCCAATTTCGAAAAAGAAGTATTTAACTGCTCTTTTAATTCAGCAAGTTTATTTAATAGCGAATTTGAATCCAAAACACTATTTTTTGAATTATCAACATTACCTTTTTTACTCTCAACAGCATCTTTAGTAACAAAATTTTCTTCTTTAGTCCCAAATTTTGAAAAAATATTGTCTGTTCGAGTTTTAAATTCGGCAAATTCATTCAAAAAAGAAGATGAATCCAAATTTTTATCTTTTAAATTATCAATTTTATCTTTATCAAAATTATTAGGCATATTTAAATCACCTTAATTGATTTACATATTTCTCAAAACCCTTGCGACTACACCTTTCACCTTATCACTTGAATCTTCTCTTGCTTTTTTAAGATATTCAAGTGCTTTAGGATCTTTTAAATAACCAAAAGCTTCAACAACCATACTTCTAACAAAATCAGATTTATCATTCATAGCATTTCCTAAAACATCAATAACTTCAGGATTCTTAAAACTACCAAGTGCAAAAGCAGCACTTCCTCTGACATATTCATCACTATCTTTGAGAAGTTCAAAAAGTGGATATATCATTCTTGAATCAGCAATCATACCGATAGAACGAGTAGCCTGTCCTCTTAATTGAGAAGGTTGACTTCTATCTTGTGCAATATTTAAAAGTTCATCAGAAACATCTGATTCTTTAAATCCACCAAGACCAATTATAACTAAATTCCTTATATCAGCAACACTATCTTTCAACAACGGGAACAACATCGAAGCAGTTCCTGGCTTTTTAATTTTAGTCAAAATCTTAACAGCAATAAGTCTTTCTGAATCAGAAGAAGAAGACAAATAAGGCTGAAGAAGTGTTGGCAAATCAGGTAAATTCATTTCAATCAATGCTTCCTGTATCTTATTACAAAGAGCTTCTGAAGAATTCCTAATCAATGAGACCATAACATTCATTGCATTTTTATTTTTAGTTTTTCCCAAATATTTTACGATTGCAATTCTATACTCTTCCTTTTCAGTAGAATCAGATAAAATATCAATCAATCTTGTTACAGCCTTATCTGATTTTTTCTCACATAGACCATAAATACAAGAACTCTTTATATCTGGATCATCACTATCAAGACCAGTCAAAAGACAATCAAGAGTTTTATCAGATTTTATTTTTCCAATAGCCAAATACAAATTCTTTAAATTCTCGCCCTTTTCCTTATCAAGTCTTGCCATCAAAGGTGATATCACAATTTCTGATTCTATACTCGCCAAAGCCATAGCAGCTCTTCTTCTCAAAAATTCATCTTCTCCATTTAGCAAACTTACGAGAAATTCAATAATTCTTTTTGACTTAGCATAATTTAAATCTCTACAAGCCTTAGCTCTATGCTGTTCATTCTCATTAAAAAGAGCATCATTTAAAGTAAGAACAGCTTTTTGATTTGCCCCCTCAAGTGAATCAGATACAGCAGAAATAATTTTATCAGATGTAGTACCTTTAAATGTATTTGCTACTTCAACAGCTACATCTGGAGTTTTAAAATCGGACAATGCTCTTATAGCACTTGCCCTCAAAGCCTCAGAATTACTATGTAAAAACTCAAAAAGAGTTAATTTAGAATTTTCTGTCTGCTGTTTACCAAGACTTAAGACACAGTGATTCCTTATTGCAGGATCTTGAGTTTCATCACTTGCAACCTTTGCCAAAATTGTTTCAGCCTGTTTATCATAAGGATCACCTGTGATTCTACCTAAAGCATAAGCCGCCTTCATTCTTTTCGTAGGGTCTTTATATTTAATCAAAATATTTCTCAATTTTCTAACATCTTTGTCTTTTTCCAATTTCTCTATATTTATAGGCATAAACAACTGCATTAAATCATCAAACATAAAAAATACCTCTATCTAAATATCTTATTTTAAAAATTCTTATTATTAAGTTTTTTTCCTCTATTTAATAAATAATGTTATCTCACAATAGAATTTATTTCAAAAATTGGAAGAAGTACAGATACTACAATAAATCCAATTGTTACTCCAAGTGCAATTATCATCGCAGGTTCAAACAATTTCAAAAAAATATTTATTTTTCTATCAGCTTCTTTTTCATAAAAATCAGCAACAGAATTCATCATTTTAGCGAGCTCACCTGTCTGTTGCCCAGTTTCAACCATATTTACAATAAGAGGAGGAAAAACAACATTTAGAGCTTTTGAAAAAGATTCCCCTTTTTCAACTTTACCCTCAACATATACCAAATCTTTTTCTATAGATTCATTATCTGTAACTTTTCTTGCAGATTCGAGAGACCTTAAAAGAGGAATACCACCTCCATGTAACATTCCAAGAGTTCTAGCCCATCTTGAATATACCATAAATTTATATGCTTCACCAGTATAAGGGAACAAAATTTTCAAATCATCTTTAACTTTTTTAGGAACATATTTTGTAAAAATAAAAATAGACAAAGCAATGACAACCAGTAAAATCAAAAAATTATTTTTCAAAAAAGTTCCAAATGAAACAAGAATTGCACTTATAAAAGGAAGTTGTCTTCCAAAAGAATTAAAAATATCTGACAAAATAGGTGTTATATATGTCAAAATAAACAAAATCAATAAAATACTTGCACACACAACAACAGTTGGATATATCAAAGCACTTACCATTTTTTTTGCTGATTCAGATTCTTTCTCAAGAAAAAGTGCATAATTTTCCAATATTGTTTCAAGATTTCCAACAGATTCACCAGCTTCTGCCATTTTTATTAAAAGAGGAGGAAGACTTTTTTCTTCTTTCATAGCTCCAGAAAAACTCTTACCCTCTAAAATAAAAGTCTTTATTCTTGCAAGAACTCTGCTCATATCTTTGGAATCCGTCTGTCCTAAAACAGAATCAACAGCTTTATCTATAGGTATTCCTGCTTTTAATAAAGTAGCTAATTGTACCAATACAAAAGACAATCTATCATTTGTAAGAGCTGATTTTGAAACAGGTTTCGAATCAACAAATATTTTACGAGGAAATAAATTATTTGCTTTCAATTTTTCATAAGCATTTTTATTTGAACGAGCATCAATAAGTCCTGTTATTAACTTTCCTGCTCTGTTATAAGCATAATATTCATATAATGGCATTTCATATACATTCCTAAAAAAATATAAAGAACTTTTTCTTTTTTTAATAGCCTTTTACCTGCTATTCAAAATGTGATTAAATATACTCACATCGAGAACAGGAATTTCTACAAGTGCAGACACATAATATCTACCTGCTTTAATGGAAATTGTATCACTTGAAATTACATGTCCATCTTTAGTTATTTGGATATAACCTTTTTCTTTAATTCTCACCCAACCTAAAGTCAGAATCTTTATTCTATGCCGTTCACAAATACAATCTGACTTATTATTCTTCACAAAATACATCTTCACATTTGATTTGCCTTTTTTCTTAAATTTAGGAAAATTAACTCGTTGTGCTAGTTAATTAATATTTTAAAATAGACCTAAATAGCTACTGTTTAGAGGCGATGTCATTGCGAGGAAGCTGTGCTATCGTGGCAATCTCAACCGCTTAATTTAAATTTAGTAATTTATAAAAAAGGAGCATATTTTATTTTACCATATTTATCAACATTTTTTAATACTTAACTTTACCTCCTCTCTTTTCCTAAAAAAGGATATAAATACTATTTTTAGAATTAAAATAATATAACTAAATCAAAATCCACAGGTAAAACATATTATGGAAAATGAAGAAAAAGTAAATGAAAATATTCAAGAAATACCAAAAGAAGAGAATGAAAATGTAGTAAATGGAAATATAATTGTAATAACAGGGCTATCAGGAGCAGGAAAAAGCCTTGCTTTAAAATGTCTTGAAGATATGGATTACTTCTGCGTTGATAATTTGCTTCCAGGATTAATTCCTAAATTTGTTCAACTCTCTGCAACATCAGATATGAACAAAATAGCATTTGTAATTGACATAAGAGGAAGAAAATTCTTTAAAGAACTTTTAACTGCACTTAAAGAAATTCCAAATTATGGATTTAAATATACGATAATATTTTTTGAAGCATCAGATGCTGTATTGATCAGAAGATTTAGTGAGACAAGGAGAAGACATCCACTTGCACATAATGGAAGACTTCTTGATGGTATAACATTTGAGAGAAAACAACTTGAAGAAATAAGAAAAATTGCAGATAAAATAATTGATACATCTACGCTATCTCAAAATAAATTAAAAAATGAATTATCTGAAATAATAGGAATAAACCAAAAACCAGACAGTTTAAACATCACTGTAATAGCATTTGGATTTAAATATGGAATTCCACTTGACGCAGATTTAATTTTTGATGTCCGTTTTTTACCAAATCCATATTATGTAAATGAATTACGACATTTGACAGGAAACGACGATCCAGTAAAAGACTATCTCAACAACATAAATGAAACCAAAGAATATTTAGAAAAATTTCTTGACTTTAATTTATATCTAATACCAAAATTTATTGCCGAAGGAAAAGCAAATTTGACAATAGGTGTTGGTTGTACCGGCGGAA
>JBGUKW010000055.1:0-3059 GCA_045114665.1 Candidatus Xenobia bacterium | reverse complement strand
AAGACACAGATCTGTTTTTATTGCAAATGAATTATCAAAAGCATTGACAGACAATAATTATAAAGTCCAAACAGAATACAGAGAATTGAAGTCATAAAAAAATGAAATACATAAAAGATATTTTTACAAACTTAACAAAATGGCTTTCACCTGGAATGGAAGTAAAAAGATGGTTTTTTCTTTCATGTTTAGGCGTGCTTATATTTTGTTTTGGTTTTTTCTTAATAATAAATATACATCCAGCAGTTACAATAGAGTTATCTATTGTTGATTTTTTATCATCTGTCTTCCATACAAAAATTTCTTCTGCATATCTTGATGTATTTTTTTGTATAATTGGTATATTTATAACTATATTTGCTCAAAAACAACTTTTTCTTTCTATTTACTCTGTCATTGTCCCCTATGAAAATAAAAAACTTGTAGAAGTTATATATGAAAAAAGAAAACTTGATATGGGTCTAAAAATCGTAGCAATAGGCGGAGGTACTGGACTTTCAACACTTTTAAGAGGACTAAAAAAATATACAAATAATATAACTGCAGTTGTTACTGTTTCAGATGACGGTGGAAGCTCTGGACGCCTAAGAGACGACTTTGGAATGCTTCCTCCAGGTGATATAAGAAATTGTCTTGTCGCTCTTGCAGGAAATGAATCAACTCTTTCATCTCTTTTTCAATACAGATTTGAATCAGGCAATGGACTACAAGGACACAGTTTCGGAAATTTATTTTTGGCGGCCTTAAATAATATAGCTGGAGATGATTTTCAAAAAGCAATAACTATTTCAGGAGACATTTTAAACATAAAAGGAAAAGTTTATCCAGCTACATTAGAAAAAACAGTTTTGTGTGCAGAAATGGAAAATGGAGAAATAATAGAAGGCGAATCAGAAATTCCAAAACACAAAGGTAAAATAAACAAAATATTTTTAAAACCACAAAAATGTAAACCATTAAATGAAGTTATTAAAGCGATAAAAGAAGCAGATATTGTAATATTAGGTCCTGGAAGTTTATATACAAGCATATTGCCAAATCTTCAAGTAGAAAATATAACAGAAGAAATAAAGCAATCAAAAGCACTTAAATTCTATATATGTAATATCATGACACAATTAGGAGAAACTTCTAATTTTACAGCTTCAGATCATTTAAAAGCATTGTATAAAAACTCTACAGACAAATTGGTTGATACAATTATAATAAATAACTCTAAACCAGAATCACTAAATAAAAAATATCAAGAAGAAGGTTCAGTAATTGTAAAACCAGATTTCAAAAAATTAAAATCAATGGGGGTTGAAGTAATAGATGCCCCACTAATAAATAAAGATAGTGAAAAAATAAGACACAATTCAGAACTTTTAGCAGATATTATAATAAAACATGCCATGTCAAAAACAAATGAAAAAAATATAATAAAGAAAATATTAAATAAAAAAATATAATAAATAAAGCCTTCGCTTTTGACAAGTGAAGGCTTTTTTGTTATTATTAACTTAACTCCTTGTGTTAGTTGATTAATATTTTAAAATCTACCCAAGATAGGCTCTATTTAGAGGCAATGTCATTGCGAGGGAGCGAAACAAACAGTTAAAAACTCTAAAAAATTTTTAACTATTTCCAAGCCTCATAATGACAAAGTGACAGTATAAAGGCATATATTGGATAGTTTAAGCAACTTTTTATTTACTTATTTTTTTGAATCAACCAACACAACAAGTTAATTTATAAAAATTTATAAAAAATAATTAATAAAAATGCTGACTGCTGTTTATAATACAAATTCCGAAAAAAGAACAATAGAAGAAAAACGTAATTTATTCAAAGTCAAATGTGTAAATGGCTCTATCAAAAAACGAAAAATATGTACTGGCTATTGTGATTACTACATGCACAGAGGATATTTAACAGAAGAATTAGAAAATGAACATCAATGTCATGACAAAAACTGTTACTACTATTACACACTAAATGAAATAAATTACAATGGCAAATTTTCAATTAAAAAACATATAAATTCTTGGCAAAAAGACAAGGAAGAATTTATAAATAATCTTTTGACAAAAATTCAAAAAAGCATAAAGAAATTTGACTGTATAAAAATAACAAAAATAACAGACATGACCAATGAATCAATAACTTTGGAATGTATAACAATATTCAATCCTGACTTAAAACCAATAAAAACAAAAATTGAAAAAGTAATAGGCAAACAAATTAATTTAGTAACAATACCACACACATTGGAAGAATCAGCAGAAGCAATCTATGGAATAAAAATATGGTAAAAAAACTGATAACAAAAGGGGCAATATGTCTATCGCTTGCTTATATTTTAGGATTTTGTGATATTTTTAAACTACCTTTTGGGGGTGGAATATCACTCGAATCAATACCACTAATGATTTTTTCCTCAATAGCAGGACCAATCGGTGGGCTTATTGCATGTTTTACTTATGGATTAATGATGTTGACAAAGCCATCTGCTTTTGTACATCCAATCCAATTTTTACTTGACTATCCACTCGCTTTTTCTTCTTTTTTTATACTTGGATTTTTAAAAGAAAACAGCAAGCAAATTAATTTATGGCTGATGTCCATTTTAGCATTTTGTCTGAGAGGTCTTTGGCATATTCTGTCTGGATTATTATTTTGTAAATTATTTTTAAAAGAACTTCCTGAAAATATAACATTATATGTACTAAGTTATAATGCTTCATATATAATACCAACAGCAATTATATGCACAATCATTTTTGTATTCTTATATCACAAATTAACTAAAAGATTAGGTTAATTCCAATTATTCATTTGAATCAATAATTTCTTTTAAACTTACATGTTCATTACGAAAGCGAGCATTACTTGTCTCTTTTTTGAGATGAATTGCATTTTTAGGACAATTATGAAGGCAGGAATAACAAACTTCACATCGATCGTGAAAATGTGGTTTATCTGTTACTGTTATGTTATGAAAAATATTAAAAATATTAAATAATAAGTAAAATTTTTAATATCAAATATCTTTCTTTATTGTTCAATATAACCTTTCA
>JBGUKW010000054.1:0-6260 GCA_045114665.1 Candidatus Xenobia bacterium | reverse complement strand
GCCATTTTCTATCATCTGTAATATTTGTTTTGTTTTATCAACATAAAGATAATTTTCTGTACGAATATCTTCAAAATTTTGAATACCAATAGGTAACTTTTGCATATTTTTTCTCCTTCTAAATTTACTTAGAAGCTAATTTTTCCTTATCTTTATTATAAAACTAACCAAGCAAAATGTCAATTAAACATAAAAATAGCGTGCGGAGAATTTCTTCTTCACACGCTATTTTTTTATATATTCATAAATATTCTATTTTTTATCTGCAAATAGTTCTTCGGCAAATTTTGCCCCTGCTTCTGCTGCAGAAATATTCACCTCTGCAGTTCCTGTAGGAGCTTTTCTTGCTATTGAAGATGTAATTGCTCTCATAGAAACGAGGTCTGTCATATATGGAATAAATCCCAAAGAGACCATAGAAACTGTTATTGCACGCTTTGTTGACTCAACTGCAATATCAGTTAAAGGAGCTTTAATAACTCTTGGATCATCTTCAATTTCTCCACCATTTGAATTGAACAGAATAACTCCATCTTCTTTCACTCTATGCTTATTTTCATTATAAGATGAAGAAGCCAAAGCTATCAAAATATCCGCTTTTTCAATTCGTGGATAAGTAATTTCTTCATCACTTATCACGATGTCAGAGCTACTCGATCCACCTCTTGCCAAAGGGGCATAAGATTCTATTTGAACAGCATATAATTTTTCGCTTATTGCTGCAGAATCTCCCAAAATCAAACCAGATAGGAGAAGTCCTTGTCCCCCTATTCCTGCTAAAATAATCTCACAGCGTTTCATACCTTCCCCCACTTTAAGTTCGAGAATATTTTTTCTGTCTTCTCGCTTTAACTATAACATTTTCGTACTCTTCAATAAAGCCTCTGACATCTCTGTCAACAAAAATGCCTCTTTGAATCTTATCTTCATTCCCCTGAATATTAGTAGTATTCAAAGCTGTGTTGTCTTTGAAATAGTTCAAAAGGTCAACAGGTCCTTTGATTTTGTTCATTCTGCCATAATATGTATGACAATTGCTCAAGACCTCAATTACTGAAAATCCTTTTTTCTCTATTCCTTTTTCGATAAATTTTTCAACTTCGGCAACATGATATACCGTGCTTCTTGCCACAAAACCAGCTCCTGCAACTTCTGCCATTTTTGAAATATCGAAAGGTTGATCGATATTTCCATAAGAAGAAGTTGTGGAAATCGCACCTGTAGGTGTTGCAGGTGAATATTGACCGCCAGTCATACCATAAATTCTGTTATTTATGATTATAGCTGTAAGCTCAATATTTCTTCTTGCTGTATGGATAAAGTGATTTCCACCTATTGCCAATGAATCGCCATCGCCCATAACAACAATAACTTCCATTTCAGGCTTTGCAAGTTTTATGCCTGTTGCATATGCCAATGCTCTTCCGTGTGTTGTGTGAACAGTATTTACATCTACATAAGCAGGCAATCTACCTGAACAACCGATACCTGAAACGAGTGTAACATAATTTTTGTCTATACCAAGCTTATTTATTGCTCTTACTATTGAAGAGAGAACAACTCCATTTCCACAACCTGGACACCAAACTGTTGGAAATTGTTTGTTTCCCCTCAAATTATCTATTATAAAGGGAGTTGTCCTTTCTTTCATTTTATAGCCTCCAAAATTGCATTGGGATCGATCATAACGCCGTCAGTCCTTCCAACATGTTTTACAGGAACTTTTCCTTCTGAAATTCTCTGTATATCATATACAAGTTGTCCTCTGTTCATCTCTGGGACTACAACAAGTTTTTTGCCAGAAACAACAGATGCAATGTATTCTTCATCAAGTGGCCAAAGTGTAAGGAGTTTAACTGCTCCAGCTTTTATTCCTTCTTTGCGTGCATTGTCAACAGCTTTTATAGCCATTCTTGAAGAAATTCCAAACGAAACGAAAAGATATTCGGCATCATCAACCATATATTCATCATACATGAATAAGTCTTTTATATTATCATCAAATTTTTTATAAATTCTGTCATACCATCTGTTTATTTCTTGCTTATTGCTTGTTGGAAATCCATTTTCATCATGTAAAAGACCTGTTATGTGATGTCTATATCCTTGTCCTATGACAGACATTGGTGGAACATCTGTATCATTTGAATAAGGTTTATATGAAGCTGGTCTCTCAGTAGGTTGTTTTCTATTTTCTATCAAAACATATTCTTGAGGAGGAATTAAAATTTTCTCTCTCATATGTCCAATAACTTCATCTGAAAGAATTATAACAGGAGTCCTAAGGCGTTCTGCAAAATTAAATGCCAAAATTGTCATCTCAAATGATTCCTTTACAGAACCTGGTGCCAAAACGAGGATAGGATGATCTCCATGTGTTCCCCACCTTGCCTGCATTACATCTCCTTGAGCTGGACTTGAAGCAGCTCCTGTACTTGGACCCAATCTCTGAACATCCACAATTACAACTGGAATTTCAGCCATAACGGCATATCCGATATTTTCTTGCATAAGTGAAAATCCAGGTCCGCTTGTAGCTGTCATAGATTTTAATCCACCAATCGAAGCACCAATACAAGAAGCAATACTGGCAATTTCATCTTCCATTTGAATAAAAACTTTCCCGTCCTGTGGAAGTCGACGAGAAAACATTTCAGCAATTTCGGAAGAAGGAGTTATAGGATAACCACCATAAAATCCTAAATTTGCCATAATAGCGGCTTCAACACATGCTTCATTTCCCTGAATAAAAGCAGGGATATAGTCGCTTTCTCTTATATCGCAACTAATATCTCTTACAATCCTTGAAGCCCCATAATAAGGTATATTTTTTACTTTCATGATTAAACCCCATTAATTTCTTGTCTGTAAAAGAGTTATGGCAAGGTCTGGACAGCGAAGTTCGCACATTCCACATCTTTTACATTTTTCATCAATAACAACAGGAACACCATCTGGTCCCTTTTCAAGTGCATTATGTGGACACATTGCAATGCAAATTCCACATCTTTTGCACCAAACATCATGTATATAAAGCGGTCTATCAGGATTTACAGATAAAATATCGAGTATGGCTCTGACATCTTTTGGAGTAACTCCTGGCATACCTTTTATTTTTTCATTATCCATTTTTTATCCCCCTACCCTCCTTAATTATCCTGTACAACAGTATTAGAAGGAAGTTTGTTTTAGGCATTTAACTTTTTTGACAAAGTTCAGTTAAAACAGCACCACATGAAGCAGGATGTATAAAGGCAACTTTTGTATTATTCATACCTTCTCTTGGTTCTTTGTCAATAAGTTTGCAACCCTCAGAAGCCATTTTTTCAATGTCAGCTTTGATGTCATCAGTTTCAAAACAAATATGATGCATTCCTTTTCTTCCCTTTGCAAGAAATTTAGCAATAGGACTGTCATCTGATGTTGGCTCAAGAAATTCAAGATGAACTCCTGCAACATCATAACATAACATCTTAGATTTTTGGCTTTCAACTACATGCTCAGAAGGTTCTACATCTGGCAATATATGTTTGTATAACTCCCTAATCTCTTCAAGGTTAGAAGTAGCAATTCCAATGTGATCAACTTTTTTTATCATCGTTCAAAATTCCTTAAAAGTAATATATAATAAGGCTTATTTTAATAATATTTAATTTGTGAATAATATCCTTCTTTTTTAGAAAATAAATATATAATGCCCCTACTTATTTTTTTCTTTCAAATGTAAATAGTTCATCTTTGTTTTTTCTCAATCCAGCAATTTACACTAAAACTTGCCTTTTTTCATTATCAGCAACTAAAACGACTGGTATTATCTTTTTCCCTGCCCCCTTGTGGGGGTTATTTTTTAAAAACTCGTCAGAGTTTTTAACTATTAGTTCATTTTTATAACTTTCTGCATATTGTTTGACTTGCTCTTGACCTTCTGCCCTCTTTTTATCTACTTCTTTTGAATTATTGGCAAATTTAAACTCAATTATAATTATCTTCTCATCAAAAGGAATTACCAAATCAGCACGACCATCTTTTGTGTAAGATTCTTGAAATGTAGTTACACCTGCCCCTCCACGAAGTAACATAACAAATAAAGAACGATAATAGGCTTCACCGCTCATTCTATTAGAAAATATAAAATTATCTTCTTTCACTTTCTTTGGAAAATCGATATATGGCATTTTTTCTAAAACATTATTAAAGATGTCAACTATTTCTTCAACATTGCCATCTTTTAAAGTTTTTATTGCCCTCCAAAGAGCATTTCCCAATGGCAAATAATTTTCTATATGATAAATATCTTTTAAATATAAGCTACTTATCGAGCCAAGAACTTCTAAATTTGGATAATCAAGAGTTAAAATTTCCTTGTCATCTTTAGATTCCCATTTTTCTATTGTCAGATAACCAGCCTGATATAAAAAACTCTCACAGGTTGAACTTTCTAGTTCATGTTCATCAGCAAAATTTGATTCTACTTCTATATGCCTAAATTTATCGGGATTTGTTATTCCGTGTTTTTTAAAATATTTGACAAGAAATGAAGGCAAACCAGAGACATACCAATAATTTCTAAATTTACCTTCATCAAAGAAATTTAATACTGAAAATGGATTATATACTCTTACTTTACCATCAAATGAAAATCCATCATAATGTTTTTTTATTTTATTCAATAATTCTTCTCGACTCAAAGACATTTCTTTTAAATTTTTTTCAAGCCAATCTCCAAAATTATCTTCAAGTTCCTTTTGTGTATAACCAACTATATCACTGTATTTCTCAGACATCGAAATATCTTTTAAATTATTTAACCCAGAAAATACCCCTGCTTTACTAAATTTTGATACTCCTGTAAACATCATAAATTTTACTTCATAACAACCTTTTAAAACATTATAAAATTTACGAAGAATTTCTCGCATTTCATTTGCTTTTTCTAAATTGTCTATATTATCTGTCATTGGTTTGTCATATTCATCTATTAAAACAACAACAGAACCAAATTTCTCATATAATTCATTGATTACATCAAGAAAAACATCACTTGAACTATCTTGAAGAATTATATCAAGTTTATACTTTTTTATGTAATAACGAACAAGATAATTTATAATTGACTTATTTAACTCCTTTTTATCTTCATAATTTCCTAAGGCACTCATATCAAGCCTTATGACACCTGCAGGATTTTTAGCTCGTTCTTTTACCCATTCTTCAGCATAAAGACCTTTAAATAATTCAAACTTACCTTGAAACATTGCCTCTATTGTTGATAAAGTGAGAGATTTTCCAAAACGACGAGGACGAGAAAGAAAATAACTTTTGCCATTTTCTATCATCTGTAATATTTGTTTTGTCTTATCTACATAAAGATAATTTTCTTTACGAATATCTTCAAAATTTTGAATACCGATTGGTAATTTTTGCATATATATATCCTCCTTCGCAGAAGGAGCTTTAATGCTCCTCTATTTTCCTTTCTATTTTCTTTCAAATCTCAATAATTCGTCTCGGTAGTAGGCATATTGTTTTTTCCGTTTTTCGATTTCAGCAGGTAAGCCTTCTTGTAAATCATTTGTGTATGCGTCAAAATTATCCAAAATAGAGACAATCTCTTTCTGTCTTTCAAGTGATGGAAGAGGAATAATGAAATCAATAAGCATTTTACTATAAACATGTGGAATAGCTCCACCAACTTTTTTATGATAAATTAAATCTTGATTCTTTTTCAAAAAATAATATAAATATTTCGTAAATAAAATATTTATATCTTTAGGAAGCACAGAAAAACAGTCTGCACAAAATATTGGAATATCCCAATAATTAACAAAACCAGCATAAACTCCTGAACCAGCAACAGTTATAATTTCTCCAAATCTATTTGCTTCATTATGATAAAATGCAGGCTTTTGACCTCCTGAAATAACAGGAATATTTCCACTTATTGCTTGCTTAGAAGTTAAAGAAGAACCTCTTTTAAAATTACAGACTTCCCCTAACTTTACAGGAGCATAGCCATAAACATAAGTATATAGCTTGATCAAATTAGAAATTATCTGATTGATTGATTGATTGATTGATTGATTGATTGATTAGAGAATCACAATTTAAATCATTTGTCAATATGTTATCTTTAATTTCTTTTTCAATCTTAACCATATCGATTTGCTCAAATGTCAACAATTTATCTCGATAGAAATTGTACTGTTTCTTTCTCGCCTCAATTTCAGCAGGAAGACCAATTTGAAGATCGTTACAATATT
>JBGUKW010000053.1:0-3262 GCA_045114665.1 Candidatus Xenobia bacterium | reverse complement strand
TTTTGCAAATGGTAAAATATGTGGAATAAATATCGATCCAATTGATTTTCCATTTGCTGAAATAATAGACTTAAAAGGTCATTTTTTATCTTGTGGTTTTATAGATTCACACACCCATTTTTTACATTCAGCTCTTGAAAAAAGTTATATAGATTTGAACTCTTCTCAAAATAATGAAGATATTATAGAACTGATGAAAAAATCGACAAAAAATATAGGTTATGGCTATGATTCGAGTTGTTGGTTTGAAGAGCCAAACAAAAATATATTAAATAAAATTTCAAAAACAGAACCCATTTTTATAATAAAAAAAGACTACCATTCAGGTATTGCAAATGACATCGCAATAAAAAAAATAAATATACCAAAAGAATTACAAAACGAAGATACACAAAATGGAATATTTAAGGGCAAATTTTTTATATTTTTCAGTAGAATTATTTCATCACAATTTACAGATTCAGACAGAGAAGAGGCTTTTTTGAGAGAAGAAAAAATTGCGTTTTCAAAAGGTGTTACAACAATACATGCACTTGAAGGTGGAGACGGCTGGGGATATGATGACATCGAATTTATGATAAAAAAAGAAAATGATAAAAATAACAATCATTTAAATGTCATTTTATATCCTCAAACAGTAAATATAAACTGGGTAAAAGAACGAAATTTAAAAAGAATTGGTGGTTGTTTACTCCTAGATGGGTCATTTGGAAGTCATACAGCAAGTCTTTTAAATCCATATTCAGACGCTCCACAAAAAACAGGCGAATTATACTTTTCAGATAGAGCCTTAATGTCATTTATAGAAAGATCTCACAAGTCAAATTTACAAACAGCATTTCACGCTATTGGAGACAAAGCTACAAAACAACTTGCAGATATATATGACAAAATTTTAACAAAATACCCATCTAAAAATTCAAGACATAGAATAGAACATTGCGAATTGGCAACAGATGAAACACTAAAAAAATTCTCAAAAAATAATATTTTTGTATCTGTTCAACCTGTTTTTGAATATTTTTGGGGTGAAAATATGTATAGAAAACGACTCGGAAATAGGATTACCAACAGATATAGAGATATGATCGATTTGGGATTAAATTTGGCAGGTGGTTCTGATTTTAATGTAACAGAAATAAATCCTATATTGGGAATTCATTCAGCTGTCAATCACCCTACCCCAAGTCAGAGAATATCTGTAAAACAGGCTTATTATATGTTTACAAAAAATGCCTCTTTTTTATCTTATGATGAAAATAATATAGGTTCTATTGATATTGGCAAAAATGCAGATTTTGTTATTTTATCGGATAATCTATTAAAAATTGAAAAATCAAAAATCAAAGATATTAAAGTAATTTCTACATATAGAAATGGAAGTAAAGTATTTATACAATAATGTAAAGTGAAATATTTTTTAAAAATAACATTGACAAATTGGATGATAATAGTGATTAATAAACTATGCAAAAAGTCCAGTTGATTATCTTAAACAATTGGACTTTTTTGTTTTCAAATTATTTTTATATAATATTCTTTTGGAAAAACAAAAATACAAATTTTATCAAAACTTTAGAGGAATTATAATATAATTACTAAAAATATATATAGAAATTAACGCAATTTTCAACGACAAAGAAAGTAAAAAGGGGCAATTGCCCCTTTTTAAATGCAAAAATGAAAAATAAAGGTTTTACACTTTTTGAAACATTGATATCAATTGTAATTTTTGGCATAATAAGTGTATTGATGTTTCAAATGTCTTCAAGATTTTTTCAATTATTTACAACTTCATCTTCTAAACAATCAGTAAATAACAAATTTATAAAAGCATATAAACACCTGCAAAAAGATTTAACAATAACTGATTCAAGATATGTATATACTTATAAGATGTATTTAACAAATGTACCAACAAAATGGATGTTATTTCCAATACCAACTGATAACAATGGTTTAATAAATGGAGAAGGAAATAAATTTAGTTGGAAAAGAATTTGTTTTTATTATTTAACTTGCTCAAATTCAGACTGTCCAGAATGCAAGAAGAAAAATTATCATCAAATAAATGAAGACGATGTATCAAAGCAAAATTCTAAATTTTGCTCTGATAAAAATTTAATTAGATTAGTCTATGATTACTTTGGTACTAATGATCCAAACTATTTATCTGAAGTTTTATCAACTATTAGTAATAATATCTCTTCTTATACCCTACCTTTTGATAGTAACAATTTTTCAAGTAATACCGTTACATTTGATATAAAAGGATATTCTTCAGCAAGCTATCCTTATCCTATACAATTTGTTGAAAAAAGAATCATTGCCAATGATATTATGGATATGGATATAGAAACAGACTTATACAATATAACTGTAGATATGTCAACAGTCAGAAAAGAAGACATAAAAAAAGAAGTTAATTATGGAACAACAGATTTTACAACAAATAAAAATTCTAAATTTGTCGAAAAAATAAATTTTATAATAAATTCAAAAAATGGTTAAAAAATTATGAAAAATAAAAAAGGCATTTTATTAATATATGTATTATTCATATCTGTTTTAATAAGTATATTTTTATTGACAGCTGTTGGAAATATGAATAATAGTTTTTTATTGACAAACAAATTCAATGGAGAGACTAAAGCATATTGGGCTGCTGAAACTGGATTTCAATATTGTGAATACAAATTAAAAGATAATTTAGGTTGGCCTTTTTTAACTAATAAAGGAAATACTACAGAAAACTTTGGAAAATTTACAATAAAAACATCTAAAGAAGACAATGGAAATGGATATTATGTCCATGGAAAATCAAATGATGAAGAAGAATTTTGTATATATTTTTCAAAGAACAAACATAATGAATCAAGTGCTATATCCATAGTACCTGATACATTCCCTTCTGAACCTAAAGGTCTGTCATATTGTTCATACACATCTATAAAAGAAAGTGATATAACAAATTTATCAAATGGAACAACAAATAATACAGATGTTTCTTCTGAAGAAATAATAGTAAGTAAATCACCTACTAAATATAAAGCTCTTATTAACCCACTCGGAATATATATAGTATCTGACGGAAGATATGGAGCATATAGGTCTGTTGTCGAAAAAATGCTTATAGCAGATAATTCAAGTGGACTCAATGCTGGTATATATGCAGGAACAGGCAATAGGCATCTGGGGGCAACGGCATTTAGATTATCTAAAACAGTACCGTAAAGTTACATACACCAATCTTCTTACAAGC
>JBGUKW010000052.1:0-19293 GCA_045114665.1 Candidatus Xenobia bacterium | reverse complement strand
ACCTCAACAAAAACAGAGACCAAAACAGAAACAAAATCTGAGACAAAAGCAGAAAGCAAACCTGCTACACCAGCTCCTGCGACAGCTACAGCTTAAGCACATGCAAAAAAAAAGTGCCTGCAATTTCACAGGCACTTTTTTTATTTTCTATAACAATTTTTCCATTTCTGCTTTTAGTTTTTCGACATATTCAACATCTTTTATCATTGTGATATTTATTTTTACATTTAAAAGCACACATTTAATAGCTGTTTCAAGCATATAATTTCCTGCTTCAAAATCAGAAAAACAAGATTTTTTACAATGCTGTTCAAATATTTTGGATAACTCAATAGCTTCATGACAAGTTTTGGCAATTTCCATTGGAATATCTGAAGCTATTTTAAGTGAATCTTGGATTTTTTCACTTCTCAATTTTTTTTCTTCTTCAGTCTCTTTTGGCATTTTATATGCTTTCATGACCAAATCATAAACCTTTGAATCTTCATCAGCAAGATTTGAAAGTTTATCTATAAGAGCCTCTCCCCTATCTTCAAAATCAAGAAGAATATTTGGCTTTTCTGTTTTCTTGAATGTAATTCTAAAAGCCATTAAAATAAGTGAAATGCCAAGTGTTGCACTTATTGCAGAAACTGCTCCACCTCCAGGTGTAGGGTCTGAAGATGAAGTTTTTTTGATAAAATCTTTTAGTGTTAAATCTATGAACATAATATCCTTGAAAAATAAATATTTTGATGATATATTATATTTAAGAATACTTTTATATATATCCTGCAAAATTACTACAAAAGGGAATTACAAATGGATTTTTTAATAGACAAAAATAACTTAATAGTAAATAAAGACCTCGATTTTTGGAAAGAAATAGATTTAACAAGAGATTTAATCGAGGAAATGAAAGAGACAAATGACAAAAAAATATTTTGGAACAATGCCAAAACAGCAATGGAAAAAACTATAAAATTGTACAGATATGCCCAAATGGGGAAAGCTCCATTTACAGAGGGAGAACAATTTGACAATCAATTCCAGTCAAATTACTATATTTTAGCTTTGAGAGATGATATTTACTATTCAATAGAAGAAGCCCTTTTCGGCTTTAAAACATTATGTAAAGAACAAGATAAATTTGGTTTTATAGCTAAGATATATCCAAATAAAGATATGTTTCCACATATAAATATTTTTTCTGTCAATATCCTTGAATTCAGAAGATGTTCAATACTATATTTAACAGACGAAACCCCACAAACTGAATCTGATTTGAGATTTTCTGAAGACCATGAAGCACTTAAGTATCGTTTTTTCAATCCATTAGAACCTTATGGTATTGAAGAATACAATTTTAAAGAACAAGTTGTAAAATGGGCGAATGAAAAAAATGAAAATGGAATGACAAATTGGGATTATGCCAAAGAAGTATATAGAAAGCTAAATAATTTAAAAGGCAAGTTTAGATCAAAAAATGATAAATTTGCAAAAAAATATTCAGATAAACTAAATTTTAATTGGATATATCCCGATATATACCCTCACAAGATAAAATTTGTTCCTAAAAAATTTAGAAAAACAAGAATTAATCCGAGAAATTTTTTACTAAAAAAGAATATTTTATCTGATAAAGTTACAAAATTTCATTCAAATGATGTTGTTTTACCTAAAAATTTTAATGTTATTGAAGAGATGTATAACCTTCTAAAAACAATAGGGAGAATAAACACACATCATGAAGGTCTCTTTAAAGAAATTTTTAAAAACAATACCCTAAAAAAAATAATAGATAAACTATTAATAATCCATAAATACTATAAAGTAGATGGTTTAGCGATAGACAACACACTATATAATATAATCTCTTGTTTACAGCATGCTTATTTTGATTCAGCTCAAAATTATGGTGAATTAGTTTTTCATACATTTGCAAAATACAATTTTCAGGGAATGATATACCTGATTGACGGAGACGATCCACATGTTCACATATTTACCATTGATGATGATTTCCATGAACTTGGCAAATTGTTTATAACTAATGAAACACCACAAAATGAATCAGATTTGAGGTTTTCTGAAGATTCTGATAAAGATATACCTCCTGAAATATTGAAAGAAATTATAAGATTTGCAAAAGATCATTGGTTATGCTTCAAAAGTGGCTGGGCTGAAATCAATTATGGAGGTGCTTGCCGAAGTTGGGAAGAAAATCATGATAACTGCGATTACCCATGGTTCAAATCTAAAGATGAACAATTTTCAATAAAATAAAATCATAAAAAAGGACATAAAATGACTAATTTTAGATTAAATCAAAAAAATTTAAACCTAAAAAATTTAAATTTTGACAATGAACTAAAACTATTGGATTCAAATTTGGAAGAAATAAAAAAAATAACCGACGAAGAGGCATTTTGGAAAAAAGTACAATTAATATTTGAATCAATTATAAAATTATATAGATATGAAACCGTATATGTCAAATATTTTCGCCACAATAAATTTAATTATGTTGCTTACTATTTCACATTATATGAATTAATAGAAGAATATTTTTTTGGTATAAAAACCATAAAAACTGAAATACCAATTACTGATGAAAACCAAGAATTTCTGATAAAAATATACCCAAATAAATTTTATGAACCACATATTGCTATTTTAGACCTCGATTGTGATGATCATACAAGAGTATTTTTGACAGAAGAAATACCACAGACCAGAAAAGATTTAAAATTTTCTACAAATTTTAAAAAATTTAAAAGACACATTGAATACTGTTTTCCAATAGACAATATAGAGGATAGCATTATAACATGGGCAAATGAAATCAATGAAGACGGAATAACAAATTGGGATTATGCAAAAAATGTCTATAGAATTGTAAATAACTTCAAAGGTAATTTTAAATCAAAAAAAGACAAATTCAAATCTCACAGCAAAAAATTAGGTACAAAGGCTTTTAAAAATAAATTCCAAAAGAGATTAAAATCAAATAATAGATTGCACAAATTCCAACTTAGAAAACTACCTTTGACATCTCCAATTATAAAATTTCTAAATAACATTGAACTTCCCAAAAACTTTAATATTATTGACGAACGTAGCAATATTAGACACTTAGCTGGGGAAGTTCAGAGAATAAGTTGGGGTTTTATCGAAAAGAAAAATTCCATTCAATTCATAGAAAACATAATATGGGATAGAACAATAAAAGTATTTAAAAAGCTACGAATTATAAATAAATATTATAAAACAGAAAATTTTGTCTTTGATAACATATTGTATGGGCTAAGTTTTGATAGCATTTTTTACATATTATTTAATACTACTCGAAATGGATTAGAATATCGTACTTTTAATTTTAATCAAAGTTTTGTAGGTTCAACAGATTTTCTTGATCCTATCGATCCAAATATTAGAATTTATGACGAATCTTTAAACGAAATAGGAAAATTATTTATAACTAATGAAATTCCACAAACTGAATCTGATTTGAGATTTTCTGAAGATTCTGATAAAGACATAAATCCCAAAATATTAAGTGATATTGTAAAATTTGCAAATACTGATAATAATTGGGAAATAGTAAAGGATTATTGGAGAGAAAGACATTTTATTGGTAACGAAGAAAAGAATTACCCATGGTTCAAATCTAAAGATGAACAATTTTCAATAAAATAAAAAAACAGGGGCTGTGAAAATTTACAGTCCCTATTTTTGTTTTACATAACCTAATATTTATTGTGCCTGTTGTTGCTGTGCTTGTTGCTGTTCAGCTTGTAGCATTGCAACAATATTTTGAGAAATACCCTGAGTGAGTGGTCCTTTTGCTTCACCAATCTGTGAAGAGATATATTGCTGTTTTTCATCTTTGCCTTTTATATCTGAAAGGTCATTTTTCATCTCTTGGTAAATCGCATTTCCTACATTAGTATAAATCGCATCAATCTCTTTTTGATGTGCTTTTAATTCTGACATACTCTGTGTTACAAGCTGTGAATAAAGTGCTTTTTTGTCTTCAAGAGACATATCACCAAGCTGTCCCTCAATTTGCTTAAATGCCGACTGGCACATATAGTTATTTATATCTTCAAGGCTTGGTCCATTTGCTTTTAATTCAGAAATAACCTGTTTTGCTCCTGTTATATCTTTACCAATAGAAGCAAATTTAGAGCCACCTAACAAAGCACCTGCTCCAACGACTGCTACAGCACCAAGAGGTCCAAACAAAGCTCCTGCCGTAATGCCTAAAATTGCTGAACTCATTGCACCTGTCAATGCACCAACAACGGCAAGACCTTTAACTTCTCCGAGTTTATCTATTATAAAACCACTAAATTTTTCTGTGGCAGGTTTAATAAAGTTTTGAACATCTTCTGTAAAATTTCTTATTCCCTGCTGTATTTTAGGACCTGCAACAGCACCTGCTACGGCAGTACCTGCTCCAACTGTTGCTCCGATAGCTGCTCCAACTGGTCCAGCGAATGCTCCACCCAAAGCACCTACAGCTCCACCTGCACCTGCTGAAGCTAAAACCTTTCCAACAGGATTTTCGATTCTTGCACCAACTGCTCCACCAATGGAAGCGGCCATGTTAGCAGCTCCGCCACCTACGCCAGTGAAAGCATTTGTCAAAGCAGCTGCGGCAAAAGCAGTTTCAGAAGAATCCCTTACATCACCACTACTACTTCCAGATATAACTGATGAAGCACCTGTCAATCCTCCCATAAGTGAAACGGCTCCGACATTTGTCAAAGCAAGTGCAGGATTAGCTGAAGCACCTGCGACCAACATTCCACCTGCTACGGCTCCAGCACCTGCAGAAACAGCAGCGGACAATAGAGATGATTTAATAGTGGAATTTTCATCACTTACAGGCTCACTGAGCATAGAGGAAACTCCACCAACAACAGCCCCAGCAACTGCGGAAGCTGGACCACCAATAGCACCAATGGCAGCACCTGAAGCAACACCTGCGGCAATAGGAGCTAATTTTTTAACAGTTGGATTTATTTCTTTTTCAGATTTTGCTTCAATATGTTTTATTGCAGCACTTGTTCCACCTGCAACGGCACCAGATACAGCCATAAGCCCTGCACCTGAAGCAACACCTGTTGAACCAGACAAAACAGCTGATCCTACTAAAAGAGTTCCTGCTCCAACTGCAGCACCTGCAGTAAGTGCCTTTGACATAGAACCTGTCTCTTCACCAACTCTAACACCTGCATATCCACCTGCAGCACCTGCAACAGCACCACTTGCCCCCATTGAGAGGAATCCTTTAAGTCCACCTGCAACAGCAGCTCTCTTTGGAGATGAATAAGGAAGATCTCCTGATGTAGTCTCTCTTGGCTCAAAATAATCAGCAATACTCTTTAATACAGATTTTTTAGCTTTTGGAGAATCTTCAGAAACAGATGTCTCAAATTTATCTTGAACCTCTGTCTCCTGTCCCTGAACTTCTGCAGTATCTTCTGTCCTGTTGTCTAAATTATCTGCAACAGAGTAATTATTATATTGAGATGAATTAATTGAAGATATATTATTCATGTCTTTTCCAATGTTTGATTTCTAATTTTATTAAGTAGGCAGTTAAATAATTTGAATTAGCAAGTTTTGTGTGGTGTCTTTTTTAAGAAATCAATTTTTGTTATTAATTTTGCAGTTAATTCCTCTTTACACCAAAAAAAGTTGCATAGAAGAAAATAAAACAATTATTTAATTTCCAAGTTAATAGTTATTATAACAAATTCTTACTATAAAATTCAATAGATCAAAATTTAAAAAAATGTAAAAAATTAGATTCTATTAAATGCCTTAAATGTCCCTACTCTTACAGTCGAATTATCGTTATTAGCATTACCAGTGTCAATCTCTAAGGAATCAGTTATTTTTGTCCAACCAGCTATATATTTTTCCATAACTTCATTAGATAAATCAGGATCATAAGTTATTGTAAAATTTTTAATTCCATTTACTTCCATTAAACCGCCACGAGATATTACAACGCCTGATAGATTAAAATTGAGATTATCTGCTCCTACATTGATTCTAATCTTATCACTTGCATATAAAATACCTTTAAATTCTGCAGTTTTGGTCTTATTGCCGTCTGTAAGAAAATCAGGAGAATCAGCCGCAGAAACTTGATATATTTTTATATCATCTGCAGCCCACATTGAAACTAAATTATCCCCAGATGTTACACCTGATCCAACACCTTCAAAAGTTATATCCTTGTCCTTTGAACGCAAATTACCTTCTCCCTGTATCGACCCCTTTATGTGCATTTTATTTACGATTATTGAATTTTCAGAACCAGTACCATTTCCCAATTTAACTGCTCCTCGACGATTATTGGCAGGAACAAAACATTCGGTTTTTTGTGATATTAATTGTGATATTTCAGATGAACTATACAATTCTTCATCTTCACCAGCAGTTTGTAAATATTTTTTATATTCCTCTGAAAAAGTCAATGGGTTTCTTTCAAAAACAGCAAAACTAAAAAAGCTGTCAGAATCCTTAGACTCTAAATCGCCAATTACTGTCATTGTCAAATAATCTGTTTTGTTATTTGTTGCTGAAAACGAGACATGCTTTCCTACTTTTTCTATTCTCGACTTAATATTATCATTTTTACAATATCTTAAAAGATAAAAATCATTATTATTATAATCTTTACATGTATTTAGTAGATATTCCTTGGAATTTGGATCCGAACCCAAATTTATTGTTTCAGATTCGATTTTGTTTTCTGAAATTATACCATTGACAAATGCCCTCATCATTCCTGAATATGTTATAGAATTTATACTTGAAGAACTTAATTTAGCTCTTGTAGCAAAGGGAGTATTACCTGAACTTTTATCAGGAAGAAAAACAGGTACATATTTTTTATCCAAATTAGGCAGTTTATCAAAAACTTGATTAAACTTACTTGCTATATATGCCTTTTGCCCTTGTGTTCTATCGACATTGGTGTATTTATCACAATTAAGCCAATTTTTATAATTTTCATTTTTATTAAGATATGATTCAAATTTGGTTATTTGAGAAACATCTGCCTCACCAGTATCACAAGAAATTTTATTTACAGCACTACAAAGTGCTTCAAATTCTTCTTTTTGAAGTCCACCTTGAGTTGGCATTTCCATAAAAGCCCAAATACCAGAGGGAAGATCAACCGCATTTTCAGGGTTTTTAAATTTCGGTGGATTCATAGTTGCACTTGGCTTTTTATATACAGAAACTCCATATTTAGACAAATTATCTTTATCTCCCAATGGAATATCTTTGCCATTTATCTTACAGGAATCATTTGCAAAAATAATACCATCACCTATTGATAATCCTCCACATTTATCCCAAGTTGGTTCTCCACTATTATTTTCACTTGATATACTAACTGCCCCTCCAGATACAATACAACCTCGAGTTCCGTCTTTTTGTAAAATATTGAAAAAATCTTTGACATTTACATCTAAATCGTCGCCAACAAACAAAGCAGCTCCAACAAATAGAGCTTCTTCTCTATTTATTGTAGTATTATTTATATTCTTAAAAGTTGTATTAGGATCGTTATTTACTTTATATATAAATTCAGTAGCACAAATAGTCGGTCCAGATTGTCCAACTGTCAAACAGTATATTTCATCTGCTGATATACTACTTTTTGTTGAATTAAAATGACTTTTTAAAGATACATTCATTTCTGAACTATCAGATGTATATATAGAAAAAGAATTTCCTATATTGTCATCTTTTCCTTTTATAACCCCATTATCATTTGTTATTACATAATTCCCATATTTTACACCTTCGGATTTTTTATTATAAGGCAATGTCTTAGAATTCGGAAAATTACTTGTAATTATACAACTATCAGCAGCAATATTATTTCCTGCTTCAGTAGCCCAATATGATTTTATATCCCAAATTACCCTTTTAGTCGCCATTACACTTGACTGCATATGATAAACAGCAGTCATCAAAAAAATACTAAGTACAACCATAATGACAAGAGTAGATATAAGTATTATTCCTCTTTTTGCATTCATAAAAATATTTTCTCCAATAGGAATTAATTATTAACTGTATTTCTTGGTACCGTAACCCAAGAAAGAGATTCAATATATTTTTTTACTTCATTATCATAATTTAATTTTTCAGAAGAATTTAAATATGTCAATTTATGATTAGCTCCAAATTTAAAATGGCGTTCTGCATCATTAATTCTTAAACAAATCAAATCAAATTTTACTCGTTCATTTGTTTTCTCTATTTTTAAATCAACCAAATCTCTTTCAACAACAGAAGGATTTGCAGTAGAATTTGAAAGTGGATTTTGAAGAATTAATTTGATTTTATTGTCAATTTCATGTTTAAATTTTGTCATAGCACTAAAATAATGAGCAGAATCTTCATCTGATGATTCAGGATTTGTATAATTTACATCATAATCATAGCCAAAATATATTTCATAATCTGTTTTAAATACATATCTATATAAATATTTATGTGGGCAAAATTCAAATCCTCCACAACAACCATCTTTATAATAAAGCAAATAAAGAATACAAGTGTTATAAATTAAACGCTCTGTCATGTATTCTGGTGGTGTAGAACTTGTAACTGATCCTTGTGGAACTTTAGGAATATTTTTATAAACAAGATTGCCATCAAGTTGATTATTTGAACGAGAAACTAAAAATGCAAACCACCTTCTATTTTTATAAGTTCCATTAAAATAATCTGTATCATAAGATGTATCTTCAAGATTATTCATATTTTTCTCTGAAAAACACTTAAAAAGTCTAATTGTAGAAGAAGATAGATATTTATCTATATTTTTATAAGTAGCTATAAACTTAATATTTGTATCCTGTTTCCCCTCATTTTTTAAGAAAGACTTTTGAAATTCATTCCATACACCAAAAACAATAATCATCAAAAGGGAATATATAGCCATTGCAAAGACTGCTTCAATAATTGTAAATCCTTTTTTTCTCATAATTATCTCAAAAAAATAATATTTATTAATTATATCATAAAAACATATATAAAACAAATAAAAAATGGTGTGAAAAAATCACACCATTAAATATTTTTTTTTAAATTCTATTGAACATTTTAAATGTACCTGTTGATACATAATGAGTTTCAGTAGATTCTTCATCTTCACTTTCAATAGCAGTTTCCATATAGTCAAATGTATCATCCCAATTTGTATCAATATATTGTAACATTATGCCTGACAATTTTGGATCATAAGTAACATCAAAATTTACAATATCACTTACAATCATGTTGCCTGCACAAATTATAGTTCCTCTCAAACTAAATTTGTTAATTCCCTTTCCATCAATAACTAAATTACCACCAGATGAAAAAACACCTCTATAATCAGATAAAGTGTCAGTTTTAGTGATACTTGCATTTCCTGCAGATACTCTTTTCAATTTAATATCATTACCTGCCAATAAAGCTACATAATTTTCATTCTGCTTTAAACTTGAACCAACAGCTTCAAACATAATATCATTTGATGCCTGCAATGTACCTGTTCCTTCAACAGTACCCAATATATCTATATCTGTTGCACTTATACCACAGCGAGGTTTATCTGTTGCACTAGCCTTTTCAAAAACAATACCTGCTCTTCTGTCTTCTGCTTGACGATATTTATTTTCCCCTGCTCTTTCAAAAGTAGCAAAATTAAAGACTCCTGTTGATTTTAAATTTACATTTATGTTCATCAAAAGTTCTTTATTATCAGAGACAAAACTCAATTCTTTAGCTTTATAAACAGGAAATTTATAAGATGTGGTATCTTGTCCAAAATGATAATCACTCATTTTTTCAATAACATTTAAATAACCACCATCTCCACAAGTTACAGTTTTAGATAGATAAGCCGATGATTGAGATTGTTGGACATTTTTAAAATTTTCTTGCAATATATACTTTTCATCATCAGAATTTGGCTCAAGTGAAAGAAAATCTGTTATTACTTTTGTCAACAAATTACTCGAAACATCAGTTGGTGTCTCTGCATCTACGGCTTTGGCAAAATCACCATATATTCTTCCCTTTGTCATGGTTTCATAAGATAAATTCAAATTGCTATACCAATTTTCTAAACTTCCATGTATATCAAGATAATGGTCTGGTATAAAAAATGGCTCATATTCTTTATACTTTCCATGTTGTGTATCTTGTGTATATTGTTTTATTGAATTATCGATTCTCTCAACCAAATATTTTTTATATTCTTTTTTTAATTTATTTCTAAAAGCGTGTTTGTTCACATAAGTTATTATTTGACTAATAATTCCTCCAGATGAATCTATCTTTTTAAAACCTGTTTCAAAAATTCCATCATCTCCTTCAAATTTATCATTAAATATTTTCTTAGCATCATAACTGCCATCACAATATGTATCGCTTACTTGTACACTATCTGTTCCCTTATCTTTTACAAGATCCCAAAGCTTCTTTAAGGGTCCTTTACCAAGAAGAAATGATGTAACCAAGCTATCAAACGCTTCATCAGCAAACATTTGTGTAAAATATATATCCCAAAATTGATCTACGGACAAATAAAGTTCTGACAAACCATCAACAGTTGCTCTAAATTCTTTTTCATTATATTTTTTAGGTAGTTCAATAAAACAAAAAGTACCTGAAGGAATAGTCAATCCCTCTGGAATGGCATAAGAATTATTTACAGATAAATTAAAATCATCGCCAATAGGATATACATTTATTCCAAAATTAGTAATATTTGAACTTGAATAGCTCGGATTTATAGACTTACCATTTATAGAACAAGACTTTGTAAAAATAGCCCCTTCTCCAATATCAATAGCTACTGGTCCATAAGAGTTAGGTTCCCCTTGACCATTGTTCAATATAACACTATTGGCAACAATACAAGGTCTTGAACCAACAGTTTGATCAATATTTAAAAGTTCTTTTACACTGACATTCATTGTTCCACCGACACGAATGGCTGCTGTAGCTGTAATTGATTTAGTCTGTACAGATGGTTCACCACTTTCTCCAGAAGAAGACGAAGATGAATTATCTAAAGATACACCTGTATTTAACCCATAGACAAATTCAAGAGGACATATTGAAGGTCCTGATTTTCCAACTGTAAGTGCATATAATTCTTGAGTTAAATATTTATATAAATTTTTGGTATTTTTATCTGTAGTAGCAGTTTTATAGGCATTTAAAGCATTATTATATTCACTATCTTGTGTCTCATATTTTTCTCTCATTCTATCAAAATTTTTCTGTAATGCAGTTTCTGCCACATTATCTGAAGAAAACTTTTTGGAAGGGTTACTAAAAAGATGATTTATATAATAAATAGAAAAAGAAGCACTACTCGAATCATCATTACCTTTTACAACATTTCCAACTTTTTCTATATTATACCCAACTGCCTTAGACAATAATTTCTTATTAGGCCAACTTTTAGTTCTCAAACAACCATCTGCAGCCAATGTATTTCCAGCTCTACCAGCCCAATATGATTTTATCTCCCAGATAACCTTCTTGGTAACCATTGCACTGGATTGCATGCGATATACACCAACCATTAAAAGTACACTAAGTATTACCATAATAACAAGAGTACACCAAAGAATTATACCTCTATGTTTTTTCATAATTACTCCTATTAAGTGTTACTCGGAACACTTATCCAAGAAAGATTTTCAATATATTTTCGTGTGTCAGCATTTGCATCTATTAAATTTCTTGTGCCTATCTGAAAATGCCTTTCAGCATCTTTTATTCTCAAAACTGTCAAATTAAATTTAATTTTGTTATCTTGTCTGTCTATAGTTAAATCAACAATATTATTTTGTAAAACAGAAGGCAACGCAATAGAATTAGAAACTGGATTAGAAACAATAGACTTCACATTTGTATTCAATTCATTTTGAAAATATACTCCCCAAGGACATGTCTTTATATCTCCAAAATAAATCTCGTTAGTTGTCTTATATACATATCTATAAAGAGATTTATGAGGACAATTTTCAAAACTACCACAACACCCCTGTTTATAATAAAGTAAATAAACAACACCAGTATTATATATCATACGCAACGGCAAAGTCGATGTTGTGGGTACATCATAAAAAGTATCTCCATCTAATTTATTATCTTCATGTGATAGCAAAAAAGCAAACCATCTTGTATTTTCATGTCCAGGAAGTTCATCTTTATAGCATTTAAACAATCTTGAACTTGCAGATGAAACTATTTTATCAACACTCCTATAAACATTTACGAATTGAACATTCGTATCCTGTTTAGCCTCATTTTTTAGGGCTACTTTCTGAAATTCTGTCCAACAACTAAATACAATAATCATCAAGACAGAAAATATTGTAACAGAGAGCATTGTTTCAAGAATCGTAAAACCTTTTTTATTCATGATATATCATCTCAAAAAAAAATTTTAATGTCTAAAGTAATTATAACAAAAAATCTAAAATAATACAATAAAAAAAAAGATGTTGTTTTAGCAAACATCTTTTTAAAATATATATTTTTTATATTCTGTTAAAAAGTTTAAATGTACCTGTTTGTACAGTATATTTACTACCTGTTTTTAATTCTTCAGATAAAGCATTTTGATCACTACCCCAAGTAGGAACAAATCTATTTATGACAATTTGTGAAACAGAAGGATCATAAGTTATATTTACCTGATTGATATGATTCATTGTAAATGAACCTTGGCAAATAATAGTCCCCTGTAATCCAAAATCTACATTATTACTGCCAACATCTATATCTATGTCTTTACCTGAAAACAAAATGCCTTTAAATTGTACATTCCCGCTTGTATTTGCAGCTCCTGAATTAGTTGCAGAGACTCTTTTTATATTTATATTATTCTTTGATAAAACAGAAACTTTTGCTTCACCTGTCTGTAATATACTTGTTCCAGACGCTTCAAAAGAAACATTGCCTTTTGTTGACTGCAAGAAACCATCTACACCATCCGAACCATAGACAAATCCTTTTACATCAATGTTTTGAGCTACTATTCCTCCACTTGCTGTAAATTCAATTCCAGCTCTTTCTGCATCTGATGACTTATAATCTCCAACAGCATCATGTTCATATCCACCAGCCTGACCAGTATATCTACTTGATGTATTTCCTCTGCGATCAAATGTGGCAAAATTAAAATACCCATCATCACCATCATCGCCTCTGGATTTTAAATTAGAGCTTACTTTCATTTTTAAATCTTTTGGGTCAAAATCTATATATTCTTTTGATGTACTAAATTTATCTACTACACTTTTATCATTATGTTGGGAATATGTATCTAAAACATATAAATCAGTTCCACTGCCAACTGCTATTTTATCTGTAACATAGCTATCTGAATTGCCACTAAATTTGTTGTCCAAATGATCTTTATATCGCTCTATTTCTTTATCAATCTTTGCATTCATATCTAAAGAAGCAAAAACTTTACTAAGATTAGAATCTCTCAACTTCTCTGGATTATCAATATATTCACATAAATTTCCAAGAACTCTTGCATTAGTAAATTTGGAGTAAAAAATATGAAAATCGTGATAACTTACCGCACTACTAATACCAGCACTTCCTGTTGGGATAAAAAAAGCTTCATATTTAGGGACCTCACCTTTTACTATATATTCTTTTACAGATTCATTAACTTTATTTATTATATAACTTTTATATAATGTTGCCATTATCACTTTTAAGTCATCTGCAGTTATATTGTTTTGTAGTATATTTAATATATCTGATAAAAAACCACCACCAAAAAGTTCATCATTTTTAACTAAAGTATCAAATATATTTAATAAATCATTGTCTTCACCAGTTCCCAAAGGCAATATTTTATCAATTTCACTTGAACAGCTATAATCATCATAACTTACATCTTCAACTTTTAGCCCATTCTTTTTAATATCTTCAAATATTCCTTGTAAATCTTTATCTCCATTACCAGCTTTTACATCATCTTTATAAATTCTACAAAATTCTTCTGGACTAAGATATATATCTTTTATAGAATTTACCAAACTTATATATTCTCTTTGATCATATTTATCAGGTTTTTCTATAAAACAGAAAGTACCTGAAGGGATAGTTCTTCCCCATTCAGTACCTACTTCATCAGGATATTGAAAACTTATGTCAGAAGATGAATATACATTTACTCCATAATTTGTAAGATTGCTATTTGTATTTGAAGGAGAGATTGACTCACCATTTAAAGTGGCATTACCACCGACAAAAATAGCACCTTCATCCATATTAATAGGACCTTCTCCATATCCATTTGGTCTTTGGTTATAATTTGAACTACTACTTGTAATATTGACATTTCCTCCAGATACAATACAAGCTCTTGTCATATCTGTCGCATCAACAGAAAACAGATCGTTTATATTTGCATTGATATCACCTGCAACATACATTGCTGCTGAAGCTGAAGTTGATTCAGAAGCCTGCAGTGTATTCTGATTATGTTCTGTTTTAATTAAACGAGGATTGTAACTCAAATTATATATAAGTTCCAAACCACATACAGTTACTTTTGACTTTCCAACAGTCAGACAGTACATCTCACCACTTTTTAATGTACTAACAGTATTTTCAAAATTGCTTTTAAAAACAGATTCAACAGAATTAGGATCGGAGTAATATGGAGATATTGAACCTAAACCAAAAGCTGTGGCATAGGGATTTAATTTATTTTTGTAATATATTTCAAAACTGCTATCAACATGTCCATCAGCATCTTTAATTTCACCTTTGACTACTTTATTTGAAGTATCATAAGTTATACTGTAATCTCCTGCCTTAGCACCAGATAATTGTCCTAAAACAGGCCAATAGACATTTCTAATAGCCCCATCTGCAGCTATTGTATTTCCTGCTCTTGCAGACCAATATGATTTTATTTCCCATATCATTCTTTTGGTAACCATTGTACTTGATTGCATACGATATACACCGACCATTAAAAAAACACTGAGTATAACCATAATGACAAGAGTACACCAAAGAATCATGCCTTTTTGTTTTCTCATACCTTCCTCCCTTCCTAAGTATTACTTGGAATGCTTATCCAAGAAAGATTTTCTATATATTTTTTAACTTCTGGATCAGTAATGTTAAATTCTTCAGTGAGATTAAAATTTGTAAGCTGTCTTGTTCCTATCGTAAAAATACGGTTTGCCTCATTTATTCTCAAAAGTTTTAAATAAAATCTTACTTTATCATCATTCTTTTGAATTTTTAAATCAACTATATCATTTTGAATAACAGAAGGTTTCGCAATAGAATTTGATTCTGGATTTTGAAGAATTGTCAAAACCTTTGTTTGTATAACATCACTATTAAAATATACACCATATCTATAATTATTTCCAAAATAAATACCCTCAGGAATATGTTCTGTCCCAACTATATTAAATACATATCTATAGAGAGATTTATGAGGGCAATTTTGAAAACCACCACAACACCCCTGCTTATAACGGAGTAAATACATAACACAGGTATTGTATAACATACGTTCAGATAGATACTTTGTATTACCAGCTTTATCCATTACAGATATTTTTTTATATATTGGCTTTTCATCAAGTTGGTTATTTTTTCGAGAAACAAGAAAAGCAAACCATCTTTTATTTTCATGTCCTGAAACCCCAAGAAGTGCACTATCAGTATAATGCCTAAACAATCTGACACTGGAAGAAGAAACATATTTATCTATATTTCTATACACATTTACAAATGTAATATTTGTATCATGTTTTCCCTCATTTTTTAGAGCAACTTTCTGAAATTCTGTCCAACAACTAAAAACAATAATCATCAAAACAGAAAATATTGTAACAGATATCATTGTTTCAAGTATTGTAAAACCTTTTTTATTCATAATTAATTTATTCCAGTTCGAGGCGATACAAGAGTTGTTATAACTGCCTGTTTTGTAGTAACTCCCCCATCTGCTTCAATCTGTGTAACTGTCGTCTTTAAATAAACCATATCAGCAGTATCAGGTACCTCTGTAGGTTCTATTTTATATGTAAACTTCTTACCAGCAAATTCAAAATTTGCATTTGAAACACCAGTTAACAATTTACTTTTATCTCCTTTATTATCACTCAAATACTGTTTCATAACAGAATCAGCAACTATATAGGCGGAAGAATTGTCAATACTCTTTTGTCCACTTTTCAAAAGCATAACCATTACAACGGCCATAATAAAAATACCAAAAGCAATAATATTTAACGATACCAACAATTCAAGCAATGTAACGCCTTTTGATTTTGTCTTAAAAAACATTAAACAATTCCTGCCTTTTATTTAAAGTTATCAAATTTTTGTTATATCCTTTTCAGGAACCCAACCTTCAAAATATCTTCCATCTCTTCCATCAAACCCTATTTTAGCCCAGCCATTTTCGAGTGAAATTAGTTTTACTTCAGAACCATCTCTCAAAATATAAAAAGAAGGTTCTTCTATTTTTTGAACCTCTCTAACTTCCGCAGTTGGAGAAGTAACAGCCACATAATCACCAGAAAATCTTATAATATATATTATAAAACAAATTGAAATTATAACAAGACAGGAAGAAATAGAAAAATAAACCCAAAAAAAATCTTTTTTTAGTTTTTTATTCAATAAAATGAGTGAAAACAGTAGAAAAAACAATAGACAAAATGAAATTACATATTCATTTTTGTTAAAAAACGATAAAACAGGACTGTCAAGTGGTCTCATTAAAACTCCACCTGATTCTGATATTTTACTTTTAATTTCTGATCTCAATTTTCTTAAATCAGGATCTCTTGGAATAATATTAAAAGCACGCTGAAGATAAACTAAAGATAAACCTATCTTACCTGCTTTAAAAGCAGAACAACCAGCATTATATAAAACTTCAGGTGATGTTTTTTCGGAAAGTATTTCTTGATAAGCTTCAAGAGCTTTAGAATATTCCCCTTCGTTATAATATTTATTTCCCTTATTAAAAATTCCTATTAAATCTTTACTTTCTGCGAAAGAAAAAGATAAATAAAGAATTAAAAATATAAAAACAAATAGACAGTATTTTTTATTTAAAAACATAATCTTTTTATCCTATTTTAACTTCTTTTCCAATTCCCCAATATTTGAAATGCAATTTTTTATGAGCATTTCTGTTCCAGAATCAACTACTACATCTGAATTGAATCGTGCTTCATCACACAAAACAAAAATATCTCTTATTTTACCAATAAGGTCTTCATCATCACATCTCTTTCTCAATTCGGCTAAAATAGCTTTTGTTGTCAATCCCTTATCTTCTATTTCAAGTTTATTTGCCAAATATTTTAAAAGACTTTCTGAAACTTTTGCATAATCTTTTTCTGAACATTTTTTTAAATCTTTTTTCAATTCAGAAAAAGCCTTTCCTGTTGACTTAGAATTATTAGATTCAAAATGTATTTTCGATATCTTATTTTTAATAAAAAGTATCATAAATCCCAAAAATGGCAAAAATGAGAACGAAATAATATAAGGATTTGTCAAAATTCCGTCAGAATTTCTGAATGTCATTTTGTCTTTAACAAAAACCCTTATCTCATTATTTCCAGTAAATCCATCTGATTTATTTTTCTTATCTCCAAGAACTTTCAATTTTATACTTTCAGAAGTCTTTGAATAATATTTTTCAGAAACAGGATCAAAAAATGAGAGAGTAATTGAAGGAATTTCAATTTCTCCACCTTCTGAAGGAACAAAAACGGCTTTTAATTCCTTTGTCTCGATAATCCTATCATTTTCTTCATTTCTTGTTATCGTCTCAGAATCATTAAATTTATCAAGTCCTTCCAAAACAGGAGGGGTTACATTGACAGAAGAAGCATTTCCCTCTCCCTTTACTTGTAATGTCAATGTAAAAGGCTTTGAAACCTCTGCAAGTGTTGTATCACAAGAAAGATTAAAATCAAAATCACCAACACCTTGTGAAAAATCATTAGGTTTTGGGTCTGGTAAATCTAAAATACTTAAATGGAAGCCATCAGCTTTATAAGTTTTCCAACCATAATTAGAAGAATTACAATTAACATCAAATTCTTTGATATCAACTTCACCAGGTTTCATTGGATAAAGTGCAATAAACATTCTATGTACATTGTATAAATTGCCCTCATATTCAGTTTCAAAGACTTTATCAGGTTCTATTTTCTGAACAAGAATATCTTTATTCACTGAAGGCATAAGTCTATACTGTACATTTAGATCAACAGGAACATAAAGGTCTATTGTATATAAAACTTGTTGATTTACATATACATTTTCATTTGGAATTGAAGATTGGACAAATACTTCTGGAGGTCTTCTAAAGAAAGTAAAAAGACCATTTCTATTTCCTCTACTTCTTTTATTTGATAAAACATCTTCATCTTCATCACCAAATATCTGTTTTTTTAATTTTTCAACTCGATCAAAAATAGAACTCAAATCTTCCTCTTCATCTTCAAGAATGGAGAAAGCATTCCTGTTTTTTCTACTATTTTTACTACTTACTCTATTATTTCCCCCACTATTTGTTGAATAATTATTTTTAGAAACAGTAATTGTTTCAGGTTCAACATAAGATTCTTCACCATCAGCAGAAATTACAAAACGAGGGGTTTGAAGTTCTCCTTCCTTATTCGGAAAAAGAGTAAATTCATAAGTTTTTTTAACAGTTGCCTTAAAATTGACAATCTCTGTATTTACAAAGATATTTCGGTTTGTTATTGAAAAATCTTTACTTTCTTCTACTCTTAATTCACCATCATTTGAAGTGAGTGTTATTTTTATAACAACAGGCTCATTCATAGAAATAGACCTTTTATTTATTTCTACATCATAATCAGCAAATGACATTTTAAAACAAACAAAAACAAAAAATATTAAAATATTTACAAAATATATCTTATTTTTCATGTCTTAATTACCAATCTTCCTCTGAAGCATTACTTGGGATAAATTTTGCAGAATTTGCTTTTCTGTGTTCTTTTTCAAAATTGTCAAAATTCTGTAAATATCTCAAAGCACCTTGCTTTGTTTTATCTTGTTCTTGCTCCTGTTGTTTTTTGTCCTTATCGTATTGACCATTATTTCCATTCTGTTGCTGGTCTTTGTTCTTATCCTGCTGGTCTTTGTTCTTATCTTGCTGGTCTTTGTTCTTATCTTGCTGGTCTTTGTTCTTATCTTGCTGGTCTTTGT
>JBGUKW010000051.1:0-3157 GCA_045114665.1 Candidatus Xenobia bacterium | reverse complement strand
TATATAATTATTAATTTTCATTTTCTGAAGTTAAAATTTCTTTAATTTTTTGAATTTTTCGCTTACTGTATAATTTCATTGAATAACCACATGCTGAAGTAAATATAGCAGTTAATAGACAGCAAATAGCCATTATTGCCATACGAGATAAATTCTTCATTGTTTTGTCCTTTCACTTGTTTAGTGTGAAATATTTTTGTAACTACAAAACTGTAGTTAGTAATTCAATAATAAATTTTGCATGAATCCTGCAGAATTCAATAAATATTTTTAATATCCTTTTTTTTTCTATAAAAAGCAGATAGAAATAAAAAAGGAAAATGAAGGATTTTTTCTTGTGTTTTCGTATTTAATAAAGACTGAATTTGAAAAATTAAGGTGGACTGATTAATTTATGTACAAAAAAACTGTTTTGGACAATGGATTGACGATTGTTACAGAAGAGATTCCTTTTTTTCAATCTGCTTCTATTGGAATTTGGGCAAATACAGGTTCTAAAAATGAAAATGAAAAAAATAACGGAATATCGCATTTTATAGAACATATGCTTTTTAAAGGCACACCTACTCGAACTGCTTCTGATATTGCAGAGATAATGGATGGAGTAGGAGGTCAGATGAATGCCTTTACGGGTAAAGAACAGACTTGTTTTTATGTAAGATTGATGAGCCAACATATCGATCTTGCACTTGATTTGCTTTTTGATATGCTTCTAAATTCTACTTTTAATCAAGTTGAATTAGACCGTGAAAGAACCGTAATACTTGATGAAATAAAAATGTATGAAGATTCTCCAGAAGATATGATAATGGATATTTTCAATGAGATCGTCTGGAAAAATAGTTCACTTGGAAGACCTGTAATTGGCAATGAAGAAACAGTTTCAGCTATTACAAGAGATGAATTATTTGGATATATGAAAGAATATTATACGGCAGATAATTTAATTGTTTCTGCAACTGGAAATGTAAAACATGATGATTTTGTAAAAAATGTTGAAAAATATTCTTCAAAATTAGTTCCAAGAGCAAAAAGAAATAAACCAGAACATTTGATTTCTGAGAAAAATTTCAAAGTTAAAACTAAAGATATTGAACAAGTTCATTTTGTTTTGGGTAGAGAAGGACTTGCTAATTCATCAGAAGATAAATATGTTTTGACACTACTTGACAGTATTTTAGGGGCAAGTGCAAGCAGTAGAATTTTCCAAGAAGTAAGAGAAAAAAGAGGTCTTGCTTATGCAATAGGTTCTTTTGCAAGTTATTTAAAAGATACTGGTCTTTTTGGAATTATTGCAGGCACATCTCCAAAATATTTAGAGGAAGTAATTCAACTTTCTTCTTCTATTTCTGAAGATATGAGGAAAAATGGAATAACTCCTGAAGAATTTACAAGAGCAAAAGAACAGTTAAAAGGTAATTTGGCACTCTCATTTGAAAGTACTTCAAGAAGAATGATACATCTTGCAAGAACAGAATATTATCATAATAGGTTTATTTCTCTTGAAGAGATATTTAACAAGATTGATTCTGTTACAAAAGAACAAATAGAACAACTTGCAAGTAAAATGCTTGTAACTTCTGAATGGTCAGCCTGTGTATTAGGCAATGTCGATGAAAAAATGAATTTGCAGTCCTTAATCGTTTAACAAAAAAGTAAAAAAAACTCCAGTTCAAATTGAACTGGAGTTTTTTTTACTTTTTTGTTTATTCTACATCATCCATATTTTCTTTTCGTACTTTGAAGGAATGTGATAATTTGTAGTTTATTAATCCATGGACTTTGCTACTATATATTTTTTTCCAATTAAATCTATTAAATGGAACATAATAGGTTTGGGTGTATGATTCACCTGGATAGAGACTACATTTTATTGGCTTACTATAGGATATTTCATTTGATTTACAATGAGATATTTTATCATAATATTTTCCTTTATATTTTATCTCACCAGAATAATTGCGTTTGAGGCAATGATCAAATGATATACTTAGATTTCTATTGAAAAAGCATTTGATTATCTTATCTTTGCTTTTATTAGTATATGTTATATCAATTCTAAACTTATAATAGTCTGCTGAATTTGGATCGTCTTCATCTTCGTTACGTATAATATTTAACTTCCAACGCCAACCTATCCATTTGGGATATGATGATTGAGATGCCTTGCTACTACTTTTTTTTCTGCTCTTTTTGGTTGTCCTTTTTGGGGGTGTTGTCTTTTTGGGTGTGTAATTTGTTTCATAAGGCTCTTCTGCACTTGCATAAGTTGGTATTGTTGTCAATAAAAATATAGATATCAACATTAGTACAAATGCCAAATAAAAATTTTTTTTAAACATATTTTTTCCTTTTTTGATAATGTTACTGTAATGTTTGCCAATATTTTTTTTGCCTAATCTACATCCATATTTTCTTTTTGTACTTGGAATGTATGTTTTAATTTTAACTTTAGCAATGCATGCTGTTTGGGAAGATATTTGTACTTCCAGTTAAATCTATTAAATGGCATATAATAAGTTAGTGTATATGATTCACCAGGATAAAGCTTGCAACTGTTAACTCTAGTTGATGATATTCTTCCGTGACAATTAGCAAGTATCTTATAATCTTTACCCTTGTATTTTATCTCTGGTGCACCGTATGTAAAAGTACATTGCTTGAATGATAAATTTAGAGTTTTATTGAAAATAGATTTTATTACCTTGTCTCTGCTATTATTCCTGTAGGTTATATCAATTTTAAATTTATATTGCCCATCGTCGCGTATAATTCTATATTTCCAACTCCACTTTACCCAACTTGGATGTCCTTGTGATTTACGAGTATTACTCCTTCTGGTAGTGTGTCTTCTGCTTGATCTTCTTTGGGCATATAATTCTTCATCTGCATCAGATGTCATTGTTGTTAAAATTAATGTTGCTATGAACATTAATACAAATGTCAAATAAAACTTTTTTCTAAACATAATCATTCCTTAATTATTAACATCTTGTTCATATATTTTCTATATTTGCTAATTTTTCCCTTTATTGCTATATTTTTTATAAAATTACTTTATTGAAGGATTTTTTTTTGTCTTTTCGTATTAAATAAACTCGTTGTATTACTTATTTTTTTTTATAAGTAAATAAAAATTTGTTATAAACTATCCCAA
>JBGUKW010000050.1:0-8880 GCA_045114665.1 Candidatus Xenobia bacterium | reverse complement strand
AAGAGGATATATTTTTTATGCTTCATCTGGTGAACTTGAGACTATACCTAAAATTATTAATGATAATTATGAACTTCAACTTGCCCTAAAAGATTATTTTATTGATATATTGGATTTTTCAACTTCAGAAGTTATTAAAGACTATCTATATGAATCTAAAGATAGATTTGAGGCATTTATAGAAGATTATGCACTCGAGATTTCGCTTGCTCGAAAGGGAATTTTTTATTTTCATATTTTGGAGGGTTATGTTTTGAGACCTGGTGAACCTGAATACGAAGAATTTAAAAAATATCCTTATTTTTTGAAAAAAATAATTGCTCCCAAACAACCACTTAATATCAGTTCTTTAGATTATCAAATTCAAGAATTGATGTCTTTGTTTGTATTTGATGTTGATGTGAATTATAATAATTATGTATATGTCGATCGTAAATCTAAGACATATAAATATAATTTATTTAAAAAAATTTCTCGTGAATAATTTTATAAGATTGGTGAGACAATGGGAAAGAAAAAAAATAAAAAAAATAAAGAATCTGAGAAAGTAATTTCAATTAGAACTGCCGAAGATATATTTGAAGAAAATTTTAAATATTTCTTATACAAGAAGAGTTCTTCAGAAATGTCTAAAGATTTTGAAAATCTTAGTGGTTATAATGTTCATTGGTGGGGAGTAGATAGACAGGGATATATTTTCAATCTTTGGAATTTAGGAAGTGGTGCTATACCTAAAGTTGTTGTCAATAATCTTGCTATACAAGGTCTTGCAGATTTTTATTTTGATAATATTCTTGAATTTTCAACTTCAGAAAATATTAAAGTTGATAAAAGTGATTATTTTTATGATGACATAGGCGAATCTGAGATTTTACTTGCTCGAAAAGGAATTTTTTCTTTTATTACAAATATTGGTTCTTGTGATCCTGTGGGGCGTAAAGAATTTGAAAAATATCCTTATTGGCATAAAAAATTAGTTGCTCCATTAGTACCAATTAAGCTCAATTATTTAGACGATAGAGTTCAACAATTGATGTCTTTATTTATATTTGATGTTGATGTAAAAAACAATAAATTTATACATTTAGGTTATGATTCTAAAACATATAAAAATAATTTATTTAAAAGAAATTTTCCTAAAGAATGGATTTGGAGATTAAACATAGCAAAAAGCTCAGAAACTATTTTAAAAGAACATAGCGGTATTTGATTATTTAATTTTGAAGGAAAATAAAAAAATAGCCTTGAAGAATAGAATATTAATTTTTCTTATTTGATTTGTGTTTTTTATGGTTTTGTTGATAAATTTGCTTTTGCCAGCAAAACCTATTAAAAATAAAATGTGAGGTAATGCCATGAAAGTTTTAGTTGCTACTGTAAAACCTTTTTCAAAAGAAGCTGTCGCTGAGATAAAAAAGGTTGTCGAAGGAGCTGGTTATGAATTTGCTCTTCTCGAAAAATATGAAGATGTTGCACAGTTTAAAGAAGCTGTAAAAGATGCAGACGCTCTTATTGTAAGATCAGATAAGGTAACTCCTGAAATTGTCGAAGCAGGCGAGAAACTAAAAATCGTCGTAAGAGCTGGAGCAGGTTATGACAATGTTGACTTGGCAAAATGCACAGAAAAGAAAATTGTTGTAATGAATACACCAGGTCAAAATTCAAATGCTGTAGCTGAACTCGCAGTAGGTCTTATGATTTCTGTATCAAGAAATTGTTTCACACCAGGAACAGGTTCAGAGTTAAAAGGCAAAACACTTGGAATCCATGCTTATGGCAATGTTGGAAAACTTGTTGCAAAATGTGGTAAAGCTCTTGGAATGACAGTATATGCTTTTGATCCTTTCATTAAAGATCATGCAGTATATGAAAAAGACGGAGTAATCCCTGCAGAATCAGTAGAGGATTTGTATGTAAAATCAAAATTCGTCTCTCTCCACATGCCAGCAAATGAGCAGACAAAGAATTCAATAAATTACGATCTTCTTTCAAAAATGCCAAAGGGTGCAACTTTGATAAATACAGCTCGTAAAGAAGTTGTTGATGAAGAAAGTTTGAAGAAGATATTTGCAGAAAGAGCAGATTTCAGATATGCAACAGATGTCGCTCCTGCTTGTGCTGAAGAATTGAAGAAAGAATATCCTTCAAGATTCTTTGCAACACCAAAGAAGATGGGAGCAGAAACAGCTGAGGCAAATATGAACGCAGGAATTGCTGCAGCAAATCAGATCGTCGGATTCTTCAAAGAAGGAATAACAAAATTCCAAGTTAACAAATAAGTTATTAAAATTTTTTATATAAATAAAGCTCTTGTGGAAGTTTTCTACAAGAGCTTTATTTATATCTAACTTAAAAAAGTTTTAGATTCTTTGCTTAAATCTGCAATGGTATATTTTTTCATTTCATCTTCCATTGCTTTTTGTATATTTTGTAATTTTTTATCCAAAAGAAAATGTATATTTTTACCAACAGTACACAAAATATTTGGATTTTCATGAAAATGAAAAAGTGTGTCATCTTCAAGCGATTCAACAGCCTTATAAACATCATAAAAAGAGATTTCATCAAGTGGTTTTGCAATTTCAGCACCACCTGTTCCTCTTTTTACAATAATCAAACCTGCATTTTTTAATTGTTGAAGTATTTTTCTAATTATGACAGGATTTGTATTTATACTCTTTGCCAAAAAATCACTTGTTATTTTATAATCTTTTTTAAATACATCTATACAAGAAAAAATATGCAATGCTATTGTAAATCTACTTGAAATTTGCATTTTATCTCATTTTCTCACAACACTTATCCTTTGTTTTATGTGAGTTCCTTTTTCTATTTCATCTACCATTGCTATAGCATAATCAGCATAACTTATTATACTTTCGCCTTTTTCGTTCAATGTCAATTCTTCTCCTGCAAGAATGTAATTTCCTGTTCTTTCACCTTCTGCTTGAAAATCACCAGCAGGGCTTATATAAGTCCATTTGACATCATCACGCTTGCGAAGTTCATCAAGTGCTTTTGCCATTGCAGAAGCCACAGGTTTAAAAGCTTCTGGAAAATCAGGAGAATCTGAAACACATGCAGTATGTTCTTTGTTTACATATAAACTACCTGCACCACCGACTATTAAAAGTCTAATATCGGTATTTGAAAGAATATCACAAAGATGTTTTAATGTTGTACTATGTTGTGGAAGAACATCTTCAGTCCAAGCACCAAAACCATCGACTACTGCATCAAAACCGCTCAAATCTTCTTTTGTGAGATCGAAAATATCTCTTACAACTACTTTATCTGCTCCGTCGATTTCAGTTTCTTTTCTGACAAATGCTGTTACCTCAAAATTCCTATTCTTTGCCTCTTTTATAACTTTTCTTGCAACTCTTCCTGTTCCTGCAACAACTGCAATCTTCATGATAAAAACCTCCATTTTTTATTGTAACTATTATAGTTACAACTAATGTTCACAATATAACATATTTTTGTTGTAATGTCAATAGTTACAACAAAAATATTACTATAATTATATTTTTTATGAGGTTTGCAAACATAAATTAATCGGAAGTAAAGGCATTTTCAATATGATATGCAAATATGATATGCAGATTTATCTTCTAATAACTCTCATAGACATAGCGCAGAGTATTCAAATTTTCAGTATTCAAATCTTTGTGGAGTAAACAACCTTTTGAGTTTAACTCCATAGTCTGGCGATTGTCAGCAGAATATTTTTCCCAATGAGGAATTAATTCATTGTTCGGATTACCAGTAGCCGCAAATGCCGCCCAAGAGGCTTGAATAATTCTTGTAAAATTTTGGTCGGGATTCGGCACAAAGTCATTTCCTACATTGAAAGTGTAAGGTACGTCAACCATATGGCACGAACGCAAATTTTCTATCGCTGAATACTGACTGAATAAATAGAAGTAAACATCGTTGAAATTAGACTGATATTCAGCAAATAATTCCTGTCCAATGCGCCAATCCACATTATTGGCAAAAGTTACGAAATTTTCTTCGTTATCAGTGCGATCTTTCAGCCATTTTTTGTAAATTTCATCAACATTTTCAAAATCAGAGTTTTTCATAACGGGTGATATTTTTTTGTAATTTTCACGAAGAAGTTCAGAAAATGTTTCGCCCAAAGCTGCAAGATAACGATATTCATCTCCTGTAGTTCCAGTCAAAAATTTAATTTCGCGAGCCGCACCGTCTTTTAACGCTTTCAAAGGATTTTTTGGCAAAAATTTTCCGTCGCAAGTCGGGAAAAAATCAATGATTGCCGCTGATTCACGCATTTCTGTAAGTTTTTTATAAATATTTTTAAGTTCGTTGGTAGATTTTTTCATAAGGTTTCTGACATTTTTTTCTCCGCTTATTTCCAAAAACATTTCTGCAAGTCGTGCGGAATTTTCTGGCTTGGAGTAATAAAGTAAAGAGCCTGACTGCGGAATTGCTTTATTGAAAAGGTTTTTTGCGGCAGGAATAATCGAAAGAAAAGTACAGGAAATTGACCCAGCACTTTCACCAAAAATAGTAATGTTGTCAGGATTTCCGCCAAATTCTGAAATATTTTCCTTAATCCACTTCAATGCGGCAATTTGGTCTTTCGTTCCAAGATAACCGCTACTGTCTTCAAAATTTTTATCAATCGCTGCGAAGTTCATAAAGCCGAAAATATTCAAACGATAATTAAAACTTACCAAAATAACATCATTTGCCGCCACAAAATTACTGCCATTGTAAAGCGGATCTGAAGTGCCACCGCCAACTAATCCGCCACCGTGTATCCAGACCATTACAGGCAAATTCTTTTTGTCGCTACGCCTCCAAATATTCAGCGTCAAGCAGTCTTCACTTTGCGGATTTTTAGATGCAGGTTCTTTATCATCAATACTTTGAACAGCTGTAAAGCCCAATTTTTTAGCGTCGAAAGTTTTATCTGATGTTTTCAAAGGTTGTGGATCACGCCAACGCAATTTTTCCACTGGCGGTTGAGCGTATGGAATACCAAACCATGTTTTTACACCGTTTTTATCCAGAAAACCATTGAAAGTTCCGTAGCGTGTTTTTACGCTTAAATTATCTTCTGCTAAAACTTTCTCTGGAAAAATACCAATCGTATTAACATCATCAATCCCCATTTCGGCTGTTTTTATAAATTCTCTATGTGTTAAATCTTCTGGCATAAAAATAACCTTCTTTTACTAATTTTTCTATATGTTTTGACAACATATGATATTGTACTTTAGCACAAAATATTTTTTTTGTAAAGAAGAAAATTTAAGGATCAAGAAAAAGGGTAAAAATTCCTATAAAAAAGGAAATATTCTAATCGGCTGTAAAGGCATTTTCGATATGATAGGCAGAATTATCTTCTAAATTAACAGAAATTACATCAAAGCGGTAAATAGAATATTTTCTTTTTAAATTTGATATATATATCATTGCTGAATTTATAATTCTTTTTTGTTTCATATAAGTAACAGCTTCTTCAGGTTTTCCATAAAGTAAATTTTTTCGAGCTTTAACTTCTATAAAAATAAGCATATTTTTAAATTCGCATATTATATCTATCTCACCACAGGAATTTTTATAATTGTTTTCAATAATTTTAAAGCCTTTGTTTTGAAGAAAATTTATTGCTATTTCCTCTCCAATTTTTCCTTTTTTAAAATTGTCTTTTTTCATGTTCTGTTCGTTATAAATAATTTTGAAAATTGCTGTAATTCCAAAAAATAAGTAAACAAGAAGTTGCTATAAACTATCAAATATATTCCTGTTTACTATCGCAATGACATCCCCTCTAAAAAGAGGCATTTTGGGGGTATTTTAAAATATTAATTAATGAGCAACAACGAGTTAAATTAAACTGATTGACTGAGATTTGAAATTACAGCAAATTTTGTATTTTATTTATAACATTTATGTATTAACTTTATGCTTACTTTTTTGTTAAAAAAAATGTGCTTTTGTTAATTTTTTGTGAAATACAAAAGGGAAGAGAAATAATAAAAAAAAGCCATTGGGAAAGTGATTATTTTCCATAACGACTGGGAAATGTGTATTACAGGTTATTTTTGTTTTGCAAAAAATCTAATTCTCTTTATAATTTTTCTTGATAATTTGGATCGTAGGTTTCTAAAATTTTTCTGCAGTTATTTTCCAGTTCCTCAGTGTCATTTTGTATAACTCCCCAAAGCATATCAAACTCAATTGTGCCGTATTTATGAGCAATAATGTTTCTTAATCCCTTTATTTTTTGCCAAGGTATTTCTTTGTGTCTATTTTTTAGCTCGTCAGATAAATTTCCAACAAGTTCTCCTATTTGGAAAATTGAAAAAGAGCAAGAATCGAGATAAACAAAGTTTTTATCTGCTATAAAATTATTGAAATTATTTTCAAAAATTGGAGTAACTTTTTTTATTTTTTCACAATATTTAATTATATGTAGCAAAATTTGCAAATCCTTATCCAAGTTTGTCATAAAGTAAAATCTCCTCATTTTTGATATTTGCCAAGAAATTCTCATCCAATTGTTTTGTTGTCAATAAGTCAATTTTACGCTCAAATATATCTTCTAAATCAGCATAGAATCCGCCAAATTCTAATCCTTTCATGAGTCCAGGATCTATTCTAATATCTACATCACTTTTTTCTGTAGCTTCTCCACGAGCATAAGAACCGAATAAATAGGCTCTGTCTATTCCGTATTTAGGAGCTATTGAACAGACAGCTTCTTTTATTTCTTCAATAGTTAAAATTTTATATACAAAAGGTATCTTCTTTTCTTTTAAAGTGTTTTTCATAAATAAATTAAAAGCAGTTGATATATCAAGTCCTAATTTTTTACAAAAATTATTAAATTTTTCTTTTGTTTCTTCATCTGTTTTTACTGTAATAGTTGTCTGCATAATCTTTTCTCCTTTGTTAATTTTTGTATTTTATCAACACGCCTTATTTTATTCTATCATGTTGAACTAAAAAAAGCAAATAAAAAGCCGTTGGGAAAGTGGCTATTTTCCGCAACGGCTGAGAAATTGCTATAAAATACTATTTGTCAAAAATTTGACTTGGCAATTTTAGTTTTTCTTTTACAGGAAACAACGCATCAAATGCTTCAAAATCTTTTGGATTTTCTTCTGCTACAAAATACGCTTTTGGTGGAGCATATTCTCCTGTTATATTGTTTAAATATTGTGGAATTAATTCTTTACAGAGGAAAAAAGAAGAATCAGCATCTTCAGGTAAATTGTGATAGCGAATGCCAAATTTACTTGCATAGGTAAAACCACTTTTTCCGTAAAAGTCGATGTTTCCTTCAAAACAAAGTGCCACGCAACCAAATTTTGTAGCTCTATCCAAAGAGTAATCTAAAAGCTGTTTGCCATAGCCTTGTCTTTTAAATTCAGGTGCAATACATATTGGTCCCATTGTCATTATTGGAATATTTCTGCCGTCGTCTGATTTGATTGTTGCTTTCACAAACACATTTTGACCTATAATTTGTCCGTCTTTTTCCATTACAAAATCCAATTCAGGCACAAATGCAGAATTATTTCTTAGATGATGTAAAACATAGTGTTCTAAACAACCTGGACGATATACATTCCAAAATGATTCTCTTACAAGATTTTCTACTATGCGATAATCTTTTTCTGTCTCATTGCGAATTATAATCATTTGTTACTCCTATTGTGCGTGATCTACTGAGGGTGTGTTGGTAAAGTCTATTTTTGCATGTTTTAAAGTTGCTATAAACTATCCATTATATGCCTATATACTGCCATTTTGTCATTGCAAGGGAGCGAAACAGTTAAAAACTCTTTAGAGTTTTTAAAACCTTACCCTCACAAGGAGGGGGCGACCGTGGCAATCTAAGCCTGTAAATAATTATTATTTACTTAAAAATTGAGTCGATCTCCTATATTTTGAATGAGATCGTGATCTACTTTTGACCAATACTCAAATTCTTCCCAAGCATCATCAGTCCAAATCTTGATCATAATTAACCTCGTGAATTGTTCCGCCATTGTTTTCCATTTGTTCAATAGATTTTTTTAGCCTATTCATATTTTTTGAGCTGTAAAATGGATCAAAATCTTCTTCATTAATTAAAGTAGAAAAACAATCTTTTTCTACTTTTATATCTTGTATATTTGACGGAGTTGGCAATTTTTTGTTACTTTCTAATATATTGAGACAATACCCTTCTAAAGCCTCTTTTCCGTTTTCTAAGGTTTCATCAATAGTATCTCCAAAACTTTGACAACCAATCAAATCAGGAAAAGTAACCCAATAAGAATTTTCGTCTTTGTGAAAAATTGCAGGATAAATTAATTTCATTTTTTTTTCTCCACTTTTAATAAGGAGCTGATAAAAAATAGGGGAAAGGTTAAAAAATAACATTATTGCAAAGTTAAACTTACTTTTTTCCCTAAAGAATTTGCGATCTTTACAATAAAATCAAGTGAAGGATTAAAAGAACCATTTTCTAACCTTGAAATATTCGATTTTTGAGTACCTACTTTTAAAGCCAGTTCTTCTTGAGTTAGATTTTGTTTTATTCGTTCTTCAATTATTTGTGATATAAGGTCATAACGAGGTTTTAATTTATTATATTCTTCAACAAATTCTTTATCTTCCATTAAAGTTTTTCTTACTTCTGACATACTAACGCTTACTTCACTCATTTTTTTAACCTTCTTTCATAATCATTTTTATATTTTAAGGCTTTTTCCAATTCTGTAGTAGGAGTTTTATTTGTCTTTTTTGTAAATCCATTTAACATTACAAAAATTCCATTTGTGTATGTAAAATAAAAAATTCTCGATATATCAGAAGAAAATTTAATTCTTAATTCAAAAATACCTTTATATT
>JBGUKW010000049.1:0-5161 GCA_045114665.1 Candidatus Xenobia bacterium | reverse complement strand
GAGTTTTTAAAAAATCAGCCCCACAAGGGGGCAAAGAAAATAATAACAGTCGTTTTAGTTGCTGATAACAGAAAAAGAAAAGTTGTTTTGTAAAATATAGAAGGAAAATATTTGCGATCCTTTTCACTCTAAAAAAATAAGCCTTGGGGACTTAGAAATCCTCAAGGCTTATTTTTTTGCAAATTTACACTAAAAATTATAGCATTTCAATAAATGCACCGATTCTTGTATTCAACTGACCAACATCTGTTGATGAGTAGTCTGTTTCAACATTGAGATAAGGTTTGCCCTTCTTATCTTGGACAAATTTTCTTATTTCTCTTGATTCAATAGCATAAGTATGACAAGCCTGTAAAACCATCTCTACAACTCCGTCAACTTTGAAGTCATCGATCATTCTGTCAAGTGACTTGATTCTATTTGGATTTGGTGCCATTACTGAACAACCAATATCAAAATATCTTCTTGCCATAGAATCATAAATATCTGAAGCTGATTCATCAATTATTCCATCAACAACTTTTGAACCAACGCAATTTTCATAAGCAACAACAACAGCACCATTTTCTTCAATGGCTTTTATAACTTTTTCTGTTGCTCCACCGATAGGACAGCCTGTTATCAAAATTCTTGGCTTCTTTTCGAGCTTTTTGCCTTCTTCATATTCTTTTAAAATTCTGTCTGTCAAAGCATTTATTTCAGCAGGCAATTTTTCTCTATCGAATTTAAAACCGCTACCATAAAGTACCTTAAAGATTTCGTGTCCTGTAACTGGAACTGGATCGAGTTTCATCAATTCATAAAAACGCTTCAATGCTTTTCTGACTTCGTTTTCAGTATGGATAGCTTTTTTTAGCATTTCATCAGTAATGGTTACACCAAATTTTTCTTCCATATATTTTTTCAAACGCATTACTTCTGATTTCCAAAGTTCAAAAGCTGTTCCTTTTTGTGAATTTGGAAGTTCCATAAGGAAAACATCTTTAATTTCTCCCATAAGTTCATACATCTTTTTCTTTCCATCACAAGTTGTTTCACCAATGACGAGGTCTGAAAAATAGAAATATGGGCATTTGTCAGTTATAGCAAAGCCATAACTTGATTTGATAAGTGGACAAAGATTTTTTGGAAGATCTTTTTCTGCAGCTGGAATTGTCTCATCAGATGTTGAACAAAGACTTACTGGCACAGCTCCAAATGCCATAGCAAGCTCTTTTGGAAAATATGTACAGTAAGCACCAACAACTGGGATTCCTTTGTCTTTTATGTCTTTTACAGTCATAAAAGATTTTCTTCTCTGTTCCGCAAATTCTTCAAAAACTTTTGGTAGTTCTGTTCTTACTTCCATTTTTTTACTCCTAAAAAATTTTTTCAGGCGGCTTTGATAATAAGCTCATTTTTTTTTGAGCTTAAAATGTAAATATACCTAAAGTCCTGCAAATTGTATATTTACACAGATAATGTTCCTAAAAATTTTTCAGGCAGCTTTGATAAGTGGCTCATATATTAAGCCTTATATGTAAATACACCGAAAGTCCTGCAAATTGTGTATTTACACCGATAAATTTGTTATTTTAGGCACTTTTTTCTAAAGATAAAAGAGAAGCACCAAAAGCACCTGCAAATTGTGCCTCTACACAAGATGAAACCTTTGTATTTAATTTGTCTCCTATTCTTTCGAGAAGAAATGGACAATTACAAAGTCCACCTGTCAAATAAATATTTCGTGAATCTTTTAATAATTTCCTGCATAAAGTTACAGCTTTATCAGCAATGGAATCAACAACAGCAAATGCTATATTTTCCTTTTTCTCACCTTTTGCGACAAGGCTAATTACTTCTGATTCAGCAAAAACAGTACACATCGAACTTATTTTAACTCCCCCACCTTTTGAAGCGAGATCGCATAATTCAACAGGACGAAGTGCCAAAGAATTTGACATTATCTCCAAAAATCGACCTGTACCTGCCGAGCATTTGTCATTCATCAAAAAATCTCTTACTTGCCCATTTTCAATGCTTATTACCTTTGTGTCCTGTCCACCAATATCAAGTAAAAGCATATTGTCATCATTAAAAAGATGTACAGCTCCTCGTGCATGGCAAGTTATCTCAGTGATTTTCTTTTTTGCATATGGAACGGCAATTCGACCATATCCAGTGGCAAATATATGATTTTCATCAAAATCAATGCCATTCGATATTAATTTTTCTTTTATCAAATCGGCTGTATCAACACTACTAAAACCTGTAGGCTGAACAAATTTTAAAATCAAATTTTTATCTTTGTCAAGAACAACAGTCTTAGCACAAGTTGAACCAATGTCTATGCCAATAAACATATTTTTCACCCCCTTTCTTTGATCTAATTTTATTAGCTCAAATATTATTGATTATGCTAAGCAAAATGTCAAGATATTATGGAAAAAAGTTATGAATCAACATTTTCTGTGCTTAGCTTTATAATATTTTTTTTTCTCAAATACTCCAACACATTTTGTGAATATTTCTTTTCCAAAATAATCTGACATTTTTCCCTCCTTCATAAAAAAATCATAAAAAAATTATAAATGAGAAGCGACTTCATAGGCATCGTGCATACAAGTTAGAACATTTCCAACTCTATTGCAATCCCCTATTTCATAAATTTCTGCACCACAACCAATTAATTCATCTGCAAATGAAGGAAGAGAACGATAACCTATAGATATAACAACCGAATCAGCTTCTATTGTTTTTTCTTCTCCATTTGGCAAAACTACAACTGCACCTTTATCTGTAACGCTTTTTAATTTTGTAGAAGTCAAAATTTTTGTTTTGTAATATTCAAAAGCGTCTTTTAACATCAATTTATTCATAGCTGGGACATCATTTACCTTCAAAATATCGTCCAATGCCTCAACTATAGTAACTTCTTTGCCTTCTTTAGCATATCCAAAAGCAATTTCACAACCAACTAAACCACCGCCTACAACTACGACTTTTTCTCCTATCTCACGAGTATTCATACAGGCTTCAATACTTGACATTGTTTTTGGGTGATCGATTCCAGCAATAGATTTAGGCATAATTGGATTTGAACCTATTGCAAGAAGAATAACATCAGCTTCCATATTTTTTAATTCTTCTGCAGTAATTTCTTTATTCAAATGAACATCTATTTTCAAAAGTTCCATCTGCTTTTTTAAATAATCATTCAATTTTGAAACTTCATATTTAAAATCGTGATTGCCTGCAGGAATTAAATTTCCACCGAGTACAGATTTTTTTTCATATAAAGAGACTTCGTGTCCTCTTAAAGTTGCTATTCTTGCAACTTCCATTCCAGCAACTCCGCCACCAACTACTATTAATTTCTTTTTTAATGGAGCTTTTGTGAGTCCACCTTTTCCCTCAAATCCAACCTCAGGATTTACGGCACAAAATATTTTTCCTCTTGTAAAATATCCCCAAATGCAACCTTGATTGCAAGCAATACAAGTTCTTATTTCTTCAGGTTTGCCTGCCAAAATTTTATTTGCAAAATCTGGATCTGCTATTGATTGTCTTCCAATAACGGCAGAATCAACTTTTCCTTCTTCTATTGCTTTTTCGGCAATGTCAGGATCGGAAAATCTACTTCCACACAAAATAGGAATATTGACATTTTTTTTAACTTCTGAAGCCAAATCAAGAGTAGAACCTGCAGGAACATAAGCAGGAGGCATAGCATAATAAAAACCATCCAATGTTCCAACATCTGTTGAAAGCCCATCATATCCATAACTTTCCAATAATTTTGCAATCTCAATGGCTTCTTCAAGAGTTCTTCCAACTTCTCCACTCCCGTCAAAAGAAGCTTTATCAAAATCTTTCATATAACTTTTCAAAGCTAAACGAATTGTAACAGGAAAATCTTTTCCACATTCTTTTTTTATCACATCAACAATTTCTTTCGTTATTCTAAGTCTATTTTCCAGAGTTCCCCCATATTCATCTTTTCTGTGATTCATAAAACTAAGAGCAAAAGAATCAATCAAATGTCCCCAGTGAAGAGCATGTATATCAATTCCAGCATAACCAGCTTGTTTTACAAGTTTTGAAGCCTCTCCCATTTCTTGAATTTTTGTATGAATTTCTTCAATAGTCAGTTCTTTTGTTATTATAGACTTATTTTGCAACATAGGAAGAGGAGACGGAGTTTTCATTCCAGCATTTCTACCTATATTTAAAGTCAATTGCATAAACATTTTTGTGTTATATGCACGAAGCCTGTCATTTAATGTTTTTCCAACACTTATAAATTTTTGTGGATTGTCAAGAATACAAGGAGTTCCGTCAACTTTTCCATCAACATTTGTGCCTCCACTAAACAAAAGTCCAAAACCACCTTTTGCTCTGCGTACAAAATATTCAATCCCCTCTGGTGTAAAAATGCCATCTGGTGTATTTCCAAAACCAGTATCCATCGGAGCCATAAACATACGATTTTTTATTTTTACATTTCCTATTTTTATTGGTTTTGATAAATTCGGATATTTTTTCATCTTTAAATTCTCCATAAATATTTTTATTATTTTTTTAATTATAACACATTAAAGGAATGCTAAGTCAATTATTTTATTAAATTTTAAGAAACTATTAGTTAAAAAAAGTTGCTTAAGTAACTTTTTTTAAAAAACTGCCCATTGCTTTTTTCTTTTTTAAAAATTATAATCAAAAACAGAATTAAGAAACCATAGTTACCATTTTTAAAATAGGGATTTTTTTTATTTGCTTTTCTTGATTTTTCATAACATAAGTAGTACAATAAAATAATAGAGTTAAGGAGAATAAAAAATGCAAAAATTACCTATAGGTATTCAAACATTTGAAGAATTTCGTAAAGAAAATTACCTTTATATTGATAAAACAAAACAAATATTACAAATGATAGAAAATGGAAAATGTTATTTTCTATCTCGTCCTCGCCGATTTGGAAAATCTTTGACAATTTCCAGATTAGAATAAAAGTAGAATTTGACACACCACAAAGAGCTATCACAAAAGGACAAGCAGTCGTTTTATATGATGATGATATTGTAGTTGGAGGCGGAACTATTTCCAAAACAGAAAGTGATTTATCTTGATTACACAGCAAATACTCCTGTTGATTCAGAGGTTTTAAATAAATTTGTTGAAA
>JBGUKW010000048.1:0-5629 GCA_045114665.1 Candidatus Xenobia bacterium | reverse complement strand
AATGATTTTTTCAAAATGCTTAATGATATTATAGATAATAAAGTAGAGCGTATTATAATAACTTACAAAGATAGATTATCAAGAATTGGTTTTGACTTATTTAGTAATTTATTTAAAAAATATAATTGTGAACTTGTTTAAAAAAAATAAACAGAAAACCAAACAAAGGACGGATATAACATGAAATATTATGATTTAGAAAAATTCACTATCGGACATACTCCTCTTGTAAGAATAAAACACAAAAATTCAAATCTATTTTTAAAACTTGAAGGCAGAAATGTTTCAGGTTCTGTAAAAAGCCGTCTCGCAAATGCAATGATCGAAGATGCCTTAAAAACAGGTAAACTAAAAGAAGGTATGACAATTTTAGAGCCTACAAGTGGAAACACTGGTATAGCACTTGCTCAGATAGGTGCTTCACTCGGATTTGAAGTAGCTTTGACAATGCCTGAAACAATGAGCATTGAGAGAAGAAACTTAATAAAAGCATTTGGAGCTAAGGTAATATTGACAGAAGGAGCTAAAGGAATGACAGGTTCTGTCAATGAAGCAAAAAGACTTGCAAGCGAAAGCGATAAATATTTCATTCCTAACCAATTTGAAAATCCTGTAAATGCAAAAATACACAGAATGACTACAGGTCCTGAGATTTGGGAAGATCTCGATGGAAATATTGATGTTTTTGTAGCAGGTGTCGGTACAGGTGGCACATTTAGTGGAGTATCACAATACATAAAAATTGACAGACAAAAAAAGATTTGTTCAATAGCTGTTGAGCCTGCAACTTCTCCTGTGATAAGTCAAAAATTGGCAAATGAAGAAATAAAATCTGGAAGCCACAAAATACAAGGAATAGGTGCTGGATTCATTCCAAAAACACTCGATTTGTCGATGATTGACAAAGTTGAAAAAATAACAAATGATGAATCAATTTCACATGCAAGAATTTTAGCTCAAAAATACGGTATTTTCTGTGGTTTTTCTGGTGGTGCTGCCTTTTGTGCAGGTTTAAAGGCAATAGAGCGACAAGAAGATAAAAATTTAAATGTCGTCGTTATCATACCTGATACAGGTGAAAGATACTTATCATCAATATTATTCCAATAAATCGATTAGCAACTTTTGTGCTAATTATTTTTTTAGATTAAAATTTACCAAAACAACCTCTATTTAGAGGCTATGTCATTGCGAGGGAGTTATGCGACCGTGGCAATCTCAACCACTTAATTTAAATTTAGTAATTTATTAAGTAGATCGGCTACATCATTCTAAATACAGGCAATCGACTCAATTTTTAAGTAAATAATAATTTACAGGCTTAGATTACCGGGCTTCCCCCTTGGGGGATATTTTTTTAAAAACTCTTTAGAGTTTTTAACTATTTCCAAGCCTCGCAATGACAAAGTGGTAGTATACAGGCATATATTTGATAGTTTATAGTAACTTTCTATTTACTTATTTAAAAAAAAATCAACTAAAACAACACACTAATTTTATATACTATATTTAACTATAGAAATTGAATCTTTACTTTGATGAGATTCAATTTCTATTTTTTTCTTTTCCACATATATATATTGAAGTATTTCATTTGGCTTTTCTTTTAATACATAAGGATGATTTGTTAGAGAACAAAACCAAATATTTTTAAATCCACTTGCTATTTCAACAAAATTTTTATCTATTTTATTTGCAGGAAGTAATTGTTTTTTTCTCTTCAAATAATAATCTACAGGCAAACTCATCATTGAAGGACATATAACAGCCAAATCTTCATCTCCACAATTATTTTCTATAAATATGGCAGTTGCTTTCCAATCTGGTCCTTTAAAACATGGATCATAAAAGAAAGATATTGAAGAAAAAATATTTACTGGTATAAATATCAACAAAAAAATTAAAGTAAAGTTAATACTCTGAGTTAACTTGGTTATCAAAATACTTATAGTTATTATAAAAAAAGGAAAAACAGCAACAAAATATTTATACTCAAATATTTTTATATTAGTAAAACAAGATAAAAGAAAAACAGGAATAAAAAAAGAGGACAATGTTATTAGTAAATATTTTGATTTATCCAAATATAACAAAAAACAAGGAATAAAAAACAATAATCCTATTCCCCCGAATATTAAAATAGGTTCATCCCAAGGATCAGCAATTCCATAAGTAGGCAAAAAACCATCACCTGCTAACATTTTTGAAAATAACATCACCAAATGCCACATATCAGGTGTTTCTCTTATAGTCATATCCTGACTTTTTGTTGTGAAAAAATAATAACAAAATAGACTTATTGGAATTAATTGATATAAACAATCTTTTATTTTCTTGTTTAATAAATATATTATCAATTCTGCCAATATGCAAAATATAAAAAGAAAATGAACAGATACCCCAATTAATCCTACTATTATGTTTGCAATCAAATATTTATTTTCTTCTATATCTAAATATTTTAAACAAGTATAAATGGCACACAAAAATAAAAAAGTTAAACAGGAATACATGCGAAATTCACATGCAAATTCTATATCAAAAGAGGAAATGCAAAATAATATTGTTGCTAAATATGATATTTTTTCAGATTTAGATATTTCAAAAGTCAAAAGCCAAATAATGGGAACTGAAAGTGAAGAAAATATAACAGACGACAGCCTTAAAATAAATTCACTATTTCCCAACATCTGCCAAAAATGACAAAAAAAGAAATATAATGGAGGGTGTACTTCTCCACAAGATCTCATTACATTTACTATTTCAAGAAGTGGATATTTAGAAATAAAAAGAAGAGCTGATTCATCAACAGAAATATCTTTTGCAAAAATAAAGATAAATCTTATAATAAAACAGCCCAACATAATCAAAATAACATTTTTTTTAACCTGCACGCTTATTTTGCTCCTCCTCCTTCTTGGAGAAAACTTGAAACGGCAGTTGTCTTTTGTGATAAGAATAATAATTCAGGATATAATTCATCAACCATTGTAAAAATATATGTCAAAGATTTTTTAAAATCATCATAAGATATATATTTTATAGGTATAACAGAAGTCATAAAAACTTCATCTCTTTTATTTAATCCAATAACAATATCATCTGTAACATAATTCAATCTCAAAAGATGATACCAAACTTTCTCTCTGCATACATCTCTAACTCTTTCCAATATTGGAAGGACTATCCTAACTGAAGTAGCTGTCAATTCGATATAAACATCGTAATCTTTAGCTCCACCCTCATATTTCATCGTCCAAAGGCATGTATCCACTTTTTCAGACATAATGCCCATGGTCTTCATGTATCCTTCTATTGTACTTTCTGTTACTTGTATTTCAGAAGAAGGTACACCACCTGGTACAGCAAAAGAAGAGGCATTTTCAATTCCAGGTTCAAGCTCATATTCAGGCGGAAAATTATTTTGGTTCATATCCATGTCTTGCATTGGTTGTTGCATAGGCATTCCAGAACGGTCTGCTTCAGGGGCAGGAAGATTATATACATTGCTTCTTCTCTGTTCCTGCTGTCTCTGTTGCTGTTGCCATTCTTGAATCCCACCATCAGGCATTTCAAATTCCCAAACTCCTCCACCTCCTGGAAGAGATTGTTCACGACTTCTTCCTCCCTGTTGCTGTGAGGATTGCCCAAAATTGGAGTTGGAATTATCTTCCTCTCCACCGCCTCCACCGAATATTTTTAAAATTTCATCCATAGTTTTTAACCTTTTATTTTTTTTGCTGTTTTTCTTTTTGTTTATTTAGGTGTTCAATCAGTCTTTGCTGTATTTTGACAAGTGGTTTATTTACATCATTGAAATCTTTAATTATCTCAGATTTAAGTTGTTGTTTTTCTTGGTCTAATTCCATTATTTCAGATTTTAATAATGAAATTTCTCTTTGTTTTGTTTCAATCTCAAATAATGTTATTCTCCAAAAATAAATACAATTATATTTTTATATTTACTTTTCTTCTTACTTTTCCCTTTGATTTTTCAATTTTTCATCTATTGCTTTTGCTGCTTTTTTACCTGCCCCCATTGCAAGTATAACTGTTGCGGCACCTGTTACAATATCACCACCTGCAAAGACATTTTCAATAGATGTTTCAAGAGTTTCCTCATTAACAATAATATTGCCTCTTTTATTTAATTGTAAATTTGGAGATGAAGATGATAAAACAGGATTTGGACCTTGTCCTATTGCCATTATAATTGAATTGACATCAACCGTAAATTCAGAATCTTTGATTTCTATAGGTCTTCTTCTTCCTGAAGAATCAGGTTCTCCCAATTCCATTTTTATACATTTTATTTGTTTTACCCAACCATTATCATCTCCTATTATTTCAACAGGATTTGACAACAACAAAAATTCTATTCCTTCTTCTTTGGCATGTTTGACTTCTTCTTTCCTTGCAGGAAGTTCTTCCTCACTTCTTCTGTATATGATAAAAACTTTCTCAGCTCCGAGTCTTTTTGCACTTCTTGCTGAGTCCATAGCAACATTGCCACCACCAACTACAGCAACATTTTTTCCTACAGAAATAGGTGTTGCATATTCAGGAAATTTATATGCTTTCATCAAATTACATCTTGTCAAAAATTCATTTGCAGAATAAACACCATTAAAATTTTCACCTTTTATATTCATAAAATGTGGAAGACCTGCACCTGTTGCGATAAATACAGCACTATAACCTTCTTCAAAAAGTTCATCTATAGAAAATAACTTTCCAGCTATTGAATTTAATTTTATTTCAACACCCAATTTTTCCAAATTTTCTATCTCTTTTTTAACGATCTTATCTTTTGGAAGTCTAAATTCAGGGATTCCATAAGACAAAACTCCACCTGCTTTGTGTAATGCCTCAAATATTGTAACTTTATAACCCAATTTTACAAGGTCTCCACTTGCGGATAGACCTGCTGGACCAGAGCCAATTATTGCAATTTTTGGAGCATTTTCTTTAAATTCTATTTTTTGTGGTTCTTCTGCTTTTTCAAGGTCTTTATCTGCCACAAATCTCTCTAAATTTCCTATTGCGACAGGCTCATTTTTAATTCCCAATACACAATGTTTTTCACATTGATTTTCCTGTGGACAAACTCTTCCGCATATTGCTGGAAGTGAATTTGATTCTTTTATAACAGAAATTGCTGTATCAAATTTTCTTTCTTTTATATTCTTTATAAATTCAGGAATGTTTACATGGACAGGACAGCCTTTTCTACACTGTGGATTTTTACACTGAAGACATCTTTTTGCTTCTTCTATAGCTGTCTCTTCATCATATCCAAGAGCAACTTCCTCAAAATTATTCTTTCTTATATCTGGGTTCTGTTCAGGCATTTTATGTCTATTCATTTTTTTTATATCCTTCTCCAAACTCTGTGAATTTCACTATTAATTCGTCAAGTCAAATTGAACAAAAATAGAGCATTTTATTAAACTTTCCAATAGCAACTTTTGTGCGGTACAAATCTTAGAAATTGTGTTTATAAATTTAAATTTAACTCGTTTTGCTATTTGATTTTAAAAAATAAGTAAATAAAAATTTGCTATAAACTATCCAATATATGGCTGTACACTGCCACTTTGTCATTGCGAGGCGTAGCCGTGGCAATCTA
>JBGUKW010000047.1:0-12314 GCA_045114665.1 Candidatus Xenobia bacterium | reverse complement strand
AACGACTCCCCCATCCCCATCTTCGTCCACATCAATCACGGTAGCATCGGATGGTATTACTTCATCTGTAAATACAACGGAGGTTGCACTTTGAGGGATTAAACTCTTGAACTCACTTCCCTTTTTCAAAACATAAGTAGGGTATTTTGCATATACCGTAATATCGTCAGAAAGACCGCCATTAATACTTCCATCCCCGTTAATGTCTAACCTGTTCTTAAATTCTTTGTCTGTGTACCATTTTGCATCATTTGGCACTCTGTATGTTCCGGATACAATCTTTCCGGAAGAATTGTAGACTACTTCATTTTTTGTTGAACCATCTTGAAAAACAGATGTTCCTGCATCAAATGTTACTGTGTAGCCAAGCGGATTTTTACTAGGTTTGTTTCCTGTAATCGTCATATCCGGCACAACGCGTTCTTCATTTGTTTTTAAATCTTTCCAAACTTTTGTCAGAACAATCGTGCCTTCTGTTTTTGTGTCCATGAAATTGTAAACTTTGTTTTTCTCGTTACCACCAAAAGCAATCTTGTTTAATCCGTTAATCATAAAGGAGCCATCCCTGTTTACCTTTACATCATATACCTGACTGCTCAGGTCGTGCTTTTCCGGAGCCTTTGTTTCCCGTAATTGATATTCGCCGGGTTCTAAACCGGTAAATTCAACTAAGCCGCCGTCATCCGCAGAACCGGAAGTAGAAGTTTTGTCATACTCATTTCCATAATCAGAAATACCTTTTAATTCAAATTCTGCTCCTTCCAAAAAGATGTTATCTCCATAAGAACTGCTTTTTACAAAACGCACTGTGTGGTAAGGTTCATTTGTGATTTGATAGTATCCGTCCCCGGAAACTTTCACTTCCTTTTCTCCTTCATATAATAAAGCTACGCCATCTTTTGTGACTTCTGCCTTCCACTTTGTGTCATTTTTTATGTATCCGTCAATGGTCTCTACTTCTGTTAACTCGTAAGTACCAAGTTCAGTGTTTTTGAAAGAAACCACCCCGTTTTTCTCAGAAACTGCATATTCCATGACATCTGTTCCATAGTCCGAGGTGCCACTCAAACGGAATTTTACACTTTGTAAACTCAGATTTGTTACAGAATCAGACTTTCTAAATATGATGTTTGCGTGAATACGGGGAGCATCTTTTAAAACCCATGCTCCGTTTTTTTCTTCCAATCCGTTAATAGAAACATTTCCTTCCCCATCAACAATTATTTTGTACACCGTTCTGTCTAATAGCCAATCATCTGTACAACCTGTCTCCATTAAATCATACGTTCCGGGTTCTATCGCACTTAAAGAAAATTCTCCATTTTTGTCTGTTACTTTTTCTTCATTGTAAACAGTTCCATATTGACTTATCCCTTTAAATTGATAAACTGCTTTTTCCACTTTTTCTGTTTCGTCTTCTGTATTCACTTTTGTAAAAGCTATCTTATCCGCAACTACTCTTAAATGAACTCTTGTGTAATCCTGATGGAAGAACTGTTCTAATTCTTCTGTTGTGTCTTCTTGCCTTATTGCAGCGGAACGGGAAACAAAGATATTTCCGTAAGCCTGTGGGTCTAATTCTCCGGTCGTATCTTTTTTTGGAGCTTTCATGTTTAGGCTAAAAGACATGGATTCATTTTTCCCCAACACAAAATCATTTCCATTTTTATTTTTTGATGCATCCACGGCAATGGCCGCTGCCTTTTCAACCCCGTATTTTTTTATAAAATCATCATAAGGAATCCATACGGATTCTCCATTTTTCTTTTCTTTTAAATCATGATGTTCCCATGGATTCAAGTCTTTTTCTTTCGAGAGATAGATAACGGCATCTACTCCCTTTAACGATAAGTTTGATAAATCCACACTCTGTAGTGTTCCTTTCCAGTCAGATTCTAATGTTTTCTTTTCTCCTGATTCCTGATAAAAATTTTCTAAAGAATCAAAGAATATGATATTTTTTGATTCCGTGTTCGCATCATTTGCTAAACGGATACTGTAATCATACCCATCATTCGTGTAAATCGTTTTGTTGTAAGCATATACGCTTTCCCTTGCACTTTTTACTTTTTTGGATAACCCCGTACTTGCTGACATTAAGATGTTGATAGTATAACGAGATTCATCATATAGAAATCTTTTTCCTGTGCAATTTTTGTCTAATCCTTTTAATACATCCCTGTCAGAAATGGAACCTCCATCATCCGTAGAACCATAAGTAATCTTATTGTTGCCAGTTTCATAGGCGAGAGAACTCAAAATATTTTTTCCAAAATCACGAATGGCTTCATAGCTGTGGTCTGTCTGATATTCCATTGCGTAATAAGTATCTGTTGATTCTTTTATGGAAACTTTTAATAGAGTACGTCCTGAGTTTTTGTAGTTTCTGATTAAAGAATAATCATATAAACTGTCTGATATTTCTTTTCCATTTGCATAAAGAGAGAGAGAAGAGCTGTTAAATTCTCCACCTGCAGGTAAGAAGCTATAAAATGTTCCACTTTCCTGTCTGATGTAATGTTCTCCGTTATTATCTTTGTAAGTTTCCTTCATGATGTTGTTCCATTTGATGGAATAAATCCGTTTCTTTTTGTTGTTGTTTGTGCCTGTAATGTATTGTTTCAATTCAGAATTCTTTTCTACGATACGGATTGTGTCTGCCCCCGAAATCGTTCTTGAAAAAATATTCCTGTCATTTTGAGAAACCGTAAATGTTGCGATATTTCTTAAAGGAACATTTCCTGTATCTCCTACGCTCTTTATTACGGAAGATGTACGTTTTAAGGTAATGGAAGGGTAGATACTAATATATCCATAATACGCAGGATAAGAAGTCTGAAAACGCATTCCCTTCACTCCGTCTTTAAAAGAGATTACCGAACCCGATGCCCCTTTAACAAAGGTATTATCCACGTTGCCGTAACTTCCACCTTTTAAATGGTACTCACAACCCTTGTGCCAATTTCCTTCCCCATCTTTTACAAAAATAGTAACTAGGTCATCTTCCTTGAAATTCGGATATGAGGAATTAAAAGATAAAGTGTTTTTGTCAAATGTAGCATCTTTAAGAGTAATTCCCCATGAGACTCTGTTTATATCATAATTTTCGCTGTCCAATGCCTTATCATCTTTGTTTAAATAAAAAGTATCATCTGTCAAAGTAAAATCTACTTTTTTTTGTCCATATTTTCCATTTGCTGCATCCTGTTCCGTACCGGTCGCCCCGTCTGCTAATGTGTATGGATAAGTATAGGCTTCCCCATAAGCATTGTATCGTAAGTCTGTTATGCTGTTTTCATCCCCATTTAGAAATTCATCTAAAGAATAATCTGTTGTTTCTCCATATTTTTCAGCCCAAAATTTTCCATAAGGGGGTGTGTATTTTGGAGGGATATATGCCCAGTTTCTGGATGATGACAGAGAAGTTTCTTTTTGATTTTTTGTGCAGGTAACAGTTGTTTTGTTGGAAACGTCACATCGTCCTTTTTCTCCAACCATTTTATCTGCATCTGATTTTTTGTATCTGGTCAATACATAATCTGTGTGCCAGACACCATCTGTATTTTTTACTTCGCTTTTATCTGTAAATTTGGATGCTCCATTCATCCGGTATCCGACCACATTTCCACCTAAATCATCTGTTACGGAAGCCAGTTTGTAATCATAAACCCCTGTGTAAGCAAATTTGCTGCTTATTTCCCATATCAGATATTTGTAAGAATCTGCATCTGACGGTTTTTCTCCCCATGCTGTATTCCATGAATCATAAGAAGTTGGAGTATCAATATAAACACTTGTCACTTTTGCGGAAGTGATTACATCTATCCCTTGCAGTTTGGCATTTGCAGTAGTGGTTTTTGATGCATTTGATGCATAAATATCACAATTTTGTTCGCCAATAGGAACAAGACTGCTCACATCTCGATTTGTTGTATAGGAAAATTCCACATAGCCGGCTTCTCCTGTAATGTGTTCGTCATAGTTTGTGATGATGACAAGATTTTTTTCTTTGTCAATGGAGTAGACGTAACTTGGGTTGTCTCCATCCGTGACATCGCTTGCCAAAGGATAAGAACAATCAAAAGTATCTGCCCATCCTCCGTCTTTGCTTTTAAATAAGTGTAAAGGTAACTCTAAACGAAAAGCTCCCTTTTTAGAACTGAAAATGCCGGACATGGTGTAATCCGCACGAAAAATAAAAGTGCTTCTGTCTGAATTTTCTGTTGGTGTCCATGATAAAGAACCGTCGTTTTCTTTTTTTGCACCACTCACATAACGGATATTGAATTTATTGATTTCAACAGGAACTACTTCATCCGGATTTTCTTCTGACGCTAATTGCACATTTTTCATCATAACCCCAAGGAAACGTGTTGCACTGAGTGGTTTTTCATCGCTTTTTTCTTTTTCTTGAACAGATGAAATTTTTTGTTTTCCTTTTGCAAAAATAAAAAATCCATCCCCACTAATGGAGAATCCGGCTATTCCTTTTTTCACCTGAAAAGAAACTTTTTGCCATCCATCATTTGTTAAATGATATAAAACATCATCCTTTAAGTCCGTTTTCTTTACGGATAATTCTGCATTAGCAGATAATTTCTTTTCTGAAATAAGTTTAAAGGAAACGTGTGGTTCTACATTGTCTGGAAACGTAGCTTTTAAGTTTTTCATTTCTTTGTCATTTACGAAAGATATCTGAACATCTTTTTTTGAAACATCTGTATCTGATAATTTTAGACATATCTGTTTCTTTTTGTCTGTTAAAGTAAAATTTTTATTGCTTATCGCACTGCCTGTAGCAACGACCGCCCCATCAGACACAACGTCTACCGCATTTTCCGATGTCACTTTGGCAAAAGCCCGTGACATGTCAGTGGGACTTGTGGAACTTATGGCTAAAGAACAAGCCAGCAAAGTTGCGAGAATTTTATTTTTTCGCATAAAGACCTTCCTTTCTGAAAAAATATTCTTATTCATACTTTTTTCTAAATATCAAATAGAGTAGAAGAGTGGTAATGATACATCCTATACCAATACCGTAACCTGCAATTTCTATTGTTTTTATCTTCTTTTTTTCTTCCTGTTTTGGTCTGTTAGAAAATACAATGGATTTTTCTTCTTTTTTGCTTCCTTCTTTGTGGATGGAAGTTTTTTCTGCTATTTTTCCATCTTTTTTTGATACATAAACATCAACTATATGAGAACTTTCATCATATTCCATATCTGGGTCTGTTCCCGGTTTTTGTCGTATCCGGTAAGAATATGTTCCGGGCTTTTTGTGTTTTGTGTTGAACTTACTTTGTTTGCCTTTTTCTATAAAACCTTTTTGGATGTTTTTTGAATCACTATTTAAGTCTTCGATGGTGTAAATGCAGATATTCGTGTCCTGCCCCTGACAGGCTATTGGAACTGCCGATTCTTTCGCATAAACATTTGGTCTGCCAAACAATAGCATCAAAAAGATAATAACGCCAATCCTAACCCATTTCATAAAAAAACTCCTTTCTTTGAATGAGAAAATTTTTTCGTATTTTTGAGAAATCCCCCACAAGAAAGTGGGGGATGTAAGCTTAAATGTTTTTCTTCTTTCTCATAACAATAGTAACAGCTCCAACACCTGCTAATAACGTAGCAACAGCAAATGGAGTAACATTCATGACCACACCGGTTGGGATTACCCCGTTCTTTGTATTTAAATAAGAAGTTTTTACATCTGTACTTGCAATGGTTCCGTCTGTATTTCCTGTATATCCGGACACGCCAGCCGCAGTAGATTTGTATTCTTCAGCATTTTCTGTGATTGCATATGAAGTGTCTTTTGAGATTCCTTCAATGCGGATTTCCTGACCATGCTGTAAATAAAAGTCCTGAGTGGCAGTTCCGTCTTCTCCGACTGTAATGCGAGTTACATTTGTTTTGTTTTTGTTGTCATCTACGGTTGCCGCATTATCCTGAACCTGTGTATCTGCTTTTGTTAAATCAACATCATATACAGTTCCCGGAACAGCACCCGTAATAGCTACCGTGAATTTAAAATATTTGTTGTGAGAAGCCTGATTACCGGTTACTTCCTTTTTAAAAGTAATGTCTGAACTGTCATAATCTCCGGAAAATCCCTGTGATTTTGTTGCTCCTCCCAATGTTGCATCAGGGACATCTTCTGTACTGGAATGCAATACATATCCTGCAATCTTTAATTTTAAGTCATCCTTAACGGAGTCATCTTCCACATAAACATCGACAATACGTGCCGTTTCTGCATCATTTGTTACTGCCTGGTTTGTTCCACTCTCTGTTAATACATAACGGTAAATACCGGGCTGTGTAAAATGACAAGCAGAGAAGTCAAGGGTTGCTGTTTTTTTTACGTATTTTTTTGTGGAAGCATCATACCCTTTAATTAAGGCATTTTCGTCCTCAAAAACCGTGTCCCCGGGCTGATAAGCAATCGTATTATCTCCAGTGCCATGAACAGTGACAGCATCCGCATCAACCCCGGCTAAAACAGGAACGGTATCTCCATCTACCGTATAAGTTTTTGCAGTACCTGCAGTAACAGCATAAGTAAGTGTTGCTTTTGGTACATTTGCGTCCTTATCCATAACAAGGTAGGAATCGAAAGATGTTGTCTTTACCCCACCAATTTCTGTTGAATAAGTTCCTGCATGGGCAGGCATTGTTGCTGTTACTACAGCAGCCATAGCAGAAGCAACGACGGCTCCTTTTAAGATTTTTTTTCTAAAACTTTTCTTTACCATAAAATCAATTTCCTTTCTATTTTTTTTGATTATGAAAACTAAAAAAGCTTCCAAAACTAATATGAGTTTTTTTGAACTTTTTTTTGAAAAAATTTTTTTTCTAAAAAAACTCATATTAAGAATGAATAAAAAAAAGAAAGGAGCTTGTTTTTTATGAAAAAAAGAAAGATGATAATGTGTTTATCCATACTTTTTTCCTGTATATTGATAACAGCCGGCGTGTTAGTCTATGCCGACCAGACAAACTCAGTCGAATACACAACAAAAGGCGGTACATGGGAAAAAGTAAACGACTCAACTTATACAATGGACAAGAATGGGGATGGAAAAGCAGACATCACTCTTGTAAAAAATGGTGATACATGGAAATATTATTTTAATGTGAAAGACCCGGATGCACAATATTATGCTTATGAGGAAAATGTTCCGGAAGGGTATGAAGTAGAAAGCGGAGGAAACAGAGCAAACCCTAAGATTATTAACAAGACAGCCGTAAAATATGCCCATACTACAAATGTAGATGATAAAGGCGTGCAGAGTGGAGGATACGGAAACAGTCAGAATTATAATAATGTAGTCCAAATTACTGGAGCCAAATCCTTAAAAGTCACAATCACTTATCAGACGGAATCTACAAGTTATGACTGGATATGTATGTGGGCTGGAAAGCAGAATGCTTATTCCGCTTCTAATAACTACGGTTCTTCCATTTGTGGAAAACTGGGTGGTTCGAAGAATACAACTACCTATACTGTGGATGGAGATACCGTAACGATTGGTTTTCGCAGTGATGGCAGTGCCTGTGATTACTACGGATACTATGCCACAGTGGAAGGACAAGGCATTGAGAATGATACAACAATCATAAACAAGAGCACTACGGACACTCCCGGCGGTCTTACCCTTGAAAAACAGATAAATGGGGATGCTGCGGAATCTGATAAAAATTTCAAATTCAACATTCTTTTGTCTTCTGACAGGGGGCCTTTACAAAAATATGTTGCCGGTTCTAATACTTATGGGGATGTTTTGTTTAAAGACGGAAAAGCAACTGTATACTTAAAAGCAGGAGAAAAAATAAACATTAAGAACCTTCCCCCGGATATGCATTATCAAATTACAGAAGAGAACGCAGAAGATTATACGACAACATGGAGTGTTAATGGTAAAACACAGACCGCAGAAGGTACGATAACCGCAGGTAATACGGATGCAATTGTTTGTATGAACACAAAAAACGCCACCCCTCCTCCGCAGATAAAAATGACATCGTTTATTTTGACAACTGTAACAGTAAATGGGGATGAAGATGATGTTTTTCAATATCATGTCGTTTTAAGAGGAATGGAAAAAGAGAAAGAATATACTTATTTAAAAGGAACCGATACCGTAACTTATAAAACAGACAAAGATGGAGCAGCGGATGTAGCCGTTTCTCTTAAAAATGGAGAACATGCAGATTTTTCAAACATCCCTGTTAATGCAAATTATCAGATTTTGCAGGAAACGAATGATTATATTGCATCATTTGATATAAAAAATGGTATACAGGACAGCCAAACACATGGAGAAAATGGAGAAAAACAAAAAACGCTTGTTACGGCAAAAGAAACATTGACGGAAAACGAAACCCCAACCATTCAGTTTACAAATACAAAAATGATAGAAACAACTCCGGAACCGGAAGATACAATCACGGCTTCCATAAATAATATATGGGATGATGATAATAATAACGCCGGCTTTCGACCAAAGGATATCACTGTGTATTTATTGCAGGGGCATGTTGGGGAAGATGATACAGACTTTAATGTAATCGGTACCATGACTTTAAATGAAAAAAACGAATGGAAAGGAATCCTTGGAGGACTTCCAAAAAAAGATGTTTATGGAGAAACTTATGTATATAAATTCCAAAATATCACTATTCCCGGCTACACAACCACAATGCAGACAAAAACAGAAGAAAATACAATTGCGACAACGGTTGTAAACAAAGCAGATGAAATCGGACATTTGAAAATTACAAAGACCGTTACCGGTGATGATGCCAATACAGAAAAAGACTTTGTATTCACCATTCAGGTAAAAAGAGGCGAAACTCCCGTGACGGGAACTTATGATTTAGATTCAAAAGCGGGAACAAAGAGTGGTACTGTGTTGTTTGATGAAAATGGAAAAACTACGATTTCCTTAAAGGGAGGAGAAAGCGCCGTTATCAAAAATCTTCCAAATGGAGCAACTTTTACAATCTCTGAGAAAAAATACAGCAGTTGGATATCTTCTTTAAAAAATCCATATGATGGAACGATTGAGAAGAATAAGACAGCTACAGTAAATGTAACAAATACATACGAATCGGGAAGAGACCTGACGGTATCCAAAGAAGTAAAGGGATTTATGGCAGACCGCACGAAAGATTTTACATTTCATTTAACTTTAAAAGGAGATAAGATACCTGAGTCTGTCATTTGTGTAAAAAATGGGGAAGAAACTTCCCTCCCTGTAAAAGATGGCATCGTTTCTTTTTCATTAAAACATGGTGAGAACATCGTATTTAAGAAAATACCGGTTAAAACAGCCTATAACGTAGAAGAAACAAATGGGGACGGATATCGTGTAATTTATCAGGACCCTGATGGAACAATTACACAAAATGATATTTCCGTAAAAATCGTAAATGAGAAAAATGGGGTAGTACCAACAAATGTAAATCCAATGACAGCCACAATTGCATTTGGCGTTATTGGTACATCTATATTTATAATGATAGTGATAGAAAAAAATGTAAAAAAAAGAAAGAAAAAGTAAGGTGAAAAGGCGACAAGTAAGATTGTTGCCTTTTTTTTAGGAAAAACTACAAAAAAACTCATATTAAAAATAAAAGAAGTTTGGGGGTTGTTTTTTTTGACGGGATACAAAGGACTAAACATGGACATGAGGGCAATACACGGAGAGGGCAGACAATATGAGATTGGAAAGTGGTATAAGGCTGAAGAGGAATCCGGTTTTTTAAAAGGATTTTGTTTTTGTAAAAAAATAGAACAGGTAGACTGGTACTACCCATTAAAGAAAAATCGTCTTTTTGAAATAGAAGCAGAAAATATTCTTCCCACAAACGGAGATAATCTGCAATGTTTACGTATCCGTTTTGTGCGGGAAATCTCGCAAGAAGAGATTTTAGAGTATGCAGAAAAATTAGCAAAAGAAAAGAAAGACTTTTCCTTTTGTGTAAAAAAGTTTCTTATCCGGTATGGGGTTGGAATTGACCGTTTTCTTGCTTCTGAAAATTGGAAAGACCGTTATCTTATTGCAGAAGAAGGCATCCGAGAAGATATACTTGCCTATGATGAAAATGCACACATTAGAGCCTTAATCGCATCAAAAGGGAAATCTTTAGATATTTTGGTCAAAGATGAGAGTTGGTTTGTCCGGATGGCTGTTGCAAAGTGTGGTCGAGACAAAGATTTAGATGTTTTGGTGTATGACAAAGACCAGCGGGTAAGATGTGTCGTGGCGGGGAAGGGACGACCCAAAGATTTAAAAATGCTTGCTTTTGATGAGGATTGGCATGTTCGATTAGCTGTTAACAGAGTGGTAGGAACGCAAAATAAGTAATTTGCAAAAACAAAACTCATATTAAAAACGTAAATATAATATCATAATAACCCTCCCCTATGCGTGGGAAGTATCAGAAGAAAGGAATGGTTTTATGTCCAAAGAGCGGATACTAAAAATACTTGCAATCCTGTGTATTGTAGGTATTTTGTTCAAAATGTGTGGCGGTGTAGATATCATAAAAGAAAAATTTTCGAAAGAAAAAAAAGCAGAGGTAACTATGACGGAATCGCCTCCCCCAAACGAAGGGTTCAAGGCAGAAATAGAAGAGAGTTCGGAGCCTGAAAAAGTAACTGCAACGGAAGAACCGGTTAAAACATCTGACCCGACGGATGTTCCAATGACTGCAGTTCCAACTCAAAAACCGGCTAAAACAAAGAAACCTGTAAAAACAAAAAAACCGGTAGTTACCAAAAAACCTACACAATATCAAACCCCCGTTACAAAACGTCCTGTTGTCACTCGTAGACCGGTCAGAACACAAAGACCTGTTATAACAAGACGTCCTTATCGTCCAAGTGTGACAAGAAGACCTGTTAGAAGACCAACTGTTACAAAAAGACCAAACGCAACTAAAAAGCCAAAACCAATGCCAACAAATAATGAAGTAACGGTATTTGATTAAAAGAAAGGGAGTGCATATCTTGAAAAAGATAATGATGTTGCTGTTATCCTTAGCCGTTTTGATAAATTGTTCTTTTTTTTCACCACAAAGAATCTTTGCAAAAGAAAATGATGGGATTTTAGTAAAGATACCTATTGTGTGCGAAGGAAATACAAAAAAATACACTTGTGACAAATTCATCTACGAAATTGATTCCATTGAAAGTGATGCTGTTTCTCATTATTACTATAGCTCCATTTTAAGGTTGAAAGAAGGAGAGAAGGGCAGTTATGAACTCCATTTCTATGAGCCGGGGACTTATACATTAAAAGTTTTTCAGCAGGATGGGACAGACGAAAAACATATTCAATACGACTACAGTGAATATATCATTAAGGTTATCGTAACACAAGGGGATAACGGCCTGATTTCAGAAACTGTTGTATACAAAAATGGTTCTAATAAAAAAGTGGATACTATCCGATATGAAAATCTGTTGTATTCTTCTATGGATTCGATAGGAACAGAAAAGCCGGGAAAAACAAAATCACCCACTGTTACAAAAAAACCCAAAGAAAAAAATTCGGAAAAAACATCAAATCTCAAAAAACCGGAAAGAACAAAAGTCCCTATTGTTAAGAAAAATACATCTCCAAAAACGGGAGACAGAACAAATATCTTTTTATGGGCTGCTTTGTTCGTTCTGAGTGCAGGCTGTATAGTTTTTGCTTTTCTAAAAAGAAAAAATGAATAACAAAAAAGGACTCAAATACGAGTCCTTTTTTTGCCTAGAATGCCTGTATGATGGATAATTTTATTATGATTAAAACCACAATGATACGAGCTACTGTTATAAACCAATCTGTTTTGTTTTTTGACATAAAAAATCCTCCTCCGCAATAAAAAAATTTGTTCCAACTGTTAATGGCTTCTTTTTTTGTCTGCAAAAATTCCGTACCGGACCGGCAGTTCGGACATACAATGCCGACCAAAGGTTTATCAAAAGGCAATTCTGCAAACATCAATCTAGGTTTTTTTGCAAACCCGCAATATTTGCATGGTTTTAATTTTTTTTTGTTCTTTTTAATTTTCTGCATCAAAAATCACTCCTTGCTTCCAACATTGGTATGTTGGGAAAAACATCATTAAATATTTACATACCTAATATGAGTTTTGGGGACGACTTTTAAAGTGAATTAGTCAGAAATCCCATTAGCTTTAGCTGATGGGATGAATGACTGAGAATAGTTATAAATTCGTGGCGAAAACCCATAGGCTTGCCTATGGGATGAAAGCCACATATACTTTTTACTTGAGTTTTACATAGAATAGAT
>JBGUKW010000046.1:0-18802 GCA_045114665.1 Candidatus Xenobia bacterium | reverse complement strand
CAGTCTCTGTTTCTTCTTCATCAGATTCTTCAGTCTCTGTTTCTTCTTCATCAGATTCTTCAGTCTCTGTTTCTTCTTCATCCGATTCTTCAGTCTCTGTTTCCTCTTCATCCGATTCTTCAGTCTCTTCAAGTAACTTCTTCTGTTCTTCTTCAATAATAAGTTCTTTTGCAGATTCTTTAATTTTTACTTCAAGAGCTTTTTCCAAATCTTCAATAGAAGTACAAGCCTGTAATGTTACATTTTCAACTTCTCTTCTAACAGCTTCAAGGAAAAGCTCATTTTGCTTTCTTATTGCTATTATCTGTATTTTACATAATTGTTTTATTTCATCAAGAACTGTTCTTGCAGATATACTTGCTTCTTTAATATCTTCAACCATTTTATCTGCAACTTCTGGAGCTATTTTATAACCTTCAACATAATTCTCAACAGATGAAACAGCTTCAGTCAACATAGAAGCAAGACCAGTTGACTTATAATCATCTTCTGCAAAAGTCTCATCTACTTTATCATCAGAAAAATCTTGCTGTTCAAAATATTTATCAGAAGAAGTATCACTTGAAAAACTTCTATCATATGCAGACATATCTGGCTCTATGTCTTCTTTTACTTCTTCATATTCTTCTGTCTCTTCGACTCTCTGTATATTTTCTTTCTCGACCTTTTCCTTTTTCAAACTTTGAATTTGACTTACTATCTTCTGTTGATATTCATCTGCTTCATCATCTGAAATTTCTTCCTTAATTTCATTAGTTACAGGTGAGATAGAAATTTTTCTTTTTACAACAGGCTCTACTATATCTTCTTTATAAGTATCTTCTTCAACCTCTTCTGCATATCTTTCTTCCTGTTGTTTAACAACACTTTCAGGAACAGTTTTAGGATTCAATTTAGAAGTTTCATGAGTAATTTCTTCCTCTTTTTCAGAAGAACCAAACATAAATTCTTGTTCATCTTGATATATCTCACCTATCAATTCAGACGGAACATTTGGAGAAGACAATGTACCATTTTTGAAATCTTCTATATAATGCGAAGCCTGTTCTGAATAATAAGTATCTGGAAGTTGGTTATTTATAACCTCTGCCAAAAATTCAGCTCTACTTGTATCTCCCAAATTTAAGGCCTCATCAATACCATTCAAAATCTTTCCTGCATAATGTTTATTTATACTCAGTGCTTGATTAAGACATTTTCTCTCTTCGTTTGTATTGCCAAGTTTGTAACAAGCATTGGCAAGAGCTATACAGAAAAGGAAATGTCTCTCTTCTTCAATGGCTCTCAAAAAACTGTAAGTAGCACTGTCAATATCACCTCTTGCATCATAAATTAAACCAAGATGATACTGAATCCAAGGAAAAGAATCATTTATATTCTCTGCTGCTTCAAACAATTCTTCAGCTTCATCAAATCTGCCATCTGAAAAAGCCTCACAACCTTCATCATAATATTTAAGCCATATAGGGTCTATATCTTTGTTTCCATAAATCTGTTGTGCAAGTTTTTCAGAAACTTTAGTTTCAGGATATAAACCTATCAAAGACCTGAATGACATCAATGCCATTTCTTTATTACCTTGCTGACTATATGTCTTACCAAGTGCCACATAGGCCTGTTGTGCAAGACTCACATTATTTGCAGCAAAACAATCTATATTAAGCCCCTCGCTTAATTCTTCACATGCTTTTTCAAAATTTCTTGCTTTGTAATAGTACAATCCCAAATAAATATGAGGTTCTCCATTATTAGGATCAAGTTCAATAGATCTTTTTAATAAAGAACTAAACTCACTTCCATCAGATACAGGATTTAATTGTTTAGCACGTTCCAAAAGTTCTAAAGCTTCTTCTTGCATAAAATACGGCTCCTTTTTTCAGCTTCAAAATAAACTATATAAAAATTTAATGTTTTAGTGCCTTAGTTTCCTCTTCAGTTCTATTCCTAAGAATTAAAGCTCCTGAAATACATTTACGAACACATATACTGCACCCAACACAATTTTCAGGGTGTATAATAGGATATCCATCTTCATCGGCAGTTATTCCAAAATATGAACATCTTGAACAACAACCACAAGCAATACATAAATCTTTGTCAACAGTAGGAATTTTCTTTACAGGAGAAAGATTTATAAAATCAGTTACAGAACCATCTCCAGTTCTATTGGCAATTCCAATAAGTTCTTCTACAGAATTAATACCTCTTTCCTTCATAAAATATGAAAGACCAGAATTTAACTCATCTATTACATCTAATCCATCTCTCATAGCAAGAGTACAAAATTGTACATTTTTAGCACCCAATGCAAGGAAATTAGTAGCTTCTAAATAATTCATAGGACCACCATTTCCTGAAATGACCAATCCACAATCAGAAGCAGTAGAGAGGCTCAAATTGCTGATAGGAACAACACCTCTTCCACTCATTCCAACGACAACGCCCTGTTCCCAATCTTCTTTATAACCTTTTCTAAAGCACATAGAAGGGAAAGAATTTGCAAGAGTTATACCAGCCTTCTTGTTTGGATATTTATCATATACTTTTTTTATGGCATTTGCTATTGTCTTTATAGATGTAACTTGTGCAGTTAATTTAAAAATCTTTGGAATATCAGGATCGGAACATTCCATAACCCAATCTATAATTTTTGCAGAAAGGACAGGATTCTGAGAAACTATATTTCCTTCTGTCCCATCTCCACCCTGTGGACATGAAAGACTATATTCAACAGCCATAGCTCCTGCTTCTTCAAGCATTTTTGTATTTTTCTGCCACTGTTTTTTATCTTCTTCATCATTGCCTGTAACAGGACCACCAGTTGAAGCAATAGTCAATTTATCAGGAAATTCTTTTACCAATCTTTTTACTTCTTCACAAACCCTTTTTAGAGGATGAGCTGAAACATTATCACAATTTCCATAAGTGTCATCAGATATCCTAAACATATATTCTGCAGGAATATGAATAGGTACATCATCAAATGCAGTTTTCATTATTCCGCCTACCCAACCTGCTTCATAAGCCTTTTTCATCTGCTCATATCCATCAGTAGGTGGTGCTGCAGAAAGCAAGAATGGAGAAGATATCTTTTTGCCAAAGAAATCTGTTTCAATCGAAACTGGAAGTTTTGCACTATGTATTTTTAAATCATTTCTTGTATCTATTTCAATAATTGGCTTTTCTTTATTTGACAAAAATGAATCTACTTCAAAAGCGACATTTTTACCAGAAGCTACAGCTTCAACAACAGATGTTGCACCATTTTTAAAATCGCCACAGGCAAAAATTTTCTCATTTTTTGGAATTTCAAAAGATGATTTATTCGTTTTTGAATAATAAAAAGCCATGTCAGGAATTTTTTCGTCTTTTTTGCTGTCAGGTCTATTTATACCAACAGCAACAATTACAGAATCATAGCCTTTTAATTCATCTATATTTGAAATATTTGTATTTGGTTTAAAATTTATATTTTTATTTTTAAATATAAAATCTATATCTGAATCAATTACAGAAGCAGGAAGTTTGTCTTTTGCAATAAATCTACAAGCTCCACCTGCTTTTGATTCTTTTTCATATATGTCAACTTCATATCCCTTTTGGGCAAGTGTTACACCCGCCGTAAGTCCAGATGGTCCCGCTCCAATTATGGCAATTTTCTTTCCATTTTTTTCAGGAGTTTCCCAAATATCGACAACTCCCAATTCTTTTGCTTTTTGGATTATTTTTGCCTGAATTGCAGGTATATTAACGGCATGATCAAATTTACCAAGAGTACAAGCAGACATGCAAAATTTGCGATAGCATACAAGTCCACATATTCCACCAAGTGGATTTGAACTTAATATTTCTTCTGTAGCACGACGATAATCGGATTTTTCGCCTGTCTTTATAGATTGTATAAATCTATAAGGAGAACAACCAACAGGACATGCTTTCACACAAGGTTTTTGTTTACAATGCAAGCAATGATCTACTTCAGCTTGAAAGCGAGCATCTGTGAAAAATACTGAGTTTGCCAAAATTATACCTCCAAGTTACTTTTTATCTATTGTTTTTCATCATTATTATCATTTGATATTTTTTTTTCATCTTCTTCAATGATGTCATTCCAAGTATTTCTAAGTTCTAACTTTTTTCTTTCTTCTGAAGATTCAATAAGAAATTCAAGCTCAGATATATAAGACTTTTTTACAGGATATTTCTTTATAAAATCAAAAGCTGTTTTATTAAATTTGCTTGTTTTTGCTCTAAAAGCAAATTCCTTTAAAAGCATTTTGAAATTTTCCAAACTTATATAACCTATTTTCTTCAAAAAAGACTTATAATTTACAAATCCACCATTTATTCTAAATGGAACAGTCTGATTTTTTACATATATATCAAGTAAGTAAAAAGTTTTTACAATAGGAGTATTTTCTTCATCTTTACTGACATCTTTACTAAACAAACTATTCAGCATCTTTCCAAGTCCTGTTTTTGGTGGACTTGCAGATAAAGTTTTGTCTTTTATTATACCAGCACAAATATATTCAATATCTGAATATTCTATTTGTTTTGTTTCATCAGATATTTCAACTTCTACATAAGAATCACAAAAATTTCCACTTTTTATTCTAAATGGAACTTTATTTGAAATTCCTTCTTCTGTTGTTAATTCAAAATCTTTTTCCATAAATACTCCTAAAATAAAAAATTAGATTTTTATTCCACTTGTTTTTATTTTTAATTTCAAATCATTAGGATTATCTGAATTGGCAAGAGCTGACTCAGCTGAAATCTTTCCTTTTTTCAACATATCCATAATACACTTATCAAATGAAATCATGCCTTCTGTATGGAACAAATCAATTTCTTTAGAAATTTGAGAAAGTTTATTTGATGCAATAAGTTCTTTCATACGAGCATTTACAACCATTAACTCATAAATTGGAATTCTCTCGTCAGAAGTTTTCTGCCTAACCAATCTCTGTGAAAATATACCTCTCAAATTTATAGAAATAGCCTGTAATATCTGAGTATGAATTTCTGTTGGGAAAAATTGAAGAAGTCTTTCAATAGTTTGAGAAGCATTATTTGCGTGGAGTGTTCCTAAAACAAGATGTCCAGTCTCTGCAAAGTACATGGCTGCTTTGACAGATTCAACATCTCTCATCTCACCTATAAGCAATACATCTGGAGCTTCACGAAGAGCACTTTCAAGGGCGGAAGCAAAAGTTCTCGTATCAATACCGACTTCTCTTTGACTTATAATACAGTTTATATCATCATGCATAAATTCTATAGGGTCTTCTATTGTTATAATATGACCTATTGATTTTATGTTTCTATATTTAACCATAGAAGCAAGTGTTGTTGATTTACCACTTCCTGTTGGACCAGTTATCAAAACAAGTCCTGCTCTCAAAAGACTTAATGTCTCTAATTTTTTGGGAAGACCGAGTGATTCAAAATCAGAAATATCTTCTCTGATCTTTCTCATAACCATGGCGATCGTTCCTTTTTGAACATATATATTTACCCTAAAACGACCTAACTCAGGAGTTGCATACATTACATTTGATTCAAGTTTCTTGACAAAAGCATCAAGCTCATTTGGTTTAAGAATTCCTCTTGTGAGAAGTTGCATTTCTTCAGTAGTTATTTCTGGAAGATCGAGAAGTACAATTTCACCATCTATTCTCAAATATGGCTTATGTTCACTTCTCAAATAAATATCCGAAGCCCCTTCTCTCACCATTATACTAAGCATGACATTTAGTCTATCTATCATGACATTATTTGTTTTTGGTATGTCCATAATAACAACTCCTATATATCATTAAACTAAGGAAAAATCCTCAAAAGATTTCTCAAATCACCATCAACAAGTGTTACATCAGGAGTTACATTCCCTGGTGAATTTAAATTGCCTACATTCGTCTTTACAAAAACAGTTTTATACCCATGTTTTTGAGCTCCAAAAATATCACCATATAAATCATCTCCCACAAAAGCAGTTTGAGAAGGAGGCAATTCAAGTTGCCTTGAAGCTATGCCATAAATTTTATCATCAGGTTTGCTACAACCAACATCAGAAGAGAGAATTATAAAATCAAAAAATTGCCACAGTTTTAAATCCTCTATTTCTGGAATGGTAAAAACTGCTTGGGCATTTGATATAATTCCCATCACATATCCTCTTCTTTTGAGTTCTCGCAAAACTCTCCTTGTATGTGGATATAATTTTATACTTTTGATAGAAAAAGTTCTAAATACAAGTGCTGCTTTTCTCGCAAATTCATTAGAACATGGCTTACCAGAAAAGAAGGATATTGCATCCTTTAACACCTGTAATATATCGACCTCTGGAAATTTTACTGTTTTTAAAGCATTAGCATAAAATTCAGAACATTTTTGACGATAGTAGTTCATAAGGCTTTCACCTGAAACTTGAATATTTTCATTAGAAAGCCACATTGCCAATCTATGAAATTCAGTATATGTTTCAGTGCTTGTCAAAGAAACAAGAGTTCCATATAAGTCAAAAATAAGCCCTTTTTGTTTTATCATATCACTTTTAGGGATATTCCAAGAGATCTTAGAAAGAGAACCACCACGAGGATCAACACTAAATCCATTTATAGGACATGGATAAACTTTGCCTTTGATAATTTCAGAAGCTAATTCTTTTTCATTCTTTATTTGAGCAAAAAATTTAGTACAATACAATGCAGGAGTTGTAGAACAACTTCCAGCTAATGCACAAAAATGAATTTTTCTCCTCAATTCAAGAAAATCTCTCATATCTTTTTTTGACATTTCAGAATGATATATTTCAATTCCATCAAAAATATCAAAAGCAGATAATTTCCTATTTATAAACTCAAATGCAGATTCAACACTTTTACTATCTGAACAATCTGGAACAAAAATGCAACAGCCACCTTCAGAAGCTACTCTATGTTTCAAATTAAAAGCAGACAATCCATCTTCAAAAGCAGTATCTGCTCCTATAACAAGAACATTCCCCTCTTCACATCTGACAAGCTGTCCAGACAATATCAAAAAATTGCCGACATTTATTTTCGCCTTAAGCTCGGCTATTTCTTCAGCTGTCCAAAGTCTATTTTTTTCAATCAACACTACAGCATCAAGACCATCAGAAATAGCTTTTAATATAGCTTCTGTCGGCAATTCTTTTTTCTGTGTATATTTATCTGTGTACAAATGCAAATCTATTATCAAGTTTTTTCTCTATTTATCAAAATTTTAACTAAAATGCTTGTGCAAATTTTCTCTATTTAGCAATACTATAAATAAAATAATTTAGTTAAAATTTTAATCTATACTATAAAAATTTTAACTAAAATGCTTGTGTAAATTTTCTCTATTTAGCAATACTATAAATAAAATAATTAAATTAAAATTTTAATCTATACTATAAAAATTTTAACTAAAATGCTTGTGCAAATAGTTTCTTCATTGCATCTGGTCTGCTTGATCTTGCCAATGCTTCATCTTTGGTGATCAAGTTCTGTTTTTCCATTTGACGTAAACTTGCCTCTTGGTTGGTCATGCCTTCTTGTCTTCCAGCAGCTCCCATTACTTGATATACCAAATCGAATTTATTTTCTCTTATATTCTGTCTCATGTTATTAGTTGCTTTGTATATTTCCATTGCAGGCAACAATTTCTTTCCTGTAACATCTTTACACAAAATCTGAGACATACCAGCTTCAAGTGCAGTTGCAAGCATTGATCTTGTACTGTCTTGGAGATGACTTGGGAAAAGATTTAAAATCAAATCCATGGCATTTGTTATTGAAGGAGAAATCATCTTTAAGAAAACGATAGTTCCACCTGCAGCAAGTAACAACAATTTCAAAGCCTCATCTGCATTTGTAAGTTCGTCTATAACCAAAACATCAGCTGATTGATTTACGAGATTTTGGAAAAACAAAGCTCTATCTTTTACATCTATTCCCATCTCTCTTTGGGCAATAACTCCCTTTTTATTTGCAAATAGATATTTAATGGGATTTTCAAGAGATAAAATCTTAACTGGTCTTGATGATATAATATGGTCTAAAACAGCTGCAAGAGTTGTTGACTTTCCTGAACCTTTAGGACCTGTTACGATAACAAGACCTTTTCTTATATTTTCAGCAATATCTTTAACGCTCTTATGAAGATTTAATTTGTCAAAATCAGAAATTTTCTTAGGATATGTTCTTATTATAGCCGAAATAGAACCTCTTTGCATGGCTATACTAAATCTATATCTTGAAACTCCAGATGCACTTACAACAAAATCAAGTTCTTTATTTTGTGCAAATTCTATCTTTTGATCTCCATTTAAAAGATCTCCGATAAAAGCCTTTGTATCATTAGTAGAAATATTACCAGCAATCATAGGCTCAAGTTCACCTATAGAGTTACGATACATAATAGGAGAACCTGGAACGATATGTACTTCATACATATCAGAATCAATCATACCTTTTAATAATTCACCCTTACTTATCATGACTTATTTACCTACCAATTTTATAAACTCTTCTGGTGATGAAGCTTTTGCAAGAGCCTCATCATAACTAATAAGACCTTGAAGATATAAATTTCTAAGTGATACATCAAGAGATTGCATACCATATTGAGCACCACTTTGGATAATATTTGGAATTTGATAACTCTTTCCTTCTCTGATTACATTTCTTACAGCTGGAGTTACTGGCAAAAGCTCCATCGCCAAAATTCTACCAGAACCTTCAGCTCTTGGAACAAGAGTTTGACAGACAATTCCTTCCAATGTTACAGACAACTGCATTCTAATCTGTTGTTGTTGATGTGGTGGAAATATATCTATCATTCTGTCGATAGTATTTGAAGCACTATTTGTGTGTAATGTAGCCAAAACAAGGTGTCCTGTCTCTGCAGCAGTTATAGCGATTGAAACTGTTTCAAGATCTCTCATCTCACCTATGAGAATAACATCTGGGTCTTGACGCAAAACATGTTTCAAAGCATTTGTGAAACTGTTCGTATCTTCTCCAACTTCTCTTTGGCTCAAAACACTGTTTTTATCTTTGTGTAAAAATTCGATAGGGTCTTCAACAGAGACAATATGACAACGCTTGTTCTCATTTATATGATTTACCATAGCAGCAAGAGTTGTTGATTTACCACTTCCTGTTGGACCTGTAACTAAGATAAGACCTCTCGGCTTCATTGCAAGGTCTTTCAAAATATGAGGAAGTTTCAATTCATCTATCGAGAAAGGTCTTGAAGGAATAACTCTTATTGCAGTTGACCATGTATTTCTCTGCATAAATACATTTACCCTAAATCTCGATAAACCTGGAACACTATATGCCATATCGAGTTCTTTTTCAACTACAAATTTAGCCTTCTGCTCTTCTGTTAAAATGCTTTCAATCATTCTCCTTACAACTTCAGCAGAAAGCAGTTCATAAGTTATAGGAACTAACTCTCCATCAACTCTTATCATAGGAGCACAGCCAGCTTTTAAATGAAGATCAGAAGAACCCTTTTCAACCATTATATGCAGCAAATCTTCTATCGTCATCTCTTGAGTTAAATCATCAATATCAAGCTGATTTAACTCTTCATAAAGATCAAGATTCATATTATCCATAAGTTGCGGAACCTTCGCTTTTCAATATAATAATTTTCTTTAAATTTTCTTTCTATATTTTATATCTCCATTCCTTTTAAAAAAAGGGATCCTATTTTTTTGTTAAACCCAATTCATTTTCAAATTCGTTTTTAATATTCTCTAAATCAACAGATTCTGAAAATATATGTGATATGAGCCTAATTTCTTCCAATTTAATCTTTTCTTTCTTTTCTGTCTTTTTATACTTCTTTTTCTCGTCATAAATATAAATTGGATTGACAAAACAAACATAAAAAGCATAATAGTGTTCTTCTTTATTTTGATAATTTAACAACCCATTAGAAAGTATATGTTCATTTTCTATATCATAAATTCTTCTAATTTTTATCTTGCTTATATTTTCTTTAGGTATTTCAATTTCTATTTTATTATCATTAATTTTCTTAGGCTTTTCAACTTCTTCTATTTGCTCTATTAATTTATGAACAGAATCAACTGACACCTTAAATACACCAGATTTTTCAAAATCTTCTTGATTTGTTTTATATTTACTATAACTCAATTTTAAGCATTTCTTATTGATATCAACATAACAAATATTTACACTTGGATTAACATATAATGGAATAAAAGCGAACAAAACTGCAAGAAAAAAAAGCCCCAAAGATATATATAATATTAACAGTGAATTTGAACAATTATTGCGTAATGACATATAATAGACAAACCCAACAAAAGCAAATAGTCCTGTTCCATACATCAATTCCACAAATATCTTTGAAGTATCAATAGGTTTCTTGTTATAATCAAAATTTAAACAAAAACCATCATCATAAAACCTTATATTATTATATTTAGGATATTTATTATTTGTAGTTTTAATAATTGGAATCTCATAAAAATCAGAAATATAACTTTCAACATTATATTTCATTTCTTCTTTTGTTTTACAACTGACACAATACCCAATAGATTCAATTATTTCATTACCACATTTTTTACATTTCATAATTTTTCTTATTAAAGTAAATTACACAGATTATTTTTACAGTAATTTTATCATATTTATAATTGAAATGCAATAAAAAATTTGACATTTTCAATTGAAAATGATAGAATAAGGCGTTATAAAAAAATAGTAAATAATCTTTTATTATTTTTAAAATTCGGAAACTAAATAATTTGAATAAACAACTTCTGTGCTGTGTAACCCCAATTATTTAATCAACGAGTTATCAATTTTCGTGAAAATTCGGAGAAATCATGAAATTACTATCAACTATTCTATTGTGTTTGTTAATTTTTGTCGCCCCTGTATTTGCCGAAGATTTAGAAACAGTATCTGGTTCTGTAGTTGTTGAAGAAATGACTAAATTAGGGAAAGAAAGTGTATATAATGGAATCCTAAATTACAACAAATCAATATCAGTTCCAAATATATATATGACTCAACTTCCAAAAAAATATAAAAATAGCAATTTAGCAAATAGAAAAAGAAGGGTTCTTTCTTCAAGAGGAAGTCTCGACAGAGCAAGAGACATGTCTCGCCTACAAGAACAGGATCATTTAAACATATCAGCTATTATTGAAAAATGTGCAGAAAAATATGATGTAAATCCATATATAATAAGAGCAATAATACAAATTGAATCTTCATATAATCCAAACGCTCTTTCATATTCAGGAGCTTGTGGATTAATGCAGTTAAAACCATCAACTGCAAAAGATATGGGGATTTATGACTGTTGGGATCCTGAAAAAAATATAATTGCAGGAACAAAATATATAAAATTGATGTTGACAAAATTTAAAAATCTTGATGTGGCACTTGCAGCATATAATCAAGGTCCAGGAACAGTATCACGAGCAGGCAACAAAATTCCAAATGCAACAGCCAAAAGATATGTAGAAAAATTTCATAAAGCACTATCCGAAATGTAAAAATAAATATAAAATAAAAAAGAACACTTCATCAAAAGAAGTGTTCTTTTTTATTTTATATTTATTTACACAGCTTCAACTGTTTCCTTTTCAGCTTCTACTTCTTCAATTTCTTCGCCTGCTTCTTTTCTTGCCTCAGCTTCTAATCTCTCTTTTTCTTCCTGTTCTTTTTCAAGAGCTAAAAGTCTTTCATTTTCAGCAAATCTCTGTCTCTCACCTTCAAACCAAAAATCAGGATGCATTTTGCATTTTTCAAAACCTTTGCATTTAAGACATCTTTTGATTCTCATTGCAACTTCTCTTATTCTCTTGTCTGTACAATCTATATCAAAAAACTTAAAGTTATCAAAATATTTCTTTAAATATGTCTCACAATATCTCATAAAAATTAACCCTCCAACTTTAGCTATTTAGTTTACAAGTTATCTCAAATTTTGTCAAGTTCTATTTCACTATTCTTTTATTTGATAATAAACCAAAGCATTTCCCCAAGAAAATCTATATTCTTTAGAAAAAACTGTTTTAATATTTTTTCCTTTAAGCTGTCTTGACAATGAAATAATTTTCACACAATGGTCTATTTCAGATATTCTACAAGCTATTTTTTTTATTGTAGTTTCCTCCATTGTCGTCCCTGCAATAAAAATGATAGTTGCGGAATTTAAATCAGATTTTGTAAAATCCTCATTTAAAAATTCAATCTTATCTGTTTTTAAAGCAATTTTTGTTTTCAAGGCTCTATCTGTAAATTCTTTTACAAATTCAATTCCTATAGAACATTTTATACCAGAAAGATAAGAACCAAAGACCGCATATCCTCTTCCACTTCCCAAATCTATAAAAACATCATCTCTATTTGCTTCTATATCTTTCAATATTTTACAAATAGTCCTTACCGAAATTTCACCATAAACAAAATCATCTTCATTCGCATGATTTTTTTTCATTATCTTATAAGGAGAATTGAACATATATTGAAAGAGCATTGAAAACTCAATAATCCACCAATCTTTACAAAAACAGAAAAAAGCAAATTCCTCAACCTTGGTAAAAAAATTTTCGATATTAGTTTTTATAACATATCCCAAAGAAAATACTTCTTCTGTTTTATTAACTGATTTATTGTTCACTATTTGTACTGTCTTTATAATTTTTTCTCTTTCTTCCTATATCTTTTCCCAACAAATCTTCTAATTTAGGAACATTATCTTGCGATAATGCACTCTTAAATTTTCTCGAACTTAAGGTATTAGATCTTATATCTATTTCTCTTGTTTCTCTTGCATTAAACCCATCATCTGTATCATTTGTATTTGTATTTGTCTTATTCTTTTTAGAAATATTAGATAATTTGCTGTTACTCAAGAGAGAATTTAAATCAGGCAATTTTCCTGATTGTGTTGGTTTTATAAGACTATTTAAATCAGGTAATTTTCCAGATTGAGTTGGAGTTATATACTTACCTAATTCAGGCAATTTTCCTGATTGCGTAGGCTTTATGAGAGTATTTAAATCAGGGAGATGACCTGACTGTGTTGGCTTTATCAACTCATTTAAATCAGGAAGTTTTCCAGAATAACTTGGCTTTATAAGACTACTTAAATCAGGAAGTTTACTTGAATTAGAAACTTCTCTTGAATCAACTCTATCAACATCTGAATTTGAAGAATAAAACTCTTTAGGTCTTATCTCATGAGTTTCTCTTGTCCTATTATCCTCATAAACTTCTCTTGTTCTATCAGTATAAACTTCACCTTTATATTTTCCGCTGTCAGGAATTATAGGTTTATCAACTGATTCAACAATAGAATCTATTTCATTTTCATTTGAGAAATCTTTTTCATTTGATTTTTTCTTAGATTTCAAATTAGCAATAAGAGAATTGAGATCAGGAAGTTTTCCTGAAGGTGTTGGAGAAATAACACTGCTTAAATCAGGCAATTTTCCAGATTGTGTAGGTTTAATCAACTCATTCAAATCTGGCAAATGTCCAGAAGGCGTCGGTGTTATATACTTACTCAATTCAGGCAACTTTCCAGAATGAGTTGGTCTTATCAAATCATTCAAATCAACTTTGTCATAATCAACATATTTTAAAGTATCTGGAACAAATTTTTCGGACATCTCAACAGTTTTTGACTGTCTTTGTTCCTTCTCTCTACGAGCTTCCTCTTCTGCCTGTTTACGTGCCTCTTCTTCCGCTTGTCTGCGAGCTTCTTCTTCCGCCTGTTTGCGTGCCTCTTCTTCCGCTGCTTGTTTTGCCAAAACTTCTTGTTTAATTTCTTCTTTTGTTTTCGAATTGAGAATATCAAGAGTTAATTTTTCAAACTTTTTATTTTTACTATTTTTCTTAAACTGTTTTACATCTTTATCAGCAGTATCTTTTTGGGATTCAATAGATAGATTATTCAAAGAAAGTTTCTTAGGAATATCAGATTTAGTCTTTCTTCCCTTTCTTCTTGCAACAGATTTACGAAGATCTTGCTGTGATTTACGAATATCTTGTTTTTGCTTGTCTAATTCTTTATCTAAAGTAAAATCATCGTAGTTATTATACTTCAAAGACGATTCTTTTTCTTTTAATTCAGATAAAACTTCATCTGTTACTTCCAATACATGTGGTTTATCCTTTTTCGGTTTCTCAATAAGAGAAGTACCATATAAATCATCTTTTTTATCTTTATTAATAATATTGTCTTTTGAAATAAATTGTTTATTCTTTTTTGATTCACTAAGTTTGAATTGATTAAAATCTTTAAATAAATCAGCTTGTTTTGTATCAATTTGTTTATCGAGATTTACTTCTATCTTTTCTCTTGAACGCTCTTTCTCAAATATTCCAAAATCTTTAGATATATCCAAATTTCCAAAATCAGCCTGTTTTGTATCAATTGATTTATTGAGATTTACTTCTATTTTCTCTCTTGAACGCTCTTTTTCAAATTGTCCAAAATCTTTAGTTATATCCAAATTTCCAAAATCAGCCTGTTTTGTATCAATTGATTTATTGAGATTTACTTCTATCTTTTCTCTTGAACGATCTTTTTTAAATTGTCCAAAATCTTTAGATATATCCAAATTTTCAAATGCAGATTGTTCCTGTCCAAATGCAGGTTGTTCCTGTCCAAATGCAGGTTGTTCCTGTCCAAATGCAGATTGTTCCTGTCCAAATGCAGGTTGTTCTTGTCCAAATGCAGGTTGTTCCTGTCCAAATACAGGTTGTTCCTGTCCAAATGCAGATTGTTCCTGTACTTCACCAAATCCAAATGCAGATTGTTCCTGCCCAAATGCAGGTTGTTTCTGTCCAAATGCAGGTTGTTCTTGTACTTCACCAAATCCAAATGCAGGTTGTGGAGGAGTGCTTTCACTTACTGGTTCTGAACCAAATTGACCAAATGAAGGTTGTTCCTGTACTTCACCAAATCCAAATGTAGGTTGTGGAGAAGTGCTTTCACTTACTGGTTCTGAGCCAAATTGACCAAATGAAGGTTGCTCTAAAACAGTCTTTCTTGAACGATCTACAGTCTGTTCAAAATCTTGCGAAATATCAGAAACTGTTTCAGATTGGATAACAGTTTCTCTAGGTATATCAACCTGTTTAGTTTCATTTGAAGAAAATCTATCGCCTCCATATTTCTTTAATACATCAGCACCCAATTTACCAGTAGTTAAAAATGCAGAAAGAAGACTTGATTTTCTCTCATCTTCAGCCATTTTTTCTTCGGCTTTTTTAATATCGTCAGCAGATTCACTTGAACTTTCTTTATTTTCTTCAGAATCTGCTTCAGCCAATCTCTCTAAGCTAAATTCAACTCTATTTCTTTCACGTTCTGCTTTATCTTCTTCTTGTTTAGCTATAGAACTCAAAAGAATTGAACTCTTATCTTTTTTGAGAGAAGATTTATTAATTCTCGAACGAAGTCCTCCCATTGGTCTAACAACTTCTTGTTCTTCTTCCTCAACATCATTAGATTCAAAGTTTGGATCATTCTCATTTTCTTCTGCTTTTGAATCAGAATCATTATTTCCTCTATTCCTCATAGCAAGAGCTTTTTTGGTCAATTCTTTAAATACAGACTTAGACATGACCATAGTTGATTTTGAAACTCTTGTTGTTTCCTCTTCATTAGCTCCACTGAAAAAGGCATTTATGAGACTTCCCTTATCACCACTTGAAGCAGCATCTTTACTTGCCTTAAAGTCTTGATTCAACTTCTTGTGAACAGCTGGTAGTTCTGCATCTATTTCTTCTTCTGTTTTTCTGATAGCATTAGGCTTTGCAGTATCATCTTCCAAAACTTGATCGAGTAACATTCTCGATTTTTTGTTCTGTTCTTCCTGCTCTTTTTCAGCAAGTGCCTTTTCAGCAAGTGCTTTCTTTTCTTCTTCAGAAAGTTTCTTTTCACCAGGGAGATTTGCCTTAAATTTAAGTTTTTCCCTAACAGCTTTATTTACATTTTTATAAAGGTATGATAAAAATTTTTCAAACTTATCCATATCGTTATATATAATTAATTTTTTTGTATCATAAATAATAGAAATTTTATCTAAATCATCAATTAAGCCAGTTATATCTTTCCATCTTACAATAGCTCTTGAATTATTCAGTGTACTTATAACATAAATACCTGAAGTAGAAAGCTCATATTTAGTTGTCTTCCTATTAATTGCAGCCATAAGACAAGGAGTTTTCCAAAAAAGAAGCCCTATTCCTATAAGTGCATACCAATAACCTGTAATAAAATCAATATGATGAGTCTTTAAAGAAGCAGATGTCGTTCCTTTAAACGCCCCATAGTTAAAATTCACGAAAAAAAAGATTAAAAACAGAACTATAGAAAGAATAAAATAAAATAGTCCCTGTTGCATTTCTCTTTTTATAACTTCTTTAGGGTATTCAAATTTCATAACTCAAACAATCCTAAATTTAATATTTCTATTGATAAGAAAAATTTCAAAAGTTAATATTCATTTTTTATTTGTTTTTTACCTTGTTTTTTTAAAGGATTTAAATAAAAAATTATCAAATTTTTAGAATGATTTCACAGAAAGACAAAAATATGAATAATTTAACAAAAATAAAAGAATCAATTTTTTCATTTTTATCAAAAGTTGCAGAACAAAGACATTTAATAGCATTGAGAGATGGAATGTTAGCTTCTATTCCAATAATTTTGGTAGGAAGTACCTTCTTACTTTTAGGCTCACAATGGGAAGTAATAAATAAATATTTTCCAACAATAGCAAATTCAAATTTTGGTCAATGGTACTCAGCAAACCAAGGAAATATATTAATCCCATTTAGATTTACAATGGGAATGTTATCAGTATATGTAGCATTTTCCATAGCTTGTTCACTTGCTAAAAGTTATAATATGCCAATACTACCACAAGGAATGGGAGCTGTGGCATGTTTCTTTCTCACAATGAAACCTGTAAATATTCCTATAATCCCCAATGGAAGACCAGAACTATTGATAAAATTGAGACCACTTGGTGGAGATGGTCTTTTTCTCGCTATAATATGCGGACTTTTGACAGTAGAAATATCACGACTTGTGATGTATCTTTGGGATAAATTATCAAAAAAAGAAAACTACAAAGACAATAAAGAGAGTCAAGATAAAGAAAACTCTATAGAATGCGAAGATAAAGAAGATAGCAAAAATTCAGAAAATTGCAAAGACAATAAAGAAAATCAAGATAATATACCGCCTGCTGTTGCTGAAGCATTCATGAGTTTCTTGCCTCTTTTAATTGTGATATTTCTTGTTTGGACTATATCTTATTTGTTTAATATAGATATATATTCATCATTAATAGCAATGATGAAACCTCTTGAACAAATGGGAGATACTGTCTATTGCGTTGTTGTAGTCAATATATTTATGCATATATTTGGATTTGCAGGTCTTCATGGAATTTCTGTTATAAATGGTGTATTTTTTGCACTTTGGCAAAAATTTTTATTGATGAATACAGAAATGCATGCCATGAATTTAGGAGCTGTACTTCCAACAATAACAGCATATCCATTTTATCAATGGTTTATATGGATAGGTGGAGCTGGAACAACACTTCCGCTTCCATTTATGTTATTATTTTCAAAAAATAAACATCTAAAAAATGTTGGAAAAATTTCATTGATACCATCTCTATTCAATGTAAATGAGCCATTAATTTTTGGAATTCCAATAGTAGCAAATCCAATATTTTTAATTCCATTTATCCTTGCTCCAACATGCTGTGGAATAATATCATTCTTGGCTTTTCAAGCAAATTTAGTATGTCGTCCATTTATAGAAGTTCCTTGGGTTTTACCTGCATTTTTTGGAGCTCCACTATGTTGTCAAGATTTAAGAGCTTTAATTTTGTTATTTATAAACATGACGGTTAGTGCTTTTATTTGGCTTCCATTTTTAAAAGCCTATGAAAAAAAATTATCAGAATCGAGAAAAACAAATGATGAAAAATAAAAAAATATTTTTACTAATATTTTCAATATTCATTTTATTTACATCTGTAGTAAAATCTGAAGAAATTTCATCAATATGTGTAAATTACTATGACAAATCTTGGGATATAAACGAAATTTTAATGGATGAAAATTTCGATCCTAAAACAGGTGAAGGAATATATATTCCAGCAGAAACAAATTTTATTAAAGATTTAAAAATTTCATGCTCAAAATCATCATCAGGTGAGACAATAGCATTTCATTCACAAAGCAGTGATATATTTTTTTCTGAAGATGATTTTTCTTTTGAAAATTCAGAAAAATTTGATCTAAAAAAAGTTGGATTTGCAAAAGATGAAGATGGTAACTTTTTTGTTCCCCTACTCCAATTTTGTAGAGGTCTAAATTTAGATTTTTCGATTTCTACAGAAAAAAAAGACTCAATAGAAATTAATATATATCCAATGATTCTAAAAGTTTCAGAAACATTAGAAAATGGAAATAAAAATATAATATTTACATCATCTGCCCCAGTAGAACTTGGAGATAATAAAGATAAAGATGAATTAGCTAACAAAAAAGACATAAAAGTCATATTTAAAAATTCAAAAATTTCAACAAATTTTATAAATGAATGTAAAGAAATAGAAGTTATAGACGAAACAAAAGAAGATTCAGAAAAAGCAATATTCAATGTTATATTTCCTGAAAATTGGAAAGGTTTTATTAGAAAATCATTAAGTGGAACAAATGTTACAGTTGACTTTTTACCAAATTTTGACTTA
>JBGUKW010000045.1:0-3961 GCA_045114665.1 Candidatus Xenobia bacterium | reverse complement strand
CATAGAAATGAATTATGGCGAAAAACGACATTTTGTGTTAGATGGTCGTAGAAGCTATGATTTAAAGATAAACACGATTAAAAATTGTATTTTTGCCTGTGATATAGAGCCAAGTGCTGTTGAAATTGCAAAATTGAGGCTTTGGCTTTCCATTGTTATTGATGATATATTAACCAAAGCAGACGAAGCAGATGAACAGTTTAGCGAATATTCAAAGCCAAGACCACTTCCAAATTTGGATTGTAACATAATTTGTGGAAATAGTCTTGTTATACCTTGGTTGTTGTATTTTCCAAAAGTCTTTAAAGAAAACGGAGGCTTTGATATTGTCATCGGCAATCCACCATATGTCCAGTTGCAGATAATGCATGAAGAAGCCGATAAATTGCAAAATATGGGATTTAAAACTTTTGAGAGAACAGGGGATATTTACTGTCTATTTTATGAACAGGGATATAATTTACTCAGGCAAAATGGCTTTTTGTGTTTTATCACAAGTAATAAATGGATGAAGGCTATTTATGGAAAATCCTTGAGGAATTTTTTTGTAAAAAATACAAATCCTGTCCAGCTTCTCGACTTTGCAGGAAATAAGATATTTGAAAATGCAACAGTTGATGTAAACATTCTTCTTTTGGGGAAATCAGAAAACATGAGAAATACAAAAGTTTGTTTATTAGATTCTAACTGTAGGAAAAATATTAGTTTATTCTTTCAGCATAATAACTCAAACATGGATTTTAAACTTGGTGAAAATTGGGTGGTTCTTTTTCCTATTGAGCAGGAAATAAAAAATAAAATAGAATCTGTTGGTTCTTCATTGAAAGATTGGGATATTTCTATTTATAGAGGTATTTTGACAGGATATAATGAGGCTTTCATTATATCTGGAGAGAAAAAAGATGAATTGATTGCTCAAGACCCAAAAAGTGTAGAGATAATGCAACCTATTTTAAGGGGTAGAGATATAAAGAGATATGTTTATGATTTTCCAAATATGTGGTTGATCAATACTCACAATGGAATAAAATCGAAAAATATTCCTCCTGTAAATATTGAAGAATATCCTGCAATAAAAAAACATTTGGATAATTATTATGACAATTTGGTGAAAAGACAAGATAAAGGAAATACTCCATATAATTTGAGAAACTGTGTCTATATGAAAAATTTTTATAGACAAAAAATAGTATATCGTCAGGTAAGTGCTGAAATGAATGCGTGTATAGTAGAAAATGACATATTTGTAAATGATAAATGTTATTTTATTACAGGCTCACATTTAATTTATTTGCTTTCAATATTTAATAGCAAGTTATTTAATAAAATTATTCTGAGGAGTGCCAATACTACTGGGGGAAAGGGGAGTAATTTTTTAAGTAAAATAAATATTCCACTTCCAGAACAAAATATAGAGCAAGAATTTATTAAATTATACAATTTGCGTTTTTCAGAAGATTCTAATTATTCATCTTTTCAGATAGATTCTTTGGTTGATGAAATTGTATATAAATTATATGATTTGAGTAAAGAAGAAATTGAATATTTAGAAAAATAAAACACAAAAAAAGAGGCTGTAAAAAAAGTATTTTTTTATATAATTTTCGTAAATTAACTCGTTGTATTAGTTAATAAAAAAGTGATTGAGATTGCCACGGTCGCTCCCTCCCTCGCAATGACATCTATTCTATATACTTTTTTCACAGCCCATTATGTTTTCATTTATGATAATTATGCCAATAATGAATCTTCTATTTCATCTGCTAAGAATAAAAGACCTATTCCTTCTTCAATAATTAAATCTCCTTGTTCTTGCATTGAACGCCCTTCTTCTATCAAAGAATTTCCTGCTTCAATAAGAGCATTTCCAAGTTTTACTGATTCAATTCCAGCCTGTCCCTTAGCTTTTCCTTCTTCTATCATTTTTTGACCTTCTTCTAATTTGGACATACCTTCTTGTTCTTTTGCTCTTCCAAGTTTTGATGAAGAAATTCCTCTTTTAATTTGCTTTAAACCAGCAAATTCTTGATCTTGTGCTTCTCTTGATGTTTTCATACCCAATTTAAGGTCTTTTACACCGTCTTTTTCAAAAGCATAACCCATGTCTTCTAATTTTTTCCCAAGAGTTATATCTTCCAATCCGACTTCAAACCATTCATTAGCTTCTTTGGAATGTTCCATTCCGCCTTGTATTCTATCTATTGTTTTCTGTTTTTGTTTTTGAATTTTCTGTTCTGCTGTTAAACTATCTGAAAAATTAGCACTCAATTTTTCTTGATTTTTCTTTGATTCTGAAATTAATTCTTCACCAAAATTTATATATTCAATACCTTCGGCTTTTAATTTATTCCCATCATCTTGAAGTCTATGACCTTCTTGAAAATCTGATATTGCTTGATTTTTTATTTGCACTGCAGATTCTTTATCATTTTGTGCTTCAGCATAAAGTGATTGTGCAATATTTCTTTCTTTTGTTGCTTCATTTTTAATATCTTCAGCTGAAGGTCTGTTCAAAAGGCTATGAGCCTGTAATTTCATCTGTGTTGCCTGCAATTGTAATTGTTTGGCCTGTATGTCCATTTCTATTCCATTAACTAAATTTTGAATAGTATCTCCCATTAAATTATGATTTTGAGGATCCATATTAAACATTAAATTTAAAGGATTATTCATTTGCATGAAAGGAATACAGAATGGCATACCAAATGGCATTGCGGACATGGAATTCATTAGCATTTGAGGTATTTGATATAGTGACTGCATTATTGCATTACATTTATCCAAAGTAGTTTCGCTATCTTGCATAATTTGCTGTTTTTGATTTATCAAATTATCAGCCTGTTTTTCAAGCTCTTCTGCTTGTTTTAACATATCGTCTGCCTGTTGTTTTACTTCAGGAGATATGCTTTCCATATTATTTGCAAAAGTCTCTTTGGCTTGTGCATCTGCCTCTAAAGCATTTGCTTTCTGTTCTTTTGCTGTTGCTTCAGACATTTTTAAATCTGCTTGTGAGGACATTTCTTGTGCATTTTTTATCATATTCTCACCAGCACTTATTTTTTGCATTCCATCTTTAAACATGTAACTTCCAGCAATTTTAAACTCAGAACCATCAATTTCATCTTGAAATGCTTTATTTAATCCAAATATTATTTCTTCTTGTTCATTTTGTATTGTGGACGTTTTTCCAAGCTGTTTTCCAAAGGTATTAATTCCTCTTTCTTTTTTGGCATCTGCAAGTGTATCTTGATAAAATCCTTCTTGAATAAAGAGAAGTCCATCCTTTTGAAGTTGTTCTCCTGCTTTATTTATATCTCTTCCAGTTTCAAATTTTTCGATTCCAGATGATTTTATTCCATCTGCAACATCCTGTTTTTTTATTGATTCTTGAAGATTGTCGATTCCTTTCTGAATTTTACCTAACCCTTTATCTTGTTGGGCATATCCTGTAGAAATATCTCTCAAAGCACTTTGAGATTTTCTTTCTCCCTTTTTTACTTCGACTTCTCCCTTATGTTGTAAAGAACTTCCTTTTTTTATTTCACTTTTTCCTGTTTTTTGTAAATTTTTTCCTATTTCCTCTGTAGATTTTCCTTGTTCAGAAAAATTTATTCCTGATATTACATCTTGTATGGCTTCTTGCCGTATATTATCAGCAACTGTCCCAATTGGATTATTTATTTCATTAGGAAAAGTATATAAATTCATTGATTGTATATTTGAATTAGTTATTCCATTCATATTTTTTCTCCATGAAAAAATAAATTTTATATATTATTTTTATTATACTATATAAGTTATATTATATCAATATAGAAAAGTGAAAAATTATATAAAATTTTGTTAAAAAAATGAAAAAAATCTTGACTTGCACTAATAAGAAAATTATAATATGTAATACACTTTTTCAAGATAATTAATCTTTAGATTATGTAAATGCAAACTATAAATAAGAAAATAT
>JBGUKW010000044.1:0-3087 GCA_045114665.1 Candidatus Xenobia bacterium | reverse complement strand
ACAGCAGTTAAGCTCTTCAGTGTCGATGGTACTGCTCGGGTAGCTGAGTGGGAGAGTAGAACGTCGCCGAGATTTTATTTTGCCTTGCAAGTGCATAAAGTTATACAACTTTAAGCACTTACAAGGCAAAATTTATTTTATATAGTTTTTTATTTTTATATTTTTGGCAATTTTTCAAATTGCTAATTGCTTAAATAGTGCTGTTTTTAAAAATTATTTTTTTTATTATTTCATAAACTCTAAAAAGTTAGATAAATTGCAAGTTGGTGGAAATAATATTAATGAGATTCAAAAAAATATTTTGGAAAAAGTTGGAATTGAAAGTAATGATATAATTAGATATGAAGCTTATATTCGCAATAATCTAAAAATTCACAATCAAAAAAGTTCTTTTTTAGATGTTATTTCTCTTACAGATTCTTTCAAAATTGTAAAATATTGTTGGACATCTATATTTTCTAAATATTTTGATAATAAAACATATGATAAGTTGGAAAATCAATTTGATAAATGTTCTGAAGCAAGAAATCCTGTAGCACATGGACATGAAGAATATTTGACAAAACTAGATCAGCAGGAAATAGATGTATCTTGTAAACAAATATTTGAGCTTTTGGCAAAAGCCCAATATCCTCCGTCACCAAGTGAAAAAGAAATTATTGATACTGCAAAAAAATATATTAAATTTATTAATAATAATGTTAATAATATTGTAAAAACGATAAATAACAGTATACCTCAAATATGTAATTTAGTTACCAAAGAAGTTGAATTTTATGTAAAGGAATTGGGAGCTCAAGGAAAAAATTTGTCAGGTTCGGTGATTATTGTTCAACTAGATAATAATAAAACCTGTCAATGTAATGCGACTATAAGAAAAAACACATTGCCACAAGGGATAGATTTATACGATATGATAGGAAAAAAAGTAAAAGTTGAAATAGATGAGGTTAGTCCACAAGGCGATCGCTATTTGTGTAGATACAAATCTATGATTTAATTAGCTTATTATTTTTCTATATTTAAAACAATAATAAAAGCCTTTTCTTTGAGTGTAAAGAAGAGGCTTTTTAATTGAATAATATTGCTGATTTATAACTAATGTAGGATGTATAGTAATTAGTTGCAAATATTTTTTTAAAAGGCAAAAGATAAATTTTGTGGAAATATTTATAACACAAGAGCGAAGAGACACTGGGAGAAACTATGAATTTCGAGCAATTAATACAAAAACTAAATAGCGAAGCCACGAGTGAGAGGGACAAGGGCTATAAATTTGAACTTTTGATTAAGAATTGGCTTCTTTATGAAAAACTTTACAGAGAAAATATTGATAAAATTTACCTTTGGAATGAATTTCCACTAAAAAAACAATTTGGCAGTGGGCAAGACATCGGCATAGATATTGTAGTGACTACAAAAAATGGCGAATATTGGGCTATTCAATGTAAATGTTATGATGAAGGCACACTTGTAAGCAAGGAAGATGTAGCCAAATTTGTTGCGGCCTCAAATAGACTATTTGCAAAAGACCCACAATATCCAAACAAAAAATCAATATTTGATCAACGCTTTTTTATTGCTTCTACCAACAACTGGACAGACCACGCAATCCACGAAGCACACGATCAGCAAAACCGAATAATAACAATAACTAAAACAGAACTTGAAAATTCCAACATTGACTGGCTCGAACTTTACAACCAAGTTATTTTAAATACTCCACAGCGTGATCCCAATATCCCATTAAAAACAATACGCCCTTATCAAAAAGAGGCACTTGAAGCCGTCCATAAGCACCTTTTGACTCACGACAGAGGCAAACTCATTATGGCTTGTGGCACAGGTAAAACTTTTACATCATTAAAGATTGCAGAACAAGAGACGAACGGAAAGGGATTTGTATTGTTTCTTGTTCCTTCTATTGCACTTTTAGGGCAGACATTGAGAGAGTGGAAATATCAATATGACGGAGTATTTAAGGCGATTTGTGTTTGTTCTGATGAAAAAGTTTCAAAAAAGACAAAAAAAGATGAAGATACAAATGTAGAATCTGTGGAGGATTTGGCATATCCTGCCTCGACTGATCCTCACGAGATAGCTCGTCAGATTGCAGAAGGTCGCAATAGTGGTCATTTTACAGTCATTTTTTCTACTTATCAATCAATAGAAGCAGTAAAACTGGCTCTTGATAATTATGAAAAAGAATATAACGAAGATTACACGCTTGACTTAATAATCTGTGATGAAGCACACAGGACGACTGGTTATGCGGAAAATGAAGAAACAAGAAGTGCATTTACAAAAGTACACGACAATGATTTTATAAGAGCAAAAAAGCTAATATATATGACAGCTACACCGAGGATTTATTCGGCACAGGCAAAAAATAAAGTACGAGAACAAAATGCAAAAGGGAAAGACGAATCGATCCTTTGTTCAATGGACGATGTCGAAATGTATGGCGAGGAGATGTTCCGCCTTAATTTTTCACGAGCTGTAAAAGAAAAACTTTTGACAGATTACAAAGTCTTTATTTTGTCAACTTCGCAAAATGCTCTTGATGAAGATATTAATTTTGACGACTTAAAAGCATTAAACAATAAAAAAACAAATAGAAAAAGTAAAAATAAACAAGAGCCACAAAACGAACAGTATGAGCCAAGAGAAAATAATGTTGATGATTTAGGGCTTAAATCTCGAATAATGGGCAGTATTTCGGCTTTGTCTAAATTGATGATGGACACAGATAAGAGCGTTACAAACGCAGACCCAAATCCGATGAAGCGTGCTGTTGCATTTTGTGGTACGATTGCACTTTCTAAATATGCCCAAAAAACATACGACATTATAAAAGATTACCTATATAAGAAACAAAATAAAGACAATGGCAATCAAGCAAAAAAAATTCTCCCTCTTGCCAAACATATTGACGGATCGATGTCTGCCTTACAGCGTGAACAGCTTTTGGACGGATTAAAGAGTGAGCCTGAAGAGGGGTATTGCAATATTTTGACAAATGCAAAATGTCTTTCTGAAGGTGTCGATGTTCCAAGCCTTGACGCTGTTATTTTCCTAAGTCCCAAA
>JBGUKW010000043.1:0-5022 GCA_045114665.1 Candidatus Xenobia bacterium | reverse complement strand
AAAACGGTAAATTCTGAAAACCACGGCTATATCCTATTCTATAGGTCTAGGTGACCCCGTGTATAATCTAAGAACCCCACGCTTTTATGCGTGGGAGCATCAGAAAGAAGAATATTCGCAAAATAATATAAGTTTTTGACTTTTTCAAAGAAATAATGTATTAATATTCTTGTAAAAGTTGCATTAATGCTATAAGAAAGGAATGAATAACGTGTTTAAGAAATTGGATATTGATTTTAAATTACCTTTGTTGATTGAAGAAGATATTCAAGAAATGTTGGATTATTTGAATGATGGTGGGTTGTTACCTGACGTATACATAGACAACCTAAAAAGCGATTTAAATTCTTATAAAATAGATTTTTCCGAAGACCAGTTGAAAAAGTTAAAAGACTATTATTGCAGGGGAGGGATTTTTTGTGAAAAGAATCGTTGATTTTACAAATGCAAAATTAGGATATCGAGATTATGGCGGTTCCGATTCCAAATTGTCTATTGTATACCAAGGGGAAAATTATATGCTTAAATTTCCGGAAGAAAAAACAAAAAACATGGATATCCAAACAAGTGAAGCAAATAACGTATTTTCTGAATATATTGGCAGTCACATTATGCAGATGGTGGGGTTGCCCACCCATGAAACTATGATAGGCATTTATAAGGGCGAACCTGTTGTTGCCTGTAAAGACTTTGTTCCTAAAGGATATCGATTACAAGAATTCGAGTGGTTTTCAAAAAATATTTTTAGAAAAAATGAACTGGGTCGAATCCCAACATATAATCAACTGTATCAAACCTTCAATCAAAATCCTCGACTTAGTCCTATCAAAGAAAAGGGCATACAAAGATATTGGGACACTTTTATAGTAGATGCATTGATTGGCAATTTTGATAGACATAGAGGCAACTGGGGATACCTTGTAAATGAGGATACTGGGAATATTCAGTTAGCTCCAGTTTACGATTGTGGAAGCAGTTTGTATCCAAATCTTTCTGAAAAGAGTTTTCAGACCATCTTAAATAATCCGGATGAAATTTTAAAAAGAATATATGTTTTTCCAAAAGCTGCTTTAAATAGAACAGATAATATTGAAAAAGTTGAAAAATTTGGATATTTTGATTTGCTGTCATCAGATTTTGACAAAAACTGTTGTTCTTCTCTAAAACGGATTGCTCCAAAAATACATCTACAGGAAATAAACAAAATGATTGATGGCACTCCATTACTTAGCGATAAAAAGAAAGATTTCTACAAAAAAATGCTGCAATACAGAAAGGAATTAATCATAGACAAATCTTTAGAACTACAAATACATCGTAATTGTAACAAAACAGAAAAAATGGGATTGGATGATTTGCTTAATGAATTAAAAAAAAGTAATGAAAAATTAAATAGAAGTAATGAAAATCCTCAAAAATCTTTTGACCGCTGATGTCCTCACATAAATACATGGAAGCATTCGTAAAATAATTTCCAAACTTTGCCAAAAATCTATCTTCTTAAAAAACGGAAGATAGATTTTTTTGTTGCCATCGAAACTCATATTAATAATGAAAGAAATAATATGAGAAGGGTTGTGATGATTGTTTTGAAACCAAGCAAATATCGTTTTTTGTATTCGTTTTTGATAAAAACGGTAATGTTAGCAGGCATGATATGTGCTCTGTTTTTATTTGTAATCACTTTTTATCGCACAAGTGGAAACGCAATGTACCCATCATCAAGGGATGGTGATTTAGGGGTTTATTGTAAAATAGGGACACCGATATTAAAAGATATTGTATTGTATGAAAAAGATGGAAAAGATTACATTGGCCGTATAGTCGCCGTAGGCGGACAGACAATACATTTTTTGGACAAGGGTGGCTATGAGGTGGACGGATGTGCCCCGGCTGAAGACATTGTTTACAAAACTTATGGAAAAGGGAAGATTTCTTTAAAAAAGGATGAATACTACATTCTAAATGATTTTCGTTCAGATAAAAATGACAGCAGGGAAATGGGTGTTATAAAGAAAAATGAAATAAAGGGGAAATTGATTTATATCTTCCGAGGGAGGGACTTTTAATGTTGTTTAAAAAAATAATTTCCTTTTTAGATAAATTAAGAGATTTTGTTACGTTAGTTATTTGTTTGATGATAATGCTGATAGGATTCTATGCAATATATGACAGTTATCTTGTATATCAACACGCCAATGATGATAGTCTGTTACAATACAAACCTGGGTATGGGAAAGAAGAAGATGCAAAAAAAGCATTCCATGGAAACATGGTCGCATGGCTTACCTTAAAGGACACCTCTATTGATTACCCTGTTATGCAGGGAAAAACAAATACGGACTTTTTAAACACGGACCCTTATGGAAATTACTCTCTTTCCGGGAGTATATTCTTAGATTATCGTAATTCCTCTAATTTTTCAGATGATTATTCCCTGATATACGGACATCATATGGAAGGAAATGCCATGTTTGGGGGATTAGATAAATTCCGAGATGAAGGCTATTTTAAAAAACACAAAAATGGAACTCTTACAGTGGAAAAGAAAAAATTAAACATTCTTTTATTCACTGTGATAGATGCCAATGCTATCGAAAATATAATTTTTGCTCCAACCGGAACAAAAAATGGGGAAATATTAGATTTTGCAAAAAAACATGCTGTTATTTGGGGTGGGGATGATATTTCACCAAATGACAAATTAGTTGCTTTTTCTACCTGTCGATATCCGGATACAACAGAAAGAACCGTTGTTTTGGGTGTAATCAATCAGTGAAAAAATGTAAATTTTTTTTAAATCCTATTCTTTTTGGGAATAGGATTTTTTTGTCAAATGCCTTGCGAAAAACTCATATTAAAAATGTAAATATTTAATGATGTTTTTAAATAAGGAGGAATTCACTATGGCAAACGAATATAATTTTTCTATGCAGGCAAAAGGAAGTAAGAAGTTTGAAAACGGGCATATTATAAAGTATTTTGCCGAATATAAATCAAAGGAAGAAGATAAGGAGGAAAAAAAGATGGACGATAAGAACAAATTTACATGGGAATATGCAAAAGAACATTTACAGCTTTGTATCCGCAGAAAAGGGCAGGAACCAACAAATGTGTTAAAAAAAGATTTCTTGGATATGGAAATGTATGTAAGAGTTATTCTTTCAGCAGATGCAAATGAACAGGCAAGCTATTTTGTTACTCCAAACATGTTTTTTGTTAGTGAGGAAGAAATCTTTGCAAGCGCATTCCTTTCCATGAAAGAAAATGAAGACGCTTATGATATGTTTACACGTCTTGCCGTGGAGTTTGGACAGACTGTTTCAATCGGTGGTCCGGATATGATTGTAGTATCAAACAAGACAGGCGTATTTGGTGCTTCCGCAATATGTGATACGGAATTATTGTGTAGTATTGCGGAAAAATACAAGAACAATCTTGTCATTTTACCATCAAGCATTCATGAATGTATTATTACACCGGCTGAAACATTGGATACTTCATTTTCAGAAATGGTACGAAATGTCAATGAAAATGAAGTTAAGCCAAGAGAACAACTTAGTGACCATGCTTATCTGTATAACAGAGAAACAGGCAAGATTACTTGGTAAAAAAAACAAAAAAGCATCTCTCAATGAGGTGCTTTTTGCATTCTAAATATACAAAAAACCTATCAGAACCTATGTTTTGGTAATTTCTTCTTTTAAAATTCATTCATTTTTGTATATTTTTTCTCTGTTTTTATTTCGGTTTTTTATGTATAATAATGGAAGAGTGTTTTCCTTTTTTAAAAAATATCAATAAATGTTACGAAGTTTTTAATTATTTTTCATAAAATAATTCTAAAAAAACACTCTATTGGCTCCCTGCTTTTTTATGGGGAGCCATATTAAAATAGTCTGAAAAGGAGATATTTCTAGATGCCCCCTTTTGCATAGAACCTGCTTTTTTCATATTTCAGCATTATTTTTCTGACGCAAAGAAAGTAGCAGGTTTTTGAAATATCTCTTTTTTTTAATGGAAGTCCTGAAAGATTTTTTATGCAATACCCTATTCAGAATCAAAAAAAATCGCAAGAAATAGTATCTTGCGATTTTTTTATTTTGTTACTTGTGGGTGAGGGTGGATGTTCCACAACGATAGAACATATCACCATTATTAGATGCAGTCTTCCATTTATCACTGATATAGATAGTGGTTAAGTTGGAACATTCTGCAAACATATATCCCATATACGTCACATTTGAAGTATCAAATCCGGATAAATCCAAAGTGGTTAAGTTGGAACAATCCCTAAACATATTATTCATATCCGTCACATTTGAAGTATCAAATCCGGATAAATCTAAAGTGGTTAATTTAGAACAACCATAAAACATTTGAGACATATACATCACATTTGAGGTATCAAAGCCGGATAAATCTAAGGTGGTTAAGCTGGAACAACCAAAAAACATCTCATACATATTCGTCACCTTTGAAGTATCAAATCCGGATAAATCTAAAGTGGTTAATTTAGAACAATTATAAAACATACTATTCATATTCGTTACCTTTGAAGTATCAAATCCGGTTACATCCAAAATTGTTAAACTAGAACAACCGGAAAACATACCGCTCATATTCGTTACCTTTGAAGTATCAAATCCGGTTACATCCAGGGTGGTTAAGTTAGAACAACCATAAAACATTTGAACCATATCCGTTACCTTTGAAGTATCAAATCCGGATAAATCTAAAGTGGTTAAACCAGAACAGTAAACAAACATACAGACCATATCCGTCACCTTTGAAGTATCAAATCCGGTTACATTCAAAGTGGTCAATTTATTACAGCTCCTAAACATATTATCCATATTCGTCACATTTGAAGTATCAAATCCGGTTACATCCAGGGTGGTTAAGTTGGAGCAACCAGAAAACATACAGCCCAAATCCGTCACAGTTGAGGTATCCCACTTTGATACATCTAGTGTGGTTAAGTTAGAACAACCATAAAACATACTATTCATATTCGTTACC
>JBGUKW010000042.1:0-30583 GCA_045114665.1 Candidatus Xenobia bacterium | reverse complement strand
ACTTTTGTTTCTGCAATAGGTTCTTCAACTTTTGTCTCTGCAATAGGTTCTTCTATCTTTGTCTCTTCAATAGGTTCCTCTATCTTTTTTTCTGCAATAGGTTCCTCTATCTTTGTTTCTGCAATAGGTTCTTCTATTTTTGTCTCTGCAATAGGTTCTTCAACTTTTGTCTCTTCAATAGGTTCTTCAACTTTTGTTTCTGCAATAGGTTCCTCTATCTTTGTTTCTTCAATAGGTTCCTCTATCTTTGTTTCTTCAATAGGTTCTTCTATCTTTGTCTCTTCAATAGGTTCTTCTATCTTTGTCTCTTCAATAGGTTTCTCTATCTCTGTTTCTGCAATAGGTTCCTCTATCTTTGTTTCTTCAATAGGTTCTAATTTCAACAAAGAACCAACAAGTAAATCTGTTCTAACTTTTCCATTTTCAATAGAAAGAGTAATCTTTTTTCCAGTAATAAAATTCTTTTGTACTGGAGAATTTAAACTTTTATCAAGAAAAGAAAAGCCATCTTTATCACTTTTAATTTCTTTCCTCTTTTTTATTTCCTCATCAAGAGCAAGTTTTAGTAAATCCCCCTGAACTTTACGTTTTCTTTCTGCATTCTCGTTATTTTTAAGGATTTGTTTTTGTTTTAATTCATATAACCTTAATTCATTAGCTCTTTTTATTCTCTTATTTTCATTTTCTATTCTTTTCTTTTCTTCTGTTTCTTTTATGACAAGCTCAAGTCTCTTGAAAGACTCACGATCTATATCATCTTTTTTATCATCTTTTTTTCTCGATTCAACTGCCTCTTCTTTGCTATTTTTTTTAATTTCATCTGATTTTTCTTCATCAGTCTTTAAATTATTTTCTGAATCATAAATTTCTTCAGATAATTTATCTTTAGAATCTTCTACAGATTCAATTTCTTTATTATCTAATTCAAAATTGGAAGAAATATCATCATCAATTTTCTTCTTATTCTGATTACTAAACAAATTAATAATACCTGTAAAAATATTTTTCTTCTTATTTTTTTTATCACTTTTATCATTATTAGACATGGGTAATTTTTCCCTCATTCACATAATAAATAATATTATAGCAAATAATAAAAAATTTAACAATAGAAAATAATTAAAGGAAATAAAATAGTTTAAAAGAATTTTTTTTACAGTAATTAAATAGGTAGTTTACCAACAAAACCTAATTAGAAAGGAGAAAAAATATATGGCACCAACAGCACTTATATATTCATCTCACAATCGTTGTGAATACATTCACAGAACTTGGATAGTAGAGCGGGCTCTCCAAAGCATAGACAATAAAACAATTTTTCACATACCATTTTCACAGCCTTCACTTCATGAACAAGAATATGATTTCAACAATTTTAAATGGTATTATGATAGATTCACACAATGGGGATTAAGCTACTCTGTATTCTATTGGACAGATAGTCTAAAAAAAGAAGACATAGACCTATTTTTCCACAATCTATGGCATAGTCAAGTTGTCGTACTTGGCGGTGGAATGTCTATACTTGGTATGGCAAGATTTAAAAGAATAGGCGAAATATACTGCGGTGATAGCGATCTATTTAAAAAAATAATACAAGAAAGACAAAAAAGAGGATTATTAACTGTTGGATTCTCAGCAGGAGCTGACCAACTATGTGAATATCTCTGTGAGACATGTACAGGAAGATTGAGAGACCCAAGAGGCTTGGGAATAGCAAGAAATATAACTTGCACTCTTCATCATGAAATGGGAAGAATTGGAGAAGTTTATGAATTAGCTCATGCCCTTCCACAATGCATGATATTCGGTCTTCCAAACGATTCAGGAATAGCAGTTGCCCAAGAAACTCTCTGGTCTGGTAACACATTCCAAGCGATAGATTTTATAACAGATAACTCATGGGATATTCCAGAAGACCAATATCATATAAAAACAAGAATGGGAACAAAGATAGACCACATATATAATGACGGTCGCCATTGGGCTTTTAATGGTGGAGATAGGCTTTTAAGAGTAATTTCTCCTGATGGACACTGGCAAAATGCAGTTATAATAACAAACAAAGGAAATATGATAGACTATTGGAGTCAAAATCAATCACAATATACCTCAGAACGTGATTTTATAGACCACAACTAAGTAATAAAAAACAGAGATGTAATATTTTACACCTCTGTTTTTTATTACTTAGTCAAGTTATTTTTTCAATTTCTTAAAATTGACATTTCTTGTACAATACCAACCAACAACTCCTCCAACTATCAACAAAAACATTATTATTGTTACCAAGCTGGTAGTCTTACGAGCCTTTAATCTTTTTTCTCTTTCAATTTGATCATTGTCAACTGTAGGCTCTGGAGTAGGTGTTTCAGAAGGTCTTACAAAATCTCCTGAACCACCAGACCCTGAAGCCCCTCCATTATTATTGTTATTATCTTCTTGAACAAATGTAGGCTCAGGAGTAGGTTCATTAAATTCTTCTTGTCTTCCTTGTTCCTCTCTTTGACGAGCTTTTCTCTGAGCTCTTGTCATTGGAGGTTTTCCTCCCATATCTTTTAATTGTTCAGGTCTTATAGCAGTAAATGCTTCTGCTGTCAATGTCATAATAAACATAAAAATTAACAACAATGAAAAATATTTTCCTAATTTAGAAAACATAAAAACAAAACCTCTCAAATAGCTTTTATATTTTTATATTTTAATCTAAGAAACAAATAATCCTTCAAAAAAAAGCCGAGAATATAAATTCTCGACTTTTTTAATAAATTTAATTTAAATTAATTATTTCCATTAAATGAGCCTTTGTCAACATAAGATATGATATTCCATTTTATAATAGAATCATAAGAATTCAAATCTTGGTTTGTCATTGAAAACCAAGGTGGACAGTTGTCAAGTGTATTACTGTCAAAAGTCATAAATTGGTTTACATATCCAAGTTGATTTAGACGAACATCAGTACCAGGCTCACCTGCATCTGCATTTATATCACCAAATCTTGAAATAATCATACCATTAAAATCAAGAGCTCCATTTGTATATATCTGTCTATTTGAAGGTACTCCATCTGGTCTTATAGCCCCCATATATGTATCAGTCCATATAGATTTTTTAGCAGAATCTGAAAGATAGCTATATTTGTAGAAGAAAAATCTTCCACCATTAGTTTTACCATCATCAGCAATCAATGCTGCATTCTTATCCCACTTAGTGCCAGTAGAATTCTTAGAATCTGTTAATTTTGCAGCCAAATTTTCATCAACAATCATTCCATAATTTGTCTTGCAATCCTGAAATGAAGCTGGTGTAGCAACAGTAGGATTACTTACTGAACCTGTATAATCTCCAGGAGCTCCCTTTGTGTAATTATTAGCTACATAAGACTTACCATCAATATGATTCTTCCCATTCTCATCAGTATAAGAGTTATTTTTACTTTTTTCATTTACATAATCTAAATTTTTACTTATATTGTTGAAATCAAAACACATATTGTGAGTTTCTGATGCAACAGTAGCTTTTACTGTAAGAACATTAGCAACATTAGAATCATAAGTATCTTTTTTACCAGGTACATTTTTATTTGTCGTATTACTATAATATTGAGGCTTTTCTTTTTGGCTTATAGCCCCCTGTGGTTTATGATTCAAATCATTTAACATCACTCTATTTTTAGCAATAAGACCAATCGCTGGGTTTGTTCCATCTGCATTTTTCAAATCACCTATTATAGTTATATTGCCACTTGGCTGTTGCTCTTCACCATAAGTAGGAAATGTAAAACTAGTGCCAGCTGCAAAACTACTTGTTTCTCCATTAGCAACTTTTTCTCCAGAAATAAGTGTCTTTTTTGTTGCACTGCTTGTTGCACTATTTAATCCCCATGTACCAGTAGAACTATTATATTGGGCATCTGGATATAAATAATTATCTCCACTTCTAACATTTGGAGATGTCAACCTATCATCAAACATTTTATCGGTTGATTTACCTTTATTTGCAATTGCCTCAGCATTTGCCTTCTCAATATCAGGATTTACATCTGAAACAATAGATATTGATTTAGAAGCAGTTCCACTGACCTGAACATTTGCTCCACCAACATAAATCATTCCCTCTACACCATTATTTTTAAGTTCTGTATAACTACAAGAACCTAAATCTTTAGTTGTATCTTCACGCCATCCTGAAGGTTTTGATGAATCTGCTACATATTTAACCTGCTTAATCTCATAATAATCATCACCATCTTCTTGTTGTTTGATGGTTATTCTAACTGTTGGGGCTTCAATAGTATCATTAGCATACATAGGATCAGGTTGATAATCATTTATTGTAAAATTTAAACATCCCTTTGACTTTCCTGACGCCATCTGTCTATATAATCCCTGAGTTCCACTTGTATCTTTTGCAGACATCAAAGGCTTATTTCCAAAATTCCACATACTGTCAATATTTGTAGATTTTAAACCAGATTCAAATTTGGAATTATTGCTTGAAGCAATTTCATTAATCCAACTACTATCATCAGTATTTACAACTTTAGTTCCATCTGATAAATTATAATAAACTGCTTTTTGGTTGACACTTGCAGCTTTATTTATTTCTGCTAAATATCTTGTCTTATTAGTGTCAGTCGAAGTTTTGTATTTATAATTATCAAGACCTGATTTATTAAATTTTTTATTTAAAGTTGAAAATTTCAATATACCAGCAGTATCAGCCTCTTCATATCCAGCTTGAAATTTACCACTAGAATTATATACAGACTTTAAATAATCAGTTAAACCACTATCTTTTGTACCTCTTAAGTTACCATTTGAATCGGAATGATAATTACTTTTAGAAAAATTATTATCGCCCCATGTTGCTGTTTTTTGAGGAGCTCCCCAACGTTCATTAGAAGAAGTTGATGCACCATCAACTCTTATACCACCATCAAAAACAGTATTTTCATCGAGAAAAGCAGCATCTGCAGTCAAATCTTCCCAATTTGGATATCCAAAATCAGGTATATCGGCATGACCACTATTTGGATAATCTGCTGCAACTACATTTTGATATGCATTACCAGGATAAGCATTTGATACTCTCATTTTCAAAGTTCTTGAAGCAATGATATTTGGAAGCAAACTAACAAAAGTAGTATCATTTCCAATATTTCCATTTGCTGCAATATCTTCTCTAATAATAGAAGTTACACCAATTACATAATTTACATTTCCCTTATGAAGCCCACCTGCAGAAACATTTTCTGGCACAACTGCTATAATTAAACATGCTTTTTTACGTTCATTTCCATATTTAACATAAAAATTATTTGTTGAAAATACATTGCCTACTGTTGGAATAGATGCATTTGTAATATTAGCTAAAAAATTATTTCCCAAAGTAGGACCATATAATTCTACATTAGTTCTAGGATATAACTGAAGACCATCTGTAGGATGAGTTGTAGCACCATTAGAAGTTGTAGTTCTTGATATAATATTATTATTAGCATTTGAAGTTATATTCAAATAAATATTTTGATTGTCTTTTCTTTTAAATCTATTACAACTATATGTACCATTCCATTCCCAATTAGTATGATTTCCCATTGCATTTAAAACAGCATCTAAGCCCATCTGAGCTGTAGAAAGTGCAACAGCTTCTTTAGAATAAGCTCTTGCAGCTTTGGCAGAACTTGCTGTCATACCAATATAGGAAGAAGCAATAGCTACAGCAAGAACTGAAACCATAAGCGTAAATATAAGAGCCATACCAAGTTTTTTACGCTTAATAAATCGTTTCTTCATAAACTACCTCCTAAAAAAATATTTTATACAATTATAACAAAAAAAATTATTTTTTTCAAATTTTTATAATATTATTTCAAATTTCCAAAACAAATTTATTTTGTTTTGGATTTTGCAAATTAATTTTTAACCGCTCAAATTTAAATTTAATAACTAATTTTCTGAATGACAGAAAATAAAATTAAAATTTGAAATAATTTTTATAATATTATTTCAAGCTCCAAAAAAAATTTTTTTTGGAGCTTGAAAATTAACTTTTATTAAAGACTTGATGTTCTAATAGTTACAATAGAATTCAATTCACAATACCTATAATTTTTTCTGCGAGCCTTATCGGGATGATTATTAGCTTTAAGGTCTTTTGTAAATAATTTAAAAAAGTCACCTTTTATTTTTAAAATATTTTCATTTTGATTTGAACTATTTTTACCATGTGCATTATTCGTTGTATTTATACCATACAATGTATCAAATTTTTTAATTGTTTGAAAAACAATAACTTTGATATTATATTGATTTGCAGCTAATACTCTTGGACTATATGTATCATCAAATGCTCTCGATGTGTATAATAATATGCAATCACCTGTATTTGGTAAAGCACAAACTGTTGTAGATGTATAAGGTTGTACATTTCCAAAATCAGTATCAACAAAATCGATGTTAAATCTGTCTGAAGACCAACCACCACTTTGAGATGCACAAGTTAATCCAAGCCAAGTACCATCTGCCCCAACATGTCCTGTATCACTACCACCCGTATCACTACCACCCCAAATCCAAGTTCTTCTTTCAAGACTACAAGTATTATCTGTTGTATTTAATTTTACGAAATATTCAACAAGTTCAGTTATAAAATTAGCTCCTTCATATCTCTGTGAATAAAATAAAATCTTATTATTAGCTCCTACATCGTCATTTTCATATTTAGTATTACCAGGATTTAACAATCCAAGACCATTGACATTATCTGTATTTTTAAGATTTATAGTATCAGCAGATGAATAATGAGAGGTTGTAGGAAAAATAACAGATGAAGGATATTGATAACCATTATTTCCATTACTATAATTAGCTAAATTAAGTTTTGAATTTATAACAGAAGACGATTTTAAATCAGCAGTTATAGCAGACATGATGTTTTTAGCATTGTCATTGGCATTTTGTTGTGTTTTTTGCCTCACCGTTGAATCCAAGGCATTTTTTAAAACACTATAAACAGCAATGCTTAAACTTGCAAATAAAACACAAGCAATCATCAATTCCATAAGAGTAAAACCAAATCTCGATTTTTTCATTTTTTTACTCCTTAATAAATATTTTCAGTTCTTGTATTTACAAGACTTATATAACTAAAATGCCAACGCCCATTCACATTATTTCCCCAAGCTACATTTACAGTTACAGTAGCAATAATTGGATTTATCTGATTAATTCTAGTAACATCTAACTTTGTATCACTTGATGGTGATACATCAATCCCAATTGGCACTGTTCCATTGTCAGTACAAATGAAAAAAGGTCTTGAAGGGTTGGCAATACAACCTGCCTGTGCATTATTATTATTAGTAATAAAGAAAGGGCATACTGGACTTGTTGGAGCCGCTCCATCATAAATAGCATCCCAACCATTAGATGACAGCTGATGATATGGCCACTTCAAACGTTTCATCAAATCAGAATTAGAAATAAGGTCATTTAATGTCTTGTCACCATTTACATTTACCAATGAATAATGAAATAATTCATCTCCTGCTGTTTCCGCTCCAACAGCTTTAGGTAATAATGGAATCAACTGTATTTCTTCCATTATAGATTTTGCAATTTCTGTAGCTTTTGTTCTTTTGTCTGTTGACTCTGTAACTTTTCTACCATTTGGATATACAAAAGCCAAAACAAGCATGACAAGCATTATCAAAACCATAGAGACAACTATTTCGATAATACTGACACCACGATTGTTCTTTCTGTTCTTTGGATACTTCATATAAAAGCCTCCTTAAAAAATCGAATATTTTTGCGAAAAATTTTAGAAATTTGAAACAAGAGAGTATATAGGCATGAACACTGCCAAAAGTATGAAACCTATTATACCACCAAGTCCTAAAATCATGATAGGCTCAATGACTGAAGCAAAACTTGAAAGGGCATATTCAACTTCTTGGTCAAAATAATTTGCAAGTTTTTCCATAAGCATGGCAAGACTTCCAGTTTCTTCACCGATAGCGACCATGTTACTGACGATAGGTGGAAATAGGTTGCTTTCCATCATAGGCTGTGAAAGACGGAGACCTGCTTTAAGTCCTTCTTTTACATCTCCAAGCATATCAGAAACTCTTTCATTTCCAACAGCTCTTCCCACAATTTCAAGAGAGTGAACAACTGGAACACCTGATGAAATAAGTGTTCCCAATGTTCTACAGAACCTTGCTATAACAGTCTTTTTATTGATAGGTCCAATAATTGGAAGTTCCAAAATAACTGTATCTCTAAATTTTCTACCTCTTGGAGTTTTAAGAAAATAACTAGATGAAATCCAAAGAACACTTATCAAAAGAACAAATACAACTATAAATGCAGGGTTCAATGCGGTATTGACTAACCACATAAGAATTTTAGTGTAAATTGGAAGTTCCGTACCAAGACCTTCAAAAACAGTCATAAATTGTGGCAAGATATACAAAACAAGTCCAAAAACAACAATTACAGCAAAAAACAAGACAAATATAGGATAAGTCATTGCAGAAGAAACTTTTTTCCTAAGTGCATTATCCCTTTCCATCAAGGCAGCCAATCTGTCTAAAACCTCGCCTAAAGCACCAGCCATTTCTCCTGCTTTTACAAGACTTATATATACGGGAGAAAAAACATCTGGATGTTTTGACAAAGCTCTCGAAAGTGAAAAACCAGCCTTGATGTCCTTTGTCATCTGCTCAATAGTTCTTGTCAGCTTATCATTTTCTCCTCCAACCATCAAAGCTTCGAGACTTCTAAGCATTGACATTCCAGAATTAAAAAGAACTGCAAATTGTCTTGTAAAAATAGCAAGTGAAAAAACACTTACATGTTGAAAACGAGAAGATATATTTCCAGCATCTTCTAATGCTCCACCGCCTTGTTCTTTTATGGACCTAACATTGTATTTCTGAGAACGTAAATCTCTTAAAACTTGCTCTTTACTTTGAGCGTTTACAATACCAGAAACTGTTTTTCCCCTCGAGTCAGTGGCTTCATACACAAACTTTGGCATTTACCCAAGCCTCCCGGTATATATGTTTTTTAAATTTTAAAACAAATTACTGGCAGTAAATTTATATACTGCCTGTAAATGTAACACAAAAAATATTTTTTTTCAAAAAAAATTTATAATATTATTTCAAATATTCAAAACAAATTTATTTTGTTTTGAATATGCAAATTAATTTTTAACGCAGAAAACTTTAATTTGGCAATTAATTTTCTAAACCAGCAACTAATTTTATCTCAATTTAAAATAAAGTTCCTTATAATATTATTTCAAATTTTCAAAACAAATTTATTTTGTTTTGGATTTGCAAATTAATTTTCTTTTCCTGTAACAGATGTCCAAACTGCACATTGTGTTCTCTTCTTTTGGAGAATGCAATCATATTCAGCTGGAATTTCAATATTATTATTAGTTAGCCATGCATCGGCATGACATCCACCACTACAATAATATCTCACCCAACAAGATTTACATGCTGACTTAACAAAAAGAGTTGTTTTTTCAAATTTTTCTCTTATTTTATCAAAATTTTCACTTTTTTCAAAAACAGTTCCCATTGAAAATTCTTTTGCATGAAGTCTATGACATGGAAATATATTTCCATTTGGATCTATTGAAATATATTCAACCCCAGCACCACATCCTGATAGCCTTCTTGGAGAACAGAGCGGAGAATCTAGATATATGTTAAAGTGAAAGTAATCTATAGGCAAGCCTTCACTTCTTTTTTCAACAATAAATTTAGCAAGTTCCTCATATTTATTACAAAGTTCTTGCAAATGTTCATGTTTAACTGCCCATGAGTCTGTAGATTTACCTTTTGCGGGTTCTAAAGAAAATCGATAAATACCATTATCAACAAAAAAACGACATGTTTTTACAATATCCATGGTATTTGGCGTAATTGTTCCTCTTACATAATATGAATCGCCATTTCTTGATTTAATAGCTCTTTTTATATTTGTAAAAGCACTATTCCAAACCGACTCACCAGTAGAAGATGGCCTATTTAAATCATTATATATTTTATCACCATCAAGACTTAATATAAGGGAAACATTTTCTGAATTTAAAAATTCGAGTACAGTCTCAGTCAAAAGAACAGCATTTGTCGTCAATGTAAATTTTACTCTATTTGTTTTTTTCTTTGCCTCTAAAATAAATTTTTTAATCATATCAAAATTTAAAAGAGGTTCACCACCAAAAAAGTCTATCTGAAGTGTTGCCTCAGGATTGCTTTTTTCAAGTAAAAAATCCAATGATTTCAAAGCTGTTTCCAAGGTCATGTGCCCTGATAATTTTCCCTCACCATGTGCAAAACAATATATGCATGATAAATTACATGCAGAAGTAACATTAAGACATAAAGCTCTCAATGTTCTACTGGGCATGGGTGGAATATCATCTGCCGATATTTCTAATTTTTCTATTTTTTTCAATTCTGACTTCATCTTTTCTGCTAAATTCAAATCTTCAATAGTTCCATTATTTATGAAATTAGCAAAATCTGAATTTAAATTATATATTCCTCCACAGTAGCCAATAAGTAGGTTACTATTCTCAAATGAAAATAAAGAAAACTTAGAACTATCAATAAGACTCAATTTCTTCTCCCCAAAATTACAAAAAAATATTATACAAATATAATAATAATATATTTTATACAAATTATACAAATTCTTTGTTATTTCCTTTCAATCCTTCAGTAAAGAATTAGGAGAAAATAATTATTAAAAACTTGCATAAAAAAAAAAGACATGATATAATATGTAAGATCTTTAGGCAATTAATACTCGTTATAATGAATATAATAATTGCGAACAGTAAATTATATAATCTTATTTTATTAAATGGAGGACATCTATAGTGGCTGAGAATACAAAAAAGAAAACACCTATAGAGGAAAAAAGACTTAAACAAGCTAAAAAACGCAACAGAATCAACACAGCAGCTAAAAGTGCTATAAAGACAGCGGTCAAAAAAGCAGTAGCTGCCATTGAAACTTCTACAGAGCAAGCTAAAGACCTTATAAGCAAAGCATACAAAGTAATTGACACAGCTAAAGCTAAAGGCATAATAAAGAAAAACACAGCTGCTCGTAAGAAATCAAGACTTATGCGTAAACTAAACAAAGCAACTGCAACAGAAGAAGTAAAAGCATAATAAAATAGTATAAAATAAAAAACTGCACTGACTAAATATTTAGCAGTGCAGTTTTTATTATTTTATACTATTTTTTGTTATTTACTTTTGCTTGTGCGGCAGCAAGTCTTGCGATTGGAACTCTGTATGGTGAACAACTTACATAGTTCAAACCGAGAAGATGACAGAATTCAACAGATGTTGGTTCTCCGCCATGTTCTCCACAGATACCTACTTCGAGGTCTGGATTTGCTTCTCTTCCAATTTTTACAGCGTTCTTCATAAGTCCGCCAACACCTTCTCTGTCGAGCTGATGGAAAGGATCTACCTTCAAGAGGCCTTTTTCAATATATACAGGAACGAATGTCTTTGCGACATCATCTCTACTATATCCGAATGTTGTCTGTGTCAAATCATTTGTACCAAATGAGAAGAACTGTGCATATTCAGCAAGTTTGTCAGCCACTACAGTTGCTCTTGGAAGTTCGACCATTGTTCCTACTTTGTATTCAACAGTTATGCCCTGTTCTTCCATAACTTTCTTAGCTACTGAATCGACCATTTCTCTGTTGAGTTTCATTTCGCCAACTATTCCAACACCAGGGATCATGACTTCAGGTTTTACATCTACGCCTTTTTTCTTTAGATCACAAGCTGCTTCAAATATTGCTCTGACTTGCATTTTGTAGATTTCTGGGAATACGATTCCGAGACGGCAAACTCTGAGACCAAGCATTGGGTTTGCTTCGTGCATTGAGCGAAGTTTCTCAAGAAGGACTTCTTTGTCAGCAAGTTCTGTAACTTCTTCTTTTGAGAGCTCTTTGAACTGTTTCTTTGTCTTGAGTTCGACAACCTTTGTCAATGTTTCTTCCATGTCTGGTAAGAATTCATGTAGAGGTGGATCGAGAAGTCTTATGATTACCCAGTAACCTTGCATTGCTTCGAGGATTCCTTCGAAATCGCCTCTCTGTACAGGAAGAAGTTTTCCAAGTGTCTCCATATATACATTCCATGAAGATTCCATTTTCTTCTTCTGTGCTTCAATTTTTTCTTTGATTTCTCCAGCTTTGCTCTCTTCAGATTCAGCAAGTTGTTTTTCAAGACGATCGAGAACTCTCTTTCCTGCTTCTGCCTCACCAGCTACCATGATCATTTTTTGAACGATTGGAAGACGGTCTGTTTCCATAAACATATGTTCTGTTCTGCAGAGACCAATACCCTTTGCACCCAAAGCTCTTGCTCTTCTTGCATCTTTTGGATTGTCAGCATTTGCTCTTACGCCGAGTTCTTTTACTTCATCTGCCCATTCAAGAATCTGTTTTGCTGCAGGAATCAATTCATCTGGATAAACTCTTGAAATCTTTCCTTCAAATACTTCACCAGTTGCTCCATCTATTGAGATGTAATCTCCCTCTTTGAAGACTTTATCTGTATCTCCAACTTTGACATGGAATGTCTTAGAAGACAAATCTACTTTAATAGCTTCACAACCGACTACGCATGGGATACCCCAACCTCTTGCTACGAGTGCAGCGTGTGATGTTGGTCCACCTGTACTTGTCAAAATACCTTCTGCAACAGCCATACCAGAAGCGTCATCTGGAGATGTCTCAGGTCTTACTAGAACGATTTCCTTGCCTTCTTTTTTCATTGCGACTGCATCTTCAGCCTCAAATACTACCATACCACAACCAGCACCTGGTGATGCAGCTGTTCCTTTAGCAATCATTGCACCGTCATTTACGGCTTTTTTCTTTGCTTCAGGTGTGAAATATGGGTGGAGAAGCATATCGATCTGTGCAGGTGTAACTCTGCATACTGCTTCTTCTTTTGTGATAAGACCTTCATTACAGAGATCAACAGCAATATTTACAGCTGCAAGAGCTGTTCTCTTTGCATTTCTTGTCTGGAGCATGAAAAGTCTGTTCTGCTGAACAGTGAATTCCATATCCTGTACATCTCTGTAGTGTTTTTCAAGTTTTACAGCAATGTCTTTGAACTGTTCAAATGCTTCTGGGTCTCTGTCCTTTAATGCTTCGAGTGGAAGAGGAGTTCTTACACCAGCAACAACATCTTCACCTTGTGCGTTGAAGAGAACATCACCTGTCAAAACTTTTTCACCTGTGCTTGCATTTCTTGTGAAAGCAACACCTGTTGCACTGTCTTCTCCCATATTTCCAAAGACCATGCACTGTACATTTACAGCTGTACCTAAATCGTGAGATATTTTTTCTTTGTTTCTATATACAACAGCTCTTGGGGTATTCCAAGAACGAAATACTGCTTCAATAGCAAGTCTTAATTGTTCCATTACATCTTCTGGGAAATCTTTGCCTGTTTCTTTTAGAACATAAGCCTTATAGTCTTTTACGACTTCTTGAAGTTGTTCTGCTGAAAGTTTTGAGTCTTCCTTTACTCCAGCTTTTTCCTTGTGTTCTGCAAGTATGTTTTCAAAATTTCTCTTAGGAAGTTCGAGAACGACATCACTAAACATATGGATAAATCTGCGGTATGCGTCATAAGCAAATCTTTCATTATTTGTAAGTTTTGCAAGACCTTTTACTGTTTCAGCATTTAGACCAAGATTTAAAATTGTATCCATCATACCTGGCATAGAAATCTTTGCACCAGAACGAACAGATACGAGGAGAGGATTTTCAGCACATCCAAAGCCCTTACCCATCTTTTTCTCAAGAGCTTCCATATGTTTCTTTACTTCGTCCATCAAACCATCACGCATTTTTTTTCCAAGTTTGTAATACTCAACACACATTGTTGTTGGAATTGTAAAACCTGGAGGAACTGGGAAACCGAGTTTAGTCATCTCAGCGAGGTTTGCACCTTTACCGCCAAGGATATCTCTCATAGAAGCATCTCCCTCTTCAAATGCATAGACGATTTTGTCACAACAATTACAGTTTGTCATCGAATCACCTTCCAAAAAATATATAAAATTTTAACCATAGGGTGAATAGAGTGAACTACTAGGTAACAAGTTACCTAGCTTCTTGCTTCATAGATAGCGGTTATTACCACATTTCGTATTGCTACGAAGAGCTTTTCCCCCATCTCCACAAGCTTATGGAGTAACAAATTTTTTTGTTCACCAAGTTCGGGCTATTCCATCCCTACCTATCAACATATATGTCATATGAAAAATTTCATATAACATTATGAGACATTCTTTTTATATAATCTTTTTATTTATTAGTTTCTCTTTTTCCTTCAATATATTTTTACTTTTTTACAAAAAATAACGGACTTTCATCTCAGATAAAAGTAGCCGAGAATTCCCGTCCATTTTCTTAAATTAACTCGTTGTGCTAGTTGATTCAAAAAAAATAAGTAATAAAAAATTGTCGAAAACTATCAAATATATGCCTTTATACTGCCATTTTGTCATTGAGAGGCTCAGAAAATAGTGGCTTTCTTGGACAGATTTTAAAATATTAATTAACTAGCACAACTAATTATATTAATAATATTTAATTTTACAACAAAATATAACATAAAAAAATATATTTTTATAGAAAAAATTCTTTGAAAAATCTTTTTATAAGAAAAAAACAGGAAAAATAAATAACTATAAAATAATATTTAATATCATAAACAAAAATTATGAAGGATTTTATTTAAAAAATGAATTTTCAAAATGTACTCGCTCCAATAAGAGTTTTAAATATTACTTCAAATGATTTTTTCCTTTCTATAACAGATGACTATAAAACCATCAATGTAAAATGGGAAGATGTCACTCATGTAATATGTGGAAAAATAAAAAGAAGAAATCCTCCTTATAATCTTATTTTCTTTATAAAAGAGTACAAAGAATCTTTTTTGATAGATTCTTCATCTTTTAATTTTAAAAGTTTTTTAGATAACCAATCAATAGTTAAAAATGAACTAAAATTCTTGAAAGTCGTAAATACATTTGTATCACAAGCTAAAAAGGCATTTATAGATTGGCCAACAGACAATATGGTACAAAATAAAAATGTAGAATATCTACCTGAATTCGACAATCAACATTTATTTATAAATTACTCTTTTAAAATAAGAAGTACAGAAAAATTTGAAGAAAAGAAAAAAATAACAACAATTAATGAAGAAAAATTAACTATAATCTTTGAAAGACAACTTGAAACATTAAGGAAAAAAAGAGAAAATGTAACAATAAAACTTAACAAAGCAAGGGATTTATATTTATCTTATTCACAAAATAAAGATGATAATTTTATTCTTTCAAAAGCCTATAAAGAAGTCGAAGATGCAATTTCAGTAGATCCTGGATATATAGATTTATATATATTTAAAGCTGATATATGTAGAGTTATGAATCGCAATGAAAATGCCTTAGATTCACTTCTTGATATAACCAAAAGGATTTCTGAAAATAAAATAGATGAAGTTGTATCTTTAAACATATATTTATATATAGCAGATTTATATTTTGAGTTGGGAAATAACGATAAAGCTTGTGAAATGCTTCAAAATTATTGTGGAATAACCCCAATAAAAGAGATAAACAAAGAAATAACAGAAAAAATAGGTAATCATTTAGGAACACTTGATTTTAATTGGTATGATTCATTTGAATATGGTTATCAGCTATTTACAGAAGGTAACTATTTTAAAGCTATTGATTATTTCACTCAAACAATAGAAGCCATACCAAATTTCCGTTGGTCATATCACTGGCTTGCCATGTGCTACTTAGGAATGAGTAACCTTTTATTGACTATTGATATAATGAATAAGGCAAATTCAATATATCCAACATATACAACATATACAGAACTTGGAATGATATATGAAAAGTTAGAAGAATTTTCAGAAGCAAGCAGTATATATCAACAAGCTATAGAATTTATGCCTAACTGTCCAGATGCTTATATTTATCTATCAAGGCTCCTATTAGACCATGGTGGAGATGAGATATCTGCTCAAGACATGTTGTTTAAAACAATAGACTTAGACCCATATAATGAACTTATTGATGATGCTTATGAACTTATAAAAAGAATCGAAACAACAAAAGAATCTTATAAAGACTTATCAGCCAAAAGAAACAAAAAAATAGGTGATATATTTAACGATCAGTACAAAATTGAAAACATATTTGAAGGCGGTATGGGAATAGTATATATTGTAAATGATGTAGAAACAAACCACATATATGCTATGAAAAGTTTCCAAGATAAATTCATGTGGAATGACTCAGTTGTAAAAATGTTTTACCATGAGGCTGAAATATGGGTAAGACTTGGAGAGAACCAAAATATTGTACAAGCCATAAAAGTAGAACCATTCGATGGAAAACCATATATATTTCTTGAGTATATAAAAGGAACAGACCTTGAAGCTATTTTAAAACATGAAAAACTCAATCTTGAAGAGATACTTGATTTCTCATTACAATTCTGCCAAGGCATGTCTTATGCTTATAAAACATTGGGAGTTGTACACCAAGACATAAAACCCTCCAACTGTATGATAACAGAAGATGGTATTTTAAAAATAACTGACTTTGGTCTTTGTAAAATATATTCTGAAGCAAAAGATGAAAACGAAAAGCATTCAATAACAAAATTTCAAAAAACAAATATACAATCAAGTAATTTAAATAATAAAGAATCAATAGCAGGAATGTCTTCAAATGTAATAGACATAGACTTAGGAATACAAAACAATAAAAACACTATCGGAGATACAAATGGAGATGGAAAAGGTTCAAGAATAGGAGGGACAATTCCGTACATGGCTCCTGAGCTGTTTACAGGAGACAATGAAGCAAATACATTAACAGATATATATTCATTTGGCTGTATGTTATATGAAATGATAACAAATAAAACACCTTTTGGAGACACAGACTTTGAGGCATGTATTGTTGGTCATATAAGCGAAATTCCTGAAAATCCATGTAATGAAAGAGAAGATCTCCCTGATATATTAGGTGAAATAGCCCTAAAATGTCTCGAAAAAAATCCAGAAGATAGATTCAATGATTTCAGTGAAATACTAATGACATTCACAAAACTATGTACAGCACTCGGATTTGAACCATATAATTTAGGTTCTTCAAAATCATCTGGAGAAACTCTCGAAAAAATGAAATATAGAGGCGAATCCCTAATGGTTTTGGAAAAATATTCAGAAGCATCAGAAATATTTACAAAAGCATTGAGTTTATATCCACAAAATTTAGAGCTTATTACAGAACGTGCAGAATGCTACAGAGTTATAGGAAAATATAATGAGTCATATAAAGATTTAACAACTGTATTAAAAACAGACCCAAATAATTCAAAAGCATACTACTATTTGGGATTATTATACATGTCAAACAAAAAATATAAAGAAGCACATAGTTATTTATACACAGCTTCAAAATTAAATCCAAACAATGCAGATATATGGCTAAAATTGGGTTCTCTATATGACCTAGTTGGAGATTCAAACACTGCTTTAAAGCACTATGACACAGCATTAAAAATAAATTCAAAAAATGCAGTAGCTTGGAATAACAAGGGCAACATAATGATGAAAGAAAACAAATATTTTGACGCTCTAACTTGTTATACAAAAGCTATTGAATCAAATCCAAGATATCAAATTGCTTGGTTTAATCAGGGTAATGTAAAACAAAAAATGAACCTCCACATGGAGGCAATAAAATCATTTAAAAAATGCCTTGAATTAAATCCTAAATCACTTAAATCTATGATAAGTCTTGCCATGTCCATGTCTAAGATGAAATTATATAGGACAGCATTCACATATTTTGATGAAATAATGGCATTAGATGATCAAAATAGTTATGTATATCTACTAAAAGCAATATGTTATTATGAAAGTGGAAATACAGAAGAAGGATTCAGAGCTATCAAAAAATCAGTAAAACTTGCTCCAAATTCAATACAATCTATTGAATATATGTTTTACATGGCAATAACAATACATTCATACAATGAAGCACTAAATTTCTTTATAAAACTTCCTGAAAACTTACAAAACGATCCAATAATCACAAAATTTAGAGATATAATAAATGAAAGAGGAATTCTGCTCAAAATATTTACAGAACAGACAGCAATATGGTTTTCAAACCCAGAAATAAGAAATACAAACAAAAATGTATTTGAAGATTTTGAATTGACAATCCAAAAATACAAACAAAATCTAAATATAAATAACTTCATAATAAAAAGAAGATTATACATACTGAGTAAAATTTCAGGCGACAAAACACTTACTGAAGAAAATAAAAAAAGTTGCATACAATTACTTGATGAATACAATATTTCTGATTTCGAAACAGAATCTGTTATTTATGCAGACCTATTAAAAAAATTAAAAAAAAGCAAGGGCAAAATAGAAACTGTACAATCAAATAAACATACGGCTGAAGCATACTCAAAAGCATTAGAATTAATGGAAAAACAGGATTATACAAAATCGCTTCAAGAATTTCAAAAAATAATAAAAAGAGTATGGGCTGATGTTGATATTTGGTTTTCAATAATACTTTGCAAAATAAAAATGAAAGATTATAAAGGAGCTTTAACATTAATTCCACAAGCAATAGCGAGAACTGGAATAGATGTAAAATATTGGTTATTAAAAGCATTTATCGAAGACAAAATAGACTATAAATATGAAGCATTAAACACATTCATGACAATAGTATCAATATGTCCACGCTCAACACAAGCTGTTTTAAAAATCATTTCAATTTTAAAAGAAATAGGGTGTGATAGAAAAGCAGGAATGTTTGCTTCTACTCTATTACCTTTTTTTGACAGAATATCACTTGAAAAAAATGAAGAAATATTGACAGTAAGCCTTTTAAATTTAGTAACAGGAAGAACAGACTTTGCAAAAAAAGCACTAAATTCATTTATTGAATTTAATAACTCCTCAAAAGATGCTGAACTACTATCAATTTATATCGACATGGCCGAAAAAAATTATGATGCAGCTCTTACAAAAATAGAATCATTTAAACCAGAATCAGAAGGTCCTGATGATCTTTCATTAAACATGTCATATTTGCTCAAAGGCTTAATATTAGCAAAAATGAAAAAAGCAGAACAAGCTATTGAATATTTCAACAAAATAACTACAAGATTTGAATATTTTACAATAACAATATATTATAAAATAATAACTTTACTGCAAATAAAAGACCAAGATACAGATATAAATGCAATCATATCCAACTATGTATCAGAAAATCCAAATAGTTATTCATTGTGGGAAGCAAGAGCTTATGTTTTAAGCAAAGAAAAAAAATCTTACAAAGAAGCTATATGGGCTTATTCAAAAGCTCTTGAAATCATACCAATAGCAGTAATTCCAAATCTAAATTCTGGTCTGATAATGAACAAAATTGGAAACTACGAAGAAGCTATACAATATTTTGATAGAGTTCTTGAAATAGAACCTGATAATAGTTATGCTTTGCTATATAAATCAATATCACTTTTATATATTGAAAAATATGATGAAGCTATTATATGTTCTGAAAAATTAAAATGCACAAATTTAAGGAATGAATATATCTATATTATAAGAGCTATCATATTTAAACAACAAAATAAAATAGACGAATGTATAAATGAGATAGACAAAGCCTTTGCTATAAACCCATCTAATCCTGAAATATGGAATTTAAGGGGTTTAATGATGAGAATAACCAATAAACTAAATGACGAAATGTTCAGCTATAACAAAGCAATAGAACTTCAAAATAATTGTGTTTCAGCATGTACAAATAAGGGTATATGTTTTATCGAAATGAAAAAATATGAAGAAGCAAAAATTTTATTTGATAAAGCTCTTAGTGTAATGCCAGAAAATCCAATCTTATGGCGTGAAAGTGGAAGATGTCAACAATATTTAGGAAAATACAGAGATGCAGTAAGATGTTATGATTTAAGTATTCAACAAAATCAGAATGACTATCAATCTTATAATGGAAAAGCTGAATCTTTAGTTTCTCTTGAAAAATATTCAGATGCATTGACAGCTATAAAAAGGTCTTTAGAAAAAAATGAAAATCAACCACAAATTCTAAACAATTTAGGATTTATTTTATATAAACTATCAAGACCAGAAGAAGCATATAACGCATTTATAAAGGCATCAAATCAAAATGAGATATACCAAGAAACAATATACAACCTACTTTTGATGTCAATGGAAAAAAATAAAACCAAAGAAATAGAAATATATAAGAAAAAATATATAGAATTATTCGGTTCAGAAAATTTGCCTGAAGTTGGAAAATCACAATATAAAGAGTTGCCATACACAAAAAATATAGCTCCTTTCGTATATATTGACTTAGCAACACATTTTAATTTTAAAATAAAAAATTTTCCATATTTATTTATAAATATAGGAAATTATCTATCTTCATTAAAAATTTCAAATAATATATAATAAAGGGAATTGACAAACTTTATCAAATATAATACCTAAAATATATTTATGGCTTAATTTGGGGGTTACAAATGAATATAACAACTGATTCTGAAGCTATTGCAGCCTTAAAAAGAAGAGCAGTAAATCTTGTAAAAGAAAAAAAATTAGATGATGCAGTAGAAGCATTAAATGAAATAGTAAGACTTGATCCAAGAAATTTTCAGTCTCTATTCCAGTTAGCACAGATATTCTTCGTTCAAAAAAAATACTCAGGTAGTGAACATATGTGCCAACAAGCATTGATTGCAAAACCTAATGATTTGAGACCATGGCTAATACTTGGAAATATATTTGTAGCAACAGGGAATTTTGACAAGGTAGTAAATCAACTTCCAACGGCAATATCAATGCATCCAGACAATTTTCAATTAAATTATATTGTAGGATATGGATTTGCCAAAAAGGGAGAACTGTTCAAAGCTAAAAAATATCTCGATGCTGCAGCAAAAATACAGCCAAATAACCCAAAAGTCAAACAAGCAATGGCTATAGTAAATAGAGCAATGTCAGCCAAAAGATAGTATAAAAATCAAATTGAAATTAGGTGTAAAAGTTTTTTTACACCTAATTTCAATTTGAGAGTTAAAATCCTACATCTAAATCTTTAATAAATTTTGAATTTATATCTTTTTGTGATAAAACAGGGGAATCAACTTTCCAATCAACACCAATGTCAGGATCATTCCAGCGTATTCCACAATCACATTCAGGAGCGTAATATTCATCTGTTTTATACATGACTTCACAATTTTCTTCAAGAGTCAAAAAACCATGAGCAAAACCTTTTGGTATAAAAAGCTGTTTTTTATTCTCCTCAGTTAACTCAACTCCAATCCATTTCAAATAATTTGGAGAAGATTTTCTAATATCAACAGCTACATCAAAAATTTTGCCTCTGACACATCTAATCAATTTAGCCTGTGCTTTAGGATTTTTTTGAAAATGAAGTCCTCTAAGTGTATGAATATGTCCTGATTTTGAATGATTATCTTGAACAAAATCACAAATCAATCCCAATTTTTCAAGTTTTATCTTTGAATAACTTTCAAAAAACCAGCCTCTTGAATCCCCAAAAACCTGTGGAGTGATTATCAAGACGCCGTCTAATTTTGTCTTTTCGATAAACATAAAAACACCATCCATTATAATAGTCTAAATTAGGACCTTGTGCTAGTTTATTTTTCACCTACTAAATAGATAAAAAATAAACTAGCAGAACGAGTTTATTAGGATGTGTTGGTAAACTCTATCTTTGCCTATTTAACTTGTTAGTTTTCTGCCTACGCTAATTTTTATGTACAAGTAATTCACTCTAGGCTCCGCTTCGCTCTATTTCCGTTCCAGTATTTTTTCTCCTTTCTAAAAGAAAGGAGCGGAATTGACGACTTATAAATAAAAATTGGCTAATTGGTAGTTTACCAACACGCTCTAAATAAAATTATAAAAATATTCTTTTTATTTTGCTCAAAACCTCTAAAAGAAAGGATAAAATCAAATTGAATAAATTAAATAAAAATATTCTTACAATTATCTTGTTATTTTTATGTATTATAAATATTGGTTGCAACAATAATAAACAAGAAGAACACAAAATAAAAATAGAGGAAATAATAATAACAATTCCTCAAGATTTTACAAAAAATGAAAATATTTTTATATCAAATGACAATTTAAACAAAATAGAAATAGAAAAAATAAATGACGAAAATACAAAAATAGAAGATACAAAACAAAAAGTAAAAGATGAATATAAAAATCAAAATATAGAATTGACAGAAATTATAATAAAAAAAGATATTCCCAAAATATCAGGTTTGGTTGGAATTGAGAAAGACAACATCATTCACATATATTTTATTGAAAATGGAAACAACAAAATAAAACTGACATGTAATGGTAGTAATGATAATTCAGCCCTTTTATTCAGAAATATCGCCAAAACAGTAACAGTTGAAAAATAAAAAAAGTTGTGTATTTCAATGGAATCTGAAATACACAACTTTTTTATTTATACTCTTTTTATTTACTTCTTCTTATCAATAAATATTTCATCAGGAAGATCTGTATTTATTTTATAATATCCATACGAAGCATTTCCAGTTGCTTTAATTCCCATCTTTGGAAAATTAGCTTCTACTTCCATACTTCCAAACAATTTAAATCCCTTAACATCTCTGTAAGAACATCTTATGTCAACTTCTCCTCCATTTTGATATGTATAAATTTGACGTGGAAATAACCAAGTCGTTCTATTTATATACATATCTATTTTTTGAAGGTCTCCCCTACCTTCTATAGGTATCATTCTTAAAATGAAACAATCAGTAAAATCACCATCTCCATCAAAAATTTTCATAGTATATTTATTTGGATCTGGCAAACTCCAACCAAATGCACTTGGATATTTAGAAAGAAAATCAGGAGCTTTTTTAAATTCAACTTTATAGTGATCAGGCTCTTTAAAATAATAATCACCTTCTAAATTAAAAGGAATTGCAAGAAAAGAATATTTTGTCTTTACACTTGCATTGATAGGACAAGTATAATCTTTAAGTCCTTTATTTACATTTTTCATTTTTTCAACAATTTTAAAAGCCTGAGCTCTTCTCAATGAAGTTCCTGAAGGTGGCAATACAAAATCATCACTTGTTGAGGATTCAATCTTTTTATCTCCGTCTTTTACCTCAGTATCTTTTTTATCTCCGTCTTTTACCTCGGTATCTTTTTTATCTCCGTCTTTTACCTCGGTATCTTTTTTATTTCCGTCTTTTACCTCGGTATCTTTTTTATCTCCGTCTTTTACCTCAGTCTTCAAAGATGGAATTTTAATAACAACTGGATTTTTTGTATCCACATTTACTGTTGTCTGTCCATTACCTGCATAAACAGGAAAAGATAATGCAACAAAAAAACTAAAAACTAAAAATATCTTTTTCATGGTATCACAATCCTTCTTGTATTTAAATAGAGCGTGTTGGTAAACTACCAATTAACTTTACTCTATATCACTTTTATCTGAATCTTTGTCATCTTTATTGTCGTCTTTTTTCTCATCTTTATTCTTATCTAAATCATCTTTCTTATCGAGATTCTCGTTATCTTTATTTTCTTTATCTAAATTTTCCTTATTATCCTTATTTTCTCCATTTCCAGAATCAACAGGTTTAATCTCAATAGGCTTTACTTCCAATGGTTTTACAAGAACACATGTTGCTATAACATTACCAGATTCATTTAATGCAGAAACGGTTTTACCTGCAAATTCTTTATCAACATAAAAAGACATCGATCCAGTAGCAGGAAGATTTAATTCATTCGAATACAACTCAGAAGTATTATCTTCATCATATATTACAAATTTAAATTTTCCTTCTGTAATTCTATTTCCATATTCATCTTCACTTGTAAAATCAACTTTATAATTATCTGCATTAGCCATTTTTTTATAAGACGAAGTCATTTCAAAATATGAAGGCTTACTTGCAATAAATCTGCCATTTAAAATTTTTTCTGCAGAAAGCCCACAAACAGCAAATACATAAAAATTACCACACTTTTTTGTGTTTCCTATTTTAAAATCAGCTTTTCCAGAAGATGTCTTTACAAAAAAAGGAAATTCTCCAAAAGAAGGAATAATTTTAACATAAGTTCCATCTTCAACTGGTGTACCATCTGCATAGGATACAGAAATCGAAATAGAAGCCGAATCAACCCCATCTGCTTTAATATCCTTTTTATCACTATTTAACAATTTAATGACATAAGGAGCAAGCATTTTCTCTTTAGAATAAAGACATAAGAAATTTCCAACTGGTCTTTCATATCGAGAAACTCCAACTGGTTTTGAAACATCCATGCCCAAAATATCCAAAGCTGAAGAACCACCGCCATCAAAATTCATGGCATTAACTATTCCATTTGAAGATAATTTTGAAGCAAAATCTATTAACTTCATTCCTTCACTATGGCTATCATTGAATCCTGTTGCAGTAAATAAATGAATATTTCCAGAATAGTCAGTACCAACAGCAGTTCTTCCTGCTCTATGTGTTATATCATTTCCACCTTTACCTAAACCTTCTTCATCTGCTGTCATTTTTGTACAACCATTTGAAACAAGATTTGGTCCTCCTCCTAGAACAAAAGCGACATTATTTAAAGGCTTTCCGTCAGATTTAAATATATTTCCTGATTTTGCAGTGATTTTGTCAATTATAGGAGTTCCATCCATAAGAATGCCAAAACAAGTGCGAGGTGGTCTTCTTGAAACATGTGGAGCAATCAATTTTCCATACCTATAGACAAGACCTAAAGGAGTTCCACCTTCCCAAGCAAAAAAACCACCATTTACAGCAGCAATGCAGGCATTTCTTTTTCTTGCATCAGTAACTTTTTCCCTTCCCTTAGCTCCTGAAGCCATAGAAATATCAAAATAAGCCTGACCTTTCGGATAAGCCTTTACAGATAGATCATTAAAAATCAAATATCCATTCGAATTTGCAGATTCTTCTGTATTCAATGTAATGTCATTTGAAATTTTTGTTTTGTATTTAATAGAAAAATCTCTATATAAATCAAAAACAATTCTATTTTTTCCAGAATCATTCAAAGATATTAATTTTACCTTATCTTTTGAAATTGGATAATTCAAATCTATATCTACAGAAATAGACCTACAACCTCTTTTAGATATCGAAAGACCTAAAAAAAGATTATCAGAAGATTCTTTTATTTTAGATTTAACAGAAGGTGAAATCAAGGCTCCTGTTATAACAGCATTTATAGCTGGTTCTGGAAAAGATGTCGAAGAAAAATGACAATCTACTTTATCAGAAAATTCAAATACAATCCTAACTTTTTCTGGCGACTTACTATATCTAACACCTGTTAAAGAAGATAAATTTTCAGAAAAAGATACTGAATAAAATAGAACAAAAAATAAAACAAAAAATATTGTATATAATTTAAAATTATTTTTAAAACACATAATCTTTCTTAAATAATAAAGCAAGCAGAAAAAGTAAAAAATAAAACTTTTCTGCCTGCTCTTTAAATTTCAAAAAAATAAATTTAACACCACAGTCTATTTCAATGCTCCAATAGCATCTTCATTATTAGCAAAAATGCTAAATATTTTGACAAGTCCAGTGATTTGAAAGATCTTCTTTATCTGAGGATTTGTACATACAAGAACTATATTACCATTGTGTTCTTTTACCCTCTTCAAAGCACCTATCAAAACACCTAATCCAGTACTGTCAACATATCTTACATCTTCAAGATTTACTACTATATTATAAATCTCTTTTTCAATTAAAGCATTTATAGATTCTTTAACTTTAGGAGATGTATAAACATCTACATCACCACATACATTAAGAATATTACAGCCTTCGCCCTCTTTTACATCTACCTTTATATCCATAAAAACCTCAAACTAATTTTTTACATTGTCAGATTTTTTGATCTCAGCAAAACGCTCTCTTGTCTTACTTATACCATCTTCAAGATTCTTTTTGCTATCTTCAATAACTTTTTTGCCCTGCTCAACAGCATCATTTATTGCCTTTTTACCTTGTTCAACAGCATCGTTTATTGCTTTTGGAGCATTTTCAGCAAATTCTTTTACTTTTACTTCTGCATTTTTATAAAACTTCTCTCCACTTTCTTTAAGTTGTGCACGAGTTTCTTCTCCTGACTGGGGAGCAAAAAGAATTGCCAAAACAGCACCTACTGTAGCACCACAAAGCATGCCACACATAAAACTTAGACCTGATTTATTATCCATCACTAAGTCTCCTTTTTAAAAAATATTGATTATTCATTATTTACAAAACAAATAGTATTTTTATATAAAAATAGCACAAATTTACAAATTATGCAATAGTTTTTATAAAAAACATATAACTAAAGTCCAAATACATTTGTATCTTCTTCTTCAACAGCTCCTTCAATAGCTGATTCAACAACTTTTGGATCATTTACAGGAATTAAAATAGAAGAAAGCCAACTTGTAGAATTAACAGCCCATCGAATGAGAGCAGAGTCAAGAGATAATTTCTTTCTACCAGCAATTCTACGAGCAAGTTCCTCATTTTTTAAACTATCTTCTAAGGTTCCAACAGCTATGACACCTTTTCCAAGTTGTCCACATAAATCAATATAATTTTTTATCTCATTAAAATTACTTGTATTATAATCAAAAACTATAAAATCATAATCACATCTTTTAATGACATATTTCAAAACTTTTGAAAGAGAATCTTTTTCAGTCTTCTTGACATGTGCACCAATATATTTGACTTTACCCTGTTTTCTAAGTTTATAAAAAGCATTAAAAATATCATTTTTTTGTAAATATTTAGTCTCTTTTATATCATCAACAATAACACAATCAATAAAATCAACACTCAAATTTTTTAAACTTGAAGAAAATTGTCTAATATAAGTATCTTCAGAAGCATTTAAATCCAATTTCCAATGTGTTGTTAAAAGACATCTCTCTCTATATGCTGGAGTTAAATTTTCAGCTATAAATTTTTCACTTCCTTCAACAAATGGAGAAGAATTTATAAAAGTTGCTCCCTCTCTAAGGGCTTTTTTAAATGCAGACTTATCATTTAATTCATAAGTTCCTACATTAACTCCTAATATACCAACTTTTTTACCTGTATTTCCCAATCTCCGAATAAGCATCTCATCTGCAGACAAAATGCCATTTGAAATAATAATCATCAATAAAGACAAAAATAAAATTTTAGTTAAAGATTTCACTTTTCAAATTCTCCGCAATTTAATATCTTAAGGCTGAAGTGCCTGTTCTTCAGAACCATCAACAGATATAGCAATTTCAACATCTTTATCAGGATATATACTTCTCAAAGTATTCTCAATTTGTGATCTTCTCTGAGTCATATCAAAACTTCCACCACCAGAATTGAGATTTTTAGAAAAGTCTGCTATAACCTTATTATCTTTAAATTTCACATAATTTACAGAAGTATTTGACGGAATAGATGTATAAAAGCCTTTATCTTTTTCATTGTCTTTAGGTCCTGAAATCAAGATTTCAAGTGCTTTTTTAGCAACATCTTCTCTATTGTCTGCAGAAATTTTAACTTCTGAAGGATATGTATTTTCTGGATTTACTCCATCTGGATCTTCTTTAGTGCTTGCATAATAAACAGAAACTACTAATTCTTTTGAAAGACTTACATTTTTTACAGGAGTCGTTTCCTTAGTATCAACTTTTGGAGTTGTATTAATATTAGTTGCAACTTCTTTTGTGTCTTCAACCTTTATTTCTGTTGTTTTTTGAGGATCAACTTGCTTTTTACTCTTATTATCTGTACCAAAACAACCTGTTAAAAAAATTGATACGCAAATCAATAAAAGAAGAGAAAGAATATTTATCTTAGAATTTTTTTTATCCATGATTATTTAGTCCATTTTATTTCATTTTGGCTATCAATAACAGCCTTCATATTTTTTCTTATGAAATTTTCAAGAAATTTTACATTTTCAAGATTGTCGTAAAAGAAAAAAACGCCACTCTTATATTTTAAAGTATATTTAGTCAAATTCCATAAAATACAAAATTTAATAGTAGAAGATGATAAATTTTCCATATCTTCCCATTTTATATTTGATTTTAATCCTTCAGTTTCAGTTTCGAGTCCCCAGCTATGTGCAACAACTGGTTCACTATCAAAAATAGATTTCATTTTTTTGTATTCAGCCCAAACATAAAAAGCTAAACCACCAAAAACTAAAAAGGAAGATAAAGCAATAATCATAGGAATTGTTGTTCCCAACGATCTCATAACAAATGTAAAACTAACTAAAGCAATAAGAGAAAACAACCAAGCTCCCCAGTTAATATATTTAATCATCTTCTTATTATCATCAAGTTCATAAGAATAATAAGTTTTTACATCTTGCTTATTATCTAGTTTGTTCATATTTTTAAACCTCTCAACAAATTATTTTGAAAAATTATTATATATAATCTTTGAAATATCAGCAATAGTTTTTGTAGCTTCTGAAGAATTCCCCTGTTTTATTCTTCTTATAAAAACAACCAATACTCCATGAGAATTATCTGAAAATTTTACGATACCTGCATCATTTACACAACCTGCAATAGTTCCAGTTTTATGCCAAACTTTAGTACCATTTGGAAGTTTACCAGGTATTCTTGAATTGTATTTACAAGAACCCATATACGCAAGAGCTTTATTTGTCATAGATTTACTCAAAAGCTCACCTTTATATAACTTTGCAAGAAGTAAGGAAAACTCCTTTGGTGTAGATAAATTGTCAAGAGCTTCAGCAACAACTACATCTGTTTCATAACTACCTGTATTTTCTGAATTGTCTTCTATTTTTTGGAACTCTGCCAATGTCAAATCACTATTTTCTTCAATAACATCTTGTATTGCAGAAAATTTCTCAGATTTACTCATATTTTTCCAAACAGATGCAATCTTTAAAGAGTTATAATTTCTAAACTTACTGTATTCTCCTAGAGATAAAAGCCAAGAAGGACGATTTGCTATATATATATCACTATCAGTAAGACCAATATTTCTCATTAAGTCATTACAAGCATTATATCCTATATAATTCCAAAGCATATCAGAAGCAGTATTATCACTCACAGAAATCATTTTATACATCAAATCTGAAACAGTAAATGACTGTCCTAATGAAGAAAATTGAATATCACCACTTCCAACACACTGATCATTTCTCTTTAAAATTAATTTATCAGATAATGACAATTTTCCTCTATCAATATTTTGAAGAACGCAAATCATAATAGGAACTTTAAATACACTTGCAAGAGGAAAATTTTCATTTGGTTTTATATAAAAACTTTTTCCTGTCTCAATATGATAAAAACCAACTCCAACATCCATTTTATTTGATTTAGAAGAAACATAATTTTTGACTGATTTGAATGTATTGTCAGTCAATTCTTCATAATCTTTTGAAAAACATATAGATGTAAGCAATAATGAAAATGAGAATAAAATAAATAAAAATTTCTTCATAACTATTTCAAAAATTTCTCCATAGGAGTAAATAGATCGTCATTTATATCTGTATTTATCACAAGGGCTTTATAAACTATTAATTCAGTTAGAGTTCCATTTGTATATTTTTCCAATTTCATTGGAATATATCTTCCATCTTTTGTCATTCCAATTTCTTTATATACAACTGTTTTCTTTACCTTATCTTTTCCTTTTTGAGACTCCAATTCCAATTTTAAAGGAACTAATCTTTTTGGATCGACCCAAACAGTTTTTTCAGAACTTCCATTTTTTATACTAATCTTAGCTGTCTTTACTCCATCAATAACTTCTGTTCCAACAATACTATATGTATTTGCAGAATCTTGAGGGTATTGCATAACTCCAAACAACATATTTAAAGGAGCACTTGGTATGTCCAATTTTTTCTTGACAGGATATTGACCTGTTGAAAGATAGTGAAAAGCATGTGTTCCATCTCTAATAATTGTCATCTGTCTTCCATCAAGCTGACCACCTGGATCAGAAATAACTACATCTATTCTTATTCTACAATTCTTCTTAAAATAAATTTTATCTTTACTTGAAAGAGACATTTTTCCAGTAGAACCATCTGCGGACATCTCCTCAAGTTCTATAACAGCATCTTGTACAGGCATTTGACCAGAAGGACAGTAAAGTCTATCTAAAATCTTCTTAGCATTATTCTGTGCTAAAACAGGAACAGTAAAAAGAAATACAAGAGATATAGCCAATAAAAATTTAATCTTCACAATTTACCTGCTACTCAAAATGTGATTAAATATACTCACATAATGGAATTGAAATCCTCACGGATATTTCTTACTGCTTCTTTTATTTATTCT
>JBGUKW010000041.1:0-2617 GCA_045114665.1 Candidatus Xenobia bacterium | reverse complement strand
TCACTTGAAAGAATATTGTTATTTGTTACTTTTACACATTCATTACTTGCATCAATAAATAAAATTTTTCTATCTACTTTATTTTTCCTTAATACCATTATACAAGTGCCTATAGATGTGCCGAAAAATAGATTTTCTGGAAGCTGGATAACACAATCAACAAAATTGCTGTCAACTAAATAACCTCTAATTTTGCCCTCTGCTCCTGCTCTGTACATAATACCAGGGAAACAGACAATAGCTGCAACTCCATTATCTGAAAGATAAGAACAAGAATGCATTACAAATGCCAAATCTGCCTTGGATTTTGGAGCTAAAATACCTGCTGGAGCAAATCGCTCATCATTTATCAAAAGGACATTATCACTGCCTGCCCATTTTACAGAATATGGAGGATTTGAGACGATAACCTCAAAACTGCCTTCATTTTCCCTAAAATAAGGAGTTATCAAAGTATCTTCACACGCTATGTGAAATTGATCAAAATTGATGTCGTGAAGAAACATATTTATTCTGCAGAGGTTATATGTCGTTAAATTCTTTTCTTGACCATAAAAGCCATTTGTTACATTATTTTTTCCCAAAACTTTAATTGCTTTTAACAACAAACCACCTGAACCACAAGCAGGATCATAAACATTCTTAACATCTCTTTTATTGCCTATTGCCAATCTTGTCAAAAGCTCAGAAACAGACTGTGGGGTGTAATATTCGCCACCACTTTTTCCTGCATTAGAAGCATACATCGCCATTAAGTATTCATACGCATCACCAAAAGCGTCAATCGCATTGTTTTTGTACTCGCCAAATTTCATACTGCCAATGCCTTCAAGAAGTTTTACTAATTTTTCATTTCTCTTTGCAACTGTACTACCCAATTTATTGCTGTTAACATCAAAATCATCAAATAACCCCTTGAAATTTGATTCACTCATAGAACCTTTGGCTGAACTCTCTATGTCGTGAAAAATCCTTTCCAAAGTCTCATTTAAATTTTCGTCATAAGGAGCTTTTTTTCTCACATTGCAAAATAATTGTGAAGGGAGAATAAAAAAGCCTTTCTCATCTATGATTTCATCTCTAATTTCCTCTGCCATTTCGTCAGAAATCTTGGCATAATCAAAATTTTCATCCCCTGCTTCTATTTCGTCTTTGTTTATGTAATTAGTCAAATTTTCTGAAATAAAGCGGTAAAACATAGTGCTTAGTATGTATGATTTGAAATCCCAACCATCAACTGCTCCTCTCAAATCATCAGCAATAGACCAAATCGTCTTGTGTAGTTCTTCTCTCTCGTTGTTTGTCATCGTCTGTTTCCTTTCTTTCGTCGTTGTTTAGTTTTCAGTCCGTCGGTGTTTTTTGTGTAAAAATTTTCAAAAATACAATACATCTTTAATATTTTTTATTTTGTAGCTGTAAGGCAATGAACGGAATTAGAGCGAAGCGGAGTTGAAGTGAATGCCTTATTGCTAAAAATAAAAAAATCTGTATTTTTGAAAATTATATATTGCAAAAATTTTTCAATTAGCCAATTTCTACTCGATCTGTTAATAAACTACTAAATTTAAATTAAGTGGTTTAGATTGCCACGACTTCGGCTCGCAATGACATCGCCCCCTATTTACTTTTTTTCACAGCCTCCGACTCCTTCCTTTCATCTGTCTTTCGTCGTCAGTTTTTTATCGATGTTTATTTATCCTCATAATGTCCTTTACATTGATAAACTTCAATCACTTCATTTCCAATTTTGTAAACAATTCTATTTTTTTCATCAATTCTTCTACTCCAAAAACCCTTGTATTTATTTTTTAATTCTTCTGGTTTACCTATTCCTTCAAATGGATTTCTAACAATGTCTTTCAACAAGCTATTAATTCTCTTTAAAGTTTTTTTATCTTGATTTTGCCAAAAAATATATTCTTCAAATGCCTGTTCGGTAAAAGTTATCTTAATCATTTTCAAATTTTTCCAATTCTTCAAGAGTTTTCACAACTATTTTTCCTTCCTTTATCTGTTGAATACTTTTATCAAGGGCTTTTAAATTGCTTTCACTATAAAATGGGTCTAAATTTACTTCAAAAGGTAAACGCTTTTCTCGTATCATTTTTTTTGCAAGCATAGTTATTGCAGTTGCCATTGTGAGTCCCAATTCTTGACATATATTATCAAAATCTTTTCTTAAATTTTCATCCATATTTATCTTTATTACAGATTCCATATATTTTATTTCCTCCTTTACACTACACTCTATATTCTGTTTCTTTCTCCGCTACCATTGGCAATTCTTCTTGGAAAAATTTATCAAAGGCATTTACTCCTAAATTCATATATTTTTCAAAATAATCTTGAATCTTTTCCATAACATCAATTTTTAGTTCTTTTCTTTTTATTGAAGTTTTATTGCCAAAACGAGAAGCTCTTGGCAATAAATCATTAATAAATGTTCCCATTCTTGCGAGTTCGCCATTTTTAAACACATTAAATATTAATTTTAATGTCGGCTCTCTCTTTAATCCGTGTTGATTTATAATATCCTCTAAATCAATCTCTTGCTTTTCTTCTACAAAATCTCTCCAACAATTAAGAACATTATCAACTTTATTTGAATTTATACGAG
>JBGUKW010000040.1:0-4339 GCA_045114665.1 Candidatus Xenobia bacterium | reverse complement strand
ATATTTTCTTTTATTATTTTCATCTGAAGATACAATATTGTAAAAAACAAGAAGCAACCAAAGACAAAGAGGAAGAAATGCCACTTCACTCATGAAAGTCACTGAATATGCAAGATCGGAAAAAAAGACATAGACTAAAAGAGTTAAAAATATATATTTTTTTTCTGACAAAATTTTCTTAGAGAGAAAATATAATGGAAACAGACCTGACGATACTAAGAATGCATTTATAAAAGAAATTGATGTTATTGTAACAAATATATTTTTACACCAAAAGGCCGGAGTTATACAAAGTGGATAAAATATTTTTTGAAAGAAGGTTGAAAAACCATTTATGGACATTCCAAAACCTTGGGAAAATGATTTGGCTAAAAGATAATACCTAAATTCATCAGGTTGAACAAGAGGAATTTTAATGAAATCAGCAATTTTAAATCTGACGGCCAAGCTTATTGCAAAAAGTAAAAATACAGCTATAAATTCCCAATTAACACCATGGAGAGAGACCTGTTCTGTTCTGTTCTGTTCTGTTCTGTTCTGTTCTGTTCTGTTCTCTATCATTATTTTTCCCTATCTTTGCTTATTATAGCAATTTTATTTCTTATACATTTATTCACCTATTTTTTGTTCTTAAAATAATCTAATGTCTTTGATACAATCTTTTCTATCAATTCTGCTTCCTTACGAATACCATCTGGATATTTAAAATATACATACCAAGCTCCAGGATAATCCCATTGCCTATCACAATAAGAATTAATACTATAAGGGTCTATTACACATGAAATTTTAGGATTAATCGACTGAACTATTTAAGAGCCTTAGCTCTAATCTTATCAACTTCATCTTCAACATCTTTTGTATAATTATAATTGTCATCATAATAATAATTACTCATTTTTATTTTTTTTCCTTTCAACAATTTACGCAAACCCTAAAAAATACATGGAAATCAATTTTTTAACTGCAAAATTAATAACAAAAATTGATTTCCATGTTAAAAATAGGATTTACGTAAATTGTTAAATTTATTTTGGAATTGTACTCATAAAAGTTCTAAATCCATTCATAAACATCTGAACGGAAATAGCAGTAAGTGCTAATCCCATCAAACGCTGTATAGCTTCCATAGCTCTATGTCCCAAATATTTAGCAACAAATTGACCAAAAAGTAAAATTATTACATTTACAGTCCAAGCGACCAAGAGTGCAATTATAACATGCCAAACAGAAGTAGCTTCTGTACTCATAACCATAATCATTGACAGAACACCTGGTCCAGCAATCAAAGGAATTGCTATTGGAACAATAAAAGGTTCATTCTCATCATTCTTTGGTACTTCGTCTTCTGGTTTCTTACTGCTCATACTCATGTCAAGACCTATGAGAAAAAGAATAACTCCACCAGTCATAGCAAGAGCTTCCTGTTCGATACCAAGTCCATTTAATATGTGTTTACCTAAAAATAGAAAGAGAAAAATTATACATAATGCAATGGAACATTCCCTTAAAATAACAATTCGCTGTCTTTTAGGGGTACAATCTTTGACCAATGGTATAACTATAGGTATATTACCAACTGGATCAAACATACAAAAAATTGAAACAATCATTCCTATAACATCCATAGAAACCTCCAAAGATTAGGAACAACAGTTACTTTTTTAAAGTAGTTTTATGATGATGTCTAGGCTTTTTGACATTTGAAATATCTTTGATATAAGCTCTTTTTATATACTGTTTTTCCAATGGTTTATCCATTTGATCTGTTTTAGAATTTTCAATGGCTTTTACAACATCCATACCTTTTATTACTTTTCCAAAAACAGTATGACGCATGTGTAAATGTCTTGTATTAGGAACGCTTGTTGTTATAAAAAATTGACTTCCATTTGTATTTGGACCAGCATTTGCCATTGCCAAAGTACCTTCAGAGCTGAAATCGACATTTTGGTTGAATTCATCTTCAAATGAACCTCCCCAAATTGATTCTCCACCCATTCCTGTGCCAGTAGGATCGCCACCTTGAATCATGAAATTTTTTATTACACGGTGGAATATCAAACCATCATAATAACCTTTTTTTACTAAACGAACAAAATTTTCACAAGTTTTAGGGGCTACATCACCAAACAATTTTATTTCAATATCTCCCCTGTTTGTCTCAAAAACAACAATTTTACTCCAATCTGACTGCTTTTTCACAGGCTGTTTGTGTCTTGTTTGTCCATGGTGTTTAGCTTTTGCAGATTTGGCATATACAGAGGAAGTAAAGGCAAATAATGCAACAAAAACAAGAAGCAAAGATATAACTTTTTTCATCATAAACTCTCCTTTTTTTAGATTATTGAACAGTGATATTCAATATATATTGCTTATCAAGTGGACGATCATTTCTATCAACAGGAGTATCCTCTATGGCTCTAACAACTTCCATACCCTTTACAACTTGTCCAAAAATAGTATGATGCATGTGAAGATGTCTTGTATTTGGGGCACTTGTTGTTATAAAAAATTGACTTCCATTTGTATTTGGACCAGCATTTGCCATTGCCAAAAGTCCAACAGTAGAAAAATCAAGAGAAGGAGAACATTCATCTTCAAATGGTCTTCCCCAAATCGACTGTCCACCTGTTCCATTTCCCTTTGGATCGCCACCTTGGATCATAAAATCCTTTATGACACGATGAAAAATCAAACCATCATAATAACCTTTCTGTGCAAGACCTACAAAATTTTCGCATGTTTTAGGAGCAATAGAAGGAAACAAATCTATTGTTATATCTCCTCTATTTGTGTGCATTATAACTCTTTTTGTTGTATTCAAAATGACCTCCATTAATTTAACAAAAAAATAGATACAAAAAATTCACCTTTCTAAATTCATCAAATACAAAAAATAATCCTCTATAAACTTGACATCAAAGATAAATAGAAGGAAAATTTATATAATATAAAGAAAAATATTTTGTTATTAACTCGGCTGTTAAATAATTGGGTTTATTTTCTGCACAGAAGTTGTTCATTCAAATTATTTAGTTTCCGAATTAATAAGTTAAAATTATATGGAGAAAATCATGTCAATAATAGTAACTGGTTCACTTGCATTTGATCATATACTTCAATTTCCTGGATATTTTGAAGAACATATAAACCCAGAACAACTAAATAATATAAATATAAGTTTTCTTGTTGACAATATGAAAAAAATGAAAGGTGGTTGTGCAAGTAATATTGCATATTCTCTTGCCTTACTAGGAAATAAGCCAACCATTATGGCTACAGCAGGAAAAGATTTTGAAGATTTTGAAAGATGGTTAAACAAAAGAGGCGTCGATACATCTCTTGTCAAAAAAATAGATGAAAAATATACTGCAAGTTGTTTCATAATAACAGACCAAAATAACAACCAAATAACTGGTTTTTATGGTGGAGCTATGGCTGATGCTGAATTGCTTTCATTTAAAGATATTGATTATAAAAATGTCCAAATAGCAATAATATCACCTAATGCACCAAATGCAATGATACAATATTGCAAAGAATGTAGAGAATTAGGAATACCATTCATTTATGATCCTGGTCAACAAATTCCAAGGACATCTCCAGAAGATTTAACTGAATGTATAACAGGCTCTTTATATACAATAATGAATGATTATGAACTCAGCTTGGTAATGAAAAAGACCAAAAAAACGCAAGAAGAGTTACTCAAATTGACAAAAACAATAATAAAAACACTTGGAGCAGATGGTTGTGTTTTTATTACAAAAGATGGAGAAACAAGAATTGCCCCTGCAAAACCACTCAAAGTATCTGATCCAACAGGAGCAGGTGATGCCTTCAGAGCAGGATTAATCACAGGATATTTAAAAGGTCTTTCAATAGAACAAACAGCAAAAATTGCAAATACAATAGCAGTTTATGTTGTTGAACAAGATGCACCTGCAGAACATAACTTCACACCAGAAGAATTTGCAAAGAGATATGAAGAAAACTACAAGGAAAAATTACCAAACATATTTTAAGTAAATGTGCATAGAGCAAAAAAAATAGGGCTGTGAAAAAATATTTATTTTTCTACATCCCTATTTTTTTATTTTATATAATCTTCGTAAATAAACTTGTTGTACGAGTTGATTAAAAATAAGTGAATAAAAAATCACTAAAAACTATCCAATATATGCCTATCTACTGCCCCTTTGTCATTGCGAGGCTTAGATTTACTTAAAAATTAAATCGATCGGCTGTATGTGAACTACTCGGCTACAAGTAGCCGAGCTTCTTGCTTCAACGACAGCGGTTATTACCACATTTCGTATTACTACGAACAGCTTTC
>JBGUKW010000039.1:0-7431 GCA_045114665.1 Candidatus Xenobia bacterium | reverse complement strand
AGGTGGACCAAGTTGGTATCAAATTTTATCCATATTAAAAAAGTGTTTTGAAACTAAAAATGTTGTAGCATGTGATGCAGTTGAGCTTTGTCCTGCCAATGGAAATAACCATGCTTCATTTACTGCTGCTTCTTTGATTTATAAAATGATTTCTTATAAATTTTCTTCAGCAAAAAACATATAAAACATATTTTATATATTGAAGGATTTTATTTTTTTATAAAGAATTTTTGTCTAAATAGCATTTTCAGAATTCAGAGTTTTCAATAATTATTTGTAGTTTTAAGTAAAATTAAATCTACGAAAAAAATTTAAAAGGAGATTTAAAAACAGTGCTTAAAAAATTAGCTGTATTGTCTTTTTTAGTTGCAGGTCTTTTTGTAGCATCATCAACTCCAGCTACTGCTCAGGTTGATAAAGGCTATCATTCTCCAGCATACACAACACAATATACAAAAACTGTATATCCAGAGGGAAATAACTTTTTCTATCTTCCTCCAAATTTTGAAACAGAAATGTTCGAAGTAACAAATGGAAAGTTCTTCACAATCCAGTATACAGAATATTTTGGTGATTCAAGAGCAAGATTTGATGTACATTTCTACACACCAAATGGTGTTGAATTTGGAAAAGTCAGAGTAGATGAGACAAATGCAACAGTAAGTGTTCCACACAAAGCAAATACTCTTCTTCCAGAAACTGTTAAAGTTAAAGTAGTAAACAGATCAAAAGCAAACAAAGATTTCAAGTTTGTTATGTTCACTCCTACCAATGCAGTAAAAGGTGTTCCAACACAAGGTAGCAAAGTCTATTACGACGGAACAGAAAAATAGTTTTTAATAACGAAATATAAATTATAATGATTAAAAGAGTTACATTTTTGTAGCTCTTTTTTTTGATATTTTTCATAACATAGATTTAAATAAAAATTTTGTTTATTCTAAAAATCTTTCTACTTTGATAAAAAAAAAGTCTGAATTTATAAAAAAATATGGCTGTGAATACAAATCACAGCCATATTTTTTATTTGTTCAAAATTGTAATTAGTTTCTATATCCACCTGTTCTTGGGGCTCTTGGACGGTCTTGTTTTGGAAGAGCTTCATTTACTTTTACTGTTCTGCCTCTGTACTCTTTGCCGTTGAGAGCTTCTATAGCTTTCTTTGCACCTTCAGCTTCAGCCATTTCAACAAAACCAAATCCTTTTGATCTGCCTGTGTATTTGTCCTTGATTACGGTTGCGGTTGTTACCTGACCATACTCTTCAAATGTGGCTTTGAGTTCATCCTCTGTTACATCATATGACAGGTTGCCAACATAAATATTCATAAAAATCCTCCTACGAAAAAAAAGCAATGCGTGATTTTCAGTTTAATTAAATCCATAATTTGTGGACAAATTTTAATGCAAATCACCCTTAAATATTTTGATTATTCTATATTTCAAGAAATAATCCTTTAAAAGTTAATTTTTTTTTGTGTATTGATTTTTTTTTTCAACATGATAAAATAAAACTATGAGTAAAAAACAATTTTCAATTTTATTATTTTTATTGTCTTTATTTTTGTTTTTGTATGGATTATTTTTTGATAAAACCGAATTACATTTTTTTGATGATGAAAAAAAAATTCAAATAAATTCTTTTGAATTTCAAGAAAAATCCATATATGAAGATATTGCCATTTTTTGCGACAAATATTATGACTGTACAAAACAATCTTATGTTGCAACAGAAAAATTAGAAACTTCTGTTGAATTTGAACTGGCTAAGGTTGAAAAAAATGTAAAAATATGTCCTACTTGAACAATTTAATATTTTAGCGGTATTCTGTGGATCAGAATACGGAAATTTATTTTAAATTTTGAGGTTTTTCATGAAAAAAATATTATTATTTTCATTTGTTTTTTTATTTATTTGTATTACATTTGCTTGGTCTTCGAATATTCCATTTTGGAAAATGAATTCAAATCAAATTGATCAAAAATTAAAGCCTGTTTTAAAGCAAAATATCTCTTTTGAAGATAGGGTTTGTAAGATAGCAGAACTTAGAATAGGAACACCTTATAAGCTTGGTCCTTTGGGAGAAGATGATGAGAGAGGACCTATTTTTACGACTGAGTCAACAGATTGTACTGTTTTTGTTTTGACTACTCTTGCACTTGCCAATAGATGTACCTGTTACAATGCGAGATATATGATGAAATATTTAAACTATTATGATCCTCCGTTAAGTCCAGGAAATCTTGTTAGATATGAAAATAGAATTCATTTTACTTATGACAGATTACATTCATGCAAATATTTTTCTGATATAACTTCTTCTTTAGTGCCAAGTGAATGTTTAGAAAATGTCAAAATGACATTAAATAGACAGTCTGATGGTAAAGAACTATTGCCTATTAGATGGAGTAAATCTGTCTCTGCATATTATATTCCAATGAAATATATTGATGATAAATTTATGCAAAAACTTAATTCAGAGGCACTTGGTGTAGGATTTGTAAGAGAGAAAAATTTTAAAATTGGTGTTGTTATTTCACATGAAGGTTTTATTTTGAATAAAAAATATTTGGTTCATGCTGATTCTATTTTGGGAAAAGTGGTAAAAACAGATTTTGTGAAATATTGTAAGGATAATTCTGATTATTTTGACGGTGTAATTATATCTTCTTTTAATTTTTAAGGGAAATTTCATTGCGATGGAGCTAGGCGATTGCAGTAATCTCAACCGCTTAATTTAAATTTAGTAATTTATTAAATAGATCACACATCTCATTCTAAATAGAGTCGATCGACTTAATTTTTTGAATCAACTAGCACAAGGCGTTAATTAATAATTGATTTTATTATATGATTTTATAGCAATTTTCAAAATTAGTGCAGATTTAATTATACCACAAATTAAAATATTATTATTTTTCTTAATATTTTTGAAAATTGCTTTTAATAAATATTAAAATTTTTTTTATTGTTATGTAATAGAATAGATAAGATGGGAGAGAGGGAGTATGATTTTTAAAAATTTTGTTGTTGGTCCTGTTAATTGTAATTGTTACATTATAGCTGATGAAAATAAAAAAGAGGGATTTATTGTTGACATAGGTGGAAGAGGAGATTTTATTTTTTCTAAAATAGAAAAACTTGGCATTTCTATAAAATACATATTTTGCACTCATGGTCATTTTGATCATGTGGCAGGTATTTCTGCATTTAAGAAATTATTAGATGTTCCTGTTTGTTTAAATAAAAAGGATTTGCCACTTTATGAAAATGTAAAAGAGCAGACTGATATGTTTGGTTTTGAAGATGTGGAACAGCCTCCAACACCTCCTGAGATATTGTATTCAGAAGGTGATGAATTTATGGTAGGGGATATAAAATGTAAAATTTTAGAAACTCCTGGACATACTAAAGGCGGTGTATCTATATATTTGCCTGATAATAAAATTTTATTTAGTGGTGACACACTATTTGAGTCATCTGTAGGCAGAACAGATTTACCTGGTGGTTCTCACCTAGATATAATAAATTCAATAAGAAATAAAATTTTAGTGCTTCCAGATGATACTTCTGTTTTTCCTGGTCATGGGCGTCCAACAAAAATAGGAGATGAAAAAATTTATAATCCTTATCTTTAAACAATATCAATTGAAGGATTTATTGAGACATAAAAAGAAGTCAATATAGTTAATATCTTGAATTTTGTGGAGGTTATATTGATAAAAAATAATAAAAAAAATCTTTTTAGTAATATTTTTCTATTTATATTTTCTCTCTTTATATCTTTTTTAAATATTGGTGAGGTGTTTGCTTCTGAAGCGGATTTGGTATTGCCTAATTTAGCATTGGATTCAAAGTTTTATTTTTTGAGCAATTTACAAAAACCAATTTCAGGAAGCACAATTTTTTATATAGGATTGGTAGTTGCAATACTGGGTATAGCTTTTGGACTTTTACAGTATCGCCAAGTAAAAAAAATGCCAGTCCATAAATCTATGGCAGATGTTTCTAATGTTATATGGGAAACATGCAAAACATATCTCTTAAAACAGGGTAAATTTTTACTTTCTATTTGGGTTATAATTGCAATTTGCATGTTTTTTTATTTTGCAGTTTTATCTAAAAAGTCAATTCCTACAACTCTATTCATTTTATTCTGGTCTTTAATTGGAATGGCTGGTTCTTATGCTGTTGCATGGTTTGGCATAAGAATGAATAACTATGCTAATTCAAGAACATCTTTTGCTTCTTTAGAGGGAAAACAATTTCCAGTTTTTTCAATTCCACTTTGTGCTGGAATGAGTATTGGACTTCTTCTTGTAAGTGTTGAATTACTTATAATGTTATTTATTTTTCTATTTGTCGATCCAACAGCGGCAGGAGCTTGTTTTATTGGATTTGCCATTGGTGAATCTTTGGGAGCAAGTGTTTTGAGAATATGTGGCGGAATATTTACAAAGATTGCTGATATAGGTGCAGATTTAATGAAGATCGTCTTTAAGATAAAAGAAGACGATGCAAGAAATCCAGGTGTTATTGCTGATTGTACAGGTGATAATGCAGGAGATAGTGTTGGACCAACTGCAGATGGATTTGAAACTTATGGAGTTACTGGTGTTGCACTAATTGTATTTATATGTCTTGCTGTACCTGAAATAAATTGGAAAGCTGATTTTATAGTATGGATTTTTACAATAAGATTTTTGATGATTTTAACATCAATACTTGCATATTATGTCAATAACTTTTTATCTGCTAAATTTTTTAAAGAAGAAGCAGATATTGATTTTGAGCAACCTCTTACAAATTTGATATGGCTTTCATCTGGTTTTGCAATTATTATAACTATATTCGCAAGTTTCTTGTTATTGGGGGATTATCAAGACCCATTCCTTTGGTTAAAACTTGCAGGAATAATAAGTTGTGGAACTATTGCTGCAGCCATAATTCCTGAGATTACAAAAGTATTTACCAGTGCAACATCAAAGCATGTTAAAGAAGTCGTAAATGCTTCAAAAGAAGGTGGACCTTCTTTAAATATTCTTTCTGGTATTGTTGCTGGTAATTTTAGTGCTTTTTGGATGGGCATTATACTTGTATGTCTTATGGGATTTGCTTGGTGGATAAGTAATCAAGGATTATCTGTTTTCTTTGGTCCATATTATCCTGTTTTTGCTTTTGGACTCGTTGCTTTTGGACTTTTGGGTATGGGTCCTGTAACTATAGCTGTTGACAGTTATGGACCTGTTACAGACAATGCTCAATCTGTATATGAACTTTCTTTGATTGAAAATATTCCTAATATTGAAAAAGAAATCAAAGCAGAATATAAATTCGAACCAAAATTTTCTGTTGCAAAATATAATCTTGAAAAAAATGATGGTGCAGGAAATACATTTAAAGCAACTGCAAAACCTGTTTTGATTGGAACAGCGGTTGTTGGTGCTACTGCAATGATATTTTCGATTATTATGATGCTTGAACAGCGTTTTGGAAGTGGCGAATTGTCAACTAAATTGAGTTTACTTGCACCACAAAATTTGCTTGGTTTTATAGCAGGAGGTGCTGTAATCTATTGGTTCTGTGGAGCATCTATGCAAGCTGTAACTACTGGAGCTCACAGGGCAGTTGAATTTATTAAGAAAAATATTAAATTGGATGAAACTTCTGAAAAAGCATCAACAAAAGACAGCAAAGAAGTTGTTGATATATGTACAAAATATGCACAAGATGGAATGATCAATATATTTGCTTCAGTATTTTTATTTGCTCTTGGTTTTGCTTGTATTGATTCTTTCTTCTTTATAAGCTATCTAATTTCTTTAGCTCTTTTTGGTCTTTATTCAGCAGTTTATATGGCAAATGCAGGTGGAGCATGGGACAATGCCAAAAAAGTTGTTGAAGTAGATCTTAAAGATAAGACAAGTCTTTTACATGATGCTTCTGTTGTTGGAGATACTGTAGGTGATCCTTTCAAAGATACATCATCTGTTTCATTAAACCCAATAATAAAATTTACAACACTTTTTGGTGTTCTTGCTGTTGAGATAGCTGTTGCTTTAAATCCAACTCATGCTCATATACTTGGTTTAGTTTTTGTTTTAGTTGGATTGTTCTTCGTTTGGAAATCTTTCTATAAGATGAGGATAAATGATTCTGATAAACTTACTAAGTTTGTAGAAGATAAAGAAGATGCTAAGGAAGATAAGAAGATATCTAAAGTTGAACTAAAGAAAGAAGAGAAGGAAGAAGAATCTGAGTATATTGAGGAAGAAGAAGCTATTGATATTGAGGAAGAAGAAAATACAGTAGAATCTACAAAATCTGAAGAGAAAAAAGAAGTTTCTCAAGATAATCCAGAAAAAACAAAAAAGAAATCAAAGAAAAAATCTAAAAAAAATAAATAAAAATAACAAAAACACTTGATTTTTTATTATTTTAGTATTATAATAAGGTGCGTTGGGTAAGTAGGTTGTTGGGTGAAATGTTTGATTGGTAAAAATTTGTTAGCATTTTCCCTCCTTTCGACTCCTTTTGGAGGAGTAGTTTATAACTTTTTGTATTGAGGTGAGTTATTTTTCACCTCATTTTTTTTTGTAAAATAATCTTGATTTTTTCTTGTTTTTGGATTATTATTTAACAATATAAATTTAAAATAATGATGTTATTTTTTTCCCAGATAAAGAAAAATTAAAACAAGAAAAAGAAAATAATGAATAAAACATTATAACATCAATAGGGGTTTATTATGAAGAATAAAGAAAATGATTTTGTAAAAGAAATTCCACACAAAGCGGAAAATATAAGTGAGTGGTACACATCTGTAATTTTGAAGGGAAAACTTGCTGACTATTCACCAGTCAGAGGTTGTATGGTCATTCGTCCTTATGGATATGAAATTTGGGAGAATATTCAGAATTACTTGAATAAAAAATTCAGAGAAACAGGTCATAAAAATGGCTATTTTCCAATGTTCATTCCACAGAGTTTTTTGACAAAAGAGGCAGAACATGTTGAGGGATTTGCTCCACAGGTTGCACTTGTAACAAAAGGAGGGGGAGAAAATCTGACAGAGCCTTTGGTTGTTAGACCAACATCTGAATCTATTATTTGCAGTATGTATGCAAAATGGATAAAAAGCTACAGAGATCTTCCACTAAAAATAAACCAGTGGTGTAATGTTGTAAGATGGGAAAAAACAACTCGTCTTTTTCTAAGAAGTATGGAATTTTTATGGCAGGAAGGTCATACTGTTCACAGAACAGCAAAAGAAGCAGAAGAACATACTGAGAGAATGTTGGAAGTCTATAGAGAATTTGCAGAAAATTTCCTTGCTCTTCCTGTTCTTACAGGTAGAAAAACTGAAGGTGAAAAATTTGCTGGTGCGGATCATACTTATACAATAGAGGCATTAATGCCAGATGGTCAAGC
>JBGUKW010000038.1:0-6620 GCA_045114665.1 Candidatus Xenobia bacterium | reverse complement strand
GACACCAACTCGTGGTGGTGAAGTCAGAAGCAGGCAGGCAGAGCCTCAACAACAGACACCAACTCGTGGTGGTGAAGTCAGAAGCAGACAGGCAGAGCCTCAACAGCAGACACCAACTCGTGGTGGTGAAGTCAGAGGCAGACAGACTGAGCCACAACAGCAGACATCAACTCGTGGTGGTGAAGTCAGAAGCAGACAGGCAGAGCCTCAACAACAGAGACAAGAAAGCAATCCTACAACTATATTAAGGCGTAGCGAGTTGCCCAAAGATTTTAGAGAGTCTAATCCAACAACTGTTTTAGATCGCAATGAATTACCAAAGGATTTTAGAGAGAGTAAGTCAACGACTGTTTTAGACCGTAATGAGTTGCCTAAAGATTTTAGAGAGAGTAAGTTAACGACTGTTTTAGATCGCAATGAAATGCCAAAATATTTTAGAGAGAGTAAATTAACGACTGTTTTAGACCGCAATGAATTGCCAAAAGATTTTAGAGAGAGTAAGTTAACAACTGCTTTAAATCGCAATGAATTGTCAAATGATAAGCAGTTATTGAGTGATTCAAGGCTTAAAGATATAAATGAAGGTTTGAATAAAAATAATACTGCTAATACTAATAAGGCAGAAAATCCTTCTCCTAAATCAAATATTATATTGGGAAAACCAAAATTAGTTGAAGATACTGGACTTTTGAAACTTCACCCTACATTTTTGAATGCTCCTAAAGACGGAAATAAAACAACTGTATCAAGACCTTTTATTGCCAAGACTGTAACACCTAGTTTTATGGTCAATAATGATTATACTGATGGTAAAAAGTCTGGTAAGTTAACAATGCCTGATGCACCTAAATTAAAAGATATTTCTATTGTTGGCAAAAAGCAAAATAATTCGATTTTTTCAAATCAAAAACCCAATAATCCTTTGGGAACTATTATTAGTAATGCTAATAATAGACCAAATGGTTTGCCGAAGCCTCCAGTAGATAATGTACCAACTGGAAATAATCAGCCAAATGGTTTGCCGAAGCCTCCAGTAGGTAATCTACCAACTGGAAATAATCAGCCAAATGCTTTGCCGAAGCCTCCAGTAGGTAATCTACCAACTGGAAATAATCAGCCAAATGGCTTGCCGAAGCCTCCAGTAGGTAATCTACCAAGTGGAAATAATCAGCCAAATAGCTTGCCGAAGCCTCCAGTAGGTAATCTACCAACTGGAAATAATCAGCCAAATGCTTTGCCGAAGCCTCCTGTGAACAATAACAATGCACAAACAGAAGTAAAGCCAGAGCTTAATAAGCCAAATTCAACTGATAATTCTCTTTTTGATAAGAATCAAAATATTTTAAATAATTCAAATAAGAATGATTTGAAAAATGTAAAATATCAGCAAAATACTTCTGTTTCATTTAATGATGTTTTAAAACAGTCTGAGGCTACTAATTCAGAAGTTAAATCTGAGGTAACAATAGAACCTACAGGTAGTGCTAAATTGCCTAAATTAAATTCTGTTGTTATTGGAAAAAATGGAATTATTTCAAATCCTAATGTAAATAAGGTAGGGACAACAGAAAATAATCCTGTTGAAAATAAAAATTTAGATTTCAAAGCTAATTCAGGACTTCTAAAGGGACAGGCTAATAAAAGTAATGTTGTTGTTATCCCTGCACCAAAGAAAATTGAAGAACAAGTGAAAAATGCTGTCAATGCTGGAGTTGTTTCTTCTAATAAAATATCTAATTCATTAGATGGTTCTCAGGTAAAGAAAGAAGATGTTGCAGAAGAGTTTGAAGATTGGGTTGGAAAAGATTTGGCAAAATCTTCTAATATTTCAAGTCGTCAGAAATCATTGAACGAACTTAAAAATAGGTTACAACAGGCAAGAGAGAAAAATAATAATCCTGAAAAAGTTTCAAATGATAATTTGTATAGAGAATCAGAAAAAGCAAAATTGCCTAATGAGACAAATAATTTAAATATTCAAGAGAATATGTCTAAGTCAAGTACTTTAGTTAATAAGCCTCAAATACGCCAAGAGCAGAATAATGAAAATATAGCTAAGGAAAACACAAGGTCTGATTCTGATAGAGATAGATTTGATAATGCAAATTTGGGAAGAGGTTCAGAAAATTCAGGAAATTCATCAAATAATTCAAATCGCAATTTTATGAGTTTTTCACAACAACAAAGTTTGTATAATGCTGAATCTGCTAAAAAACAGGCTGAAATGGAATCTTCTAATCAGCTAAATAACAATTTGTCAGAAGCAAATAAGACTAATCAGATGTCAAAACAGACTAATATAATGAATTCTAAATTGGTTTCTTTACAGCAAGGGCAACAACAAAATCAGGGAGCTAATACAAATTCACCTACTGCATTTACTGGAAAAATGACAGCTGATGCTAATTCACAACAGGCAAGGATTGATAGAGACCAGTCATTAAATTCTTCTCAAACTTCTTCTATTGTATTAGAAAGACAGAATTCTGCTAAGGCTGTACATGCTCCGACAAATATGGAATCGACTTTAAAGAAGTCAAATAAAGAAATTTGGAGTGGAAATGAAATAGCTGCCAAGTTGATATTTATGTTGATGAAGACTTCAAATGAAAGTATGTATGAACATAGTTCAAGAGTCATTGATCTTTCATCGGAATTGGCACAAGAACTTGGAATAAGAGATCCTCAGTTCTTGATGGAATTAAAACAAAGTGCTATGTTCAGTGATATTGGAGAATTTAATTTTGATTTAAATTCAATGCCAAATGAATTGAAGGCACAATTATCTGAAATGTTGGAAACAGAAGAAGTAAAAGATGCTGGATTCTTACATGATGTAGGTAAGGTTTATATTCCAAAAGAGATTCTCAACAAACCAACTAAATTGACAGATGAAGAATTTGAAATTGTCAAACAACATCCAGTAATTGGTGAAAAGATGTTGAGTGGAATCCCAGGATTAGCTCATGTTTTGCCAGTAGTAAGACATCACCATGAGAGATGGAATGGTCAAGGTTATCCAGATAAGATTGGTGGAGAAGAAATTCCATATAAGGCAAGGATAATTTCAATTTGTGATGCTTTTGATGCTCTTGTTTCAGATAGACCTTATAGACAAGGTATGAGTTTAAAAGAAGCTATGGCAGAAATTAAGTCAGGTGCTGGAAGTCAATTTGATCCAGTTATAACAGAAGTATTCTTGAAGATGGTAAAAGCAAAATATAGCGTGTAGCCAGTAATACAAATAGTTAAAATAAATCTAAGTGTATAAAAATATTTTTATACACTTAGATTTATTTTAGGGAAAATTAACAGCCGTATTTGTTGCAGATGATGAGAAAAGACAAATAGTGATGTAAAGCTGGAAATAGTGATAACTTACTATAAAGGAGAGTTTCCGTCAAAATAGAATAGATAGGAAAATATATTTGAACAATTGGAGAAAAGATATGTTTAAGAAAAAAGTTATTTTTTTATTACTTTGTCTTTTTTTTGTTTCCATAATAACAAGTGCCTGTGGTGGTGGCGGTGGAGATACTACTAATTCTACAAATTACTATTTACCACAACAGATTACAAATAACAATCAACAATATAGTTATTATTACTATGGAGAAGAGCAGGAACCTGATCCAAGCCCTACACCTGATCCAAGTCCGACACCTGATCCAAGTCCGACACCTGACCCAAGTCCGACACCTGACCCAAGTCCGACACCTGCAAAATATCCTCTTGAACTTTCACAAACAGAGTTTACATTAAGTGTAGATGATACTGACAATATAACTGTTAGGCTAAATGGCGAAGATATTACAGAAACAGCAAATTATAAAGTTGAGCCAGAAGCGATAGCAAGAGTAGAAAAGGGGCTTATAACTGCTCTTTCTGTGGGTGTTGCAACTGTTACAGTACAAGCCGATAATGCAGAAGAAGATAAAACTTTCACAGTGAATGTAATTAAGCCAACTCTTGAAGTGTCAAAGAGTAAGTTATTTATTATATTAGGCGGTAGTGAGGATATAAAGGATATAACTGTTACCCTTAAAGGTAGACCAGTAACAGAAGGTCTTAGATATAATGTGAAAGATCCAGAGATTGCTAAAGTAGAAAATGGCAAAATTACTGCATTGAGTAAGGGTAGTACAACAGTAACAGTATCTCTTGAAAATGGCAGTGCAAATAGTGCATTATTTACAGTTGAAACTGTTGGTAAAGGTGATTATATAGAAATGGGTCGTTATCAGCAGACAATTGAAGGGGGAGATCAGACTCCTATAAAATGGCTGATATTGGATGTATATACAGATAATAATCGAGCATTGATTTTATCCCGCTATGGTCTTGAACGTAAGCGTTTTGATGATGATTCTCATGTTTGGAAAGATAGTGAAATGTGTAATTGGCTAAATGGTGATTTTTACAATGTAGCTTTTAATGAAACCGAAAAAGGTAAGATAGTCCCTGTAGATATTGTTTTTAATGGTGATGGCAGTGATAATTATTATTTTAATCGTTCGAATTATAATGTATTTTTGTTGAGCACAGCTGAGGCTAAAGGATTGCTTAATAGTGATGCAAGAAAATGTAAACCAACTGACTATGCAGTAAAACAGGGGGTTGCTGTAGTTAATGGTTGTAGTGCTTGGTTTGTTCGTTCTCCTTATATTAATAATTATGATGATAATAGGTCTATCTATACTGTCGAACCTGATGGTTCTACCACGAGTGTTAGACTTGTTTACAATTCAAATTGTGTTGCTCGCCCAGCTTTGTGGATAAAACTTGAATAATATATTTTAAATTTTTCAGCCTTTGTGGATAAAATAAAAATCTGCAAGGGCTGTTTTTATTTTCTTATATTGTTTTTATTTATTTCTCGTGTTATAATAATTCGCAAGATAGTTATTGGGAAATATAGTAAGGAAATAGGAGAGAGGATATTAAAAGGAGCATTTAAGCTCCTTCTATCGAAGGAGAAAAAATATATGCAGAAATTACCTATAGGTATTCAAGATTTTGAAAAAATTCGTTTTGGTAATTATCTTTATGTTGATAAGACAAAACAAATATTACAACTGATACAAAATGGAGAATGTTATTTTCTATCTCGTCCTCGTCGTTTTGGAAAATCACTGACTTTGTCAACATTAGGGGCAATGTTTAAAGGTAAAGCTGAATTATTCAAAGGGTTATATGCCGAAGAATGGGTAAAAGAACAAGCTAAAAATCCAAGTCCAGTAATAAAAATAGATATGAGTTGTTTAGGCTCTTATGAGAATAAAAAAGAGTTAAATGATTCTATTATAAATTATTTGGAAAATTTTATATATCTAAATGATTTAAGTATCTCTTCTGAAATAGATGCTTCTAAAATGTTGTTTAATCTAATAATAAGATTATATAAACAATTTGGTCAAGTAGTAGTTTTAATAGATGAATATGACAAGCCAATAACAGATAATCTAAACAATTTAGAAAAAGCAGAAGAAATGAGAGAAAGTCTTAGTAAATTTTATATAGTATTAAAAGGTTGTCCATATTTAAAATTTGTAATGCTAACAGGAGTGTCAAAATTTAGCAAAACTGGTGTTTTTTCAAGTTTAAATAATTTGAGTGATATATCAATGGACGAAGAATATTCCGATATAGTTGGATATACCCAAGATGAGCTTGAAAAATATTTTGTTGATTGGTTTAAAAAGCCAATGAAAAAACATTCACTAAATAGGGAAGAGTTACTTGCAAAAATAGAAGATTATTATGATGGTTTTTCCTTTGATGGAACAGTAAGATTATATAATCCATTTTCGGTATTAAATTTCTTTAAACAAGGTTATTTTGATAATTATTGGTATGATTCCGCAATGCCTTCATTTCTTGCTAAATATTTAAAAGAACATAAAATCAAAGAACCCAAAGAGTATATACAAAAAAAAGTATATTCAGGTTTTACAAATTCTCATGAAATAGAAAGTACAAGTGTAGAGAGTTTTTTATATCAAGCAGGTTATTTGACTATAAAAGAAAGAAAGGGAAATGTTCTTGTTCTTGACTATCCAAATGAAGAAGTAAGAAGTTCTATGGATAGACTTTTTCTTGAAAATTTTTACAATGTGAAAGACGATGCAGAATTTAGTAATGATATTTGGGAATCTTTGGAAGCAGAAGATATTTCACAGGTTGTAAGTATATTTAATGAAGCATTAAAAGGTGTTCCTTATGATGATTATAAAGATAGAGATGAATTTTGGTATCGTTCATTATTTTTGATGTTACTAAGTGGTGCTAAAATAACATATTTTGCAGAAGTTCATACATTCAAAGGTCGTTCTGATGTTGTTGTAACATTTAAGGATAAGTTAGTAGTAGTAATCGAATTTAAATTTGCTCCAACATCAAAAGATGTAGATAAAAAGAGACAAGAAGGAGAGGAGCAGATAAAATCGAGAGATTATGCTTCTGCCTACAAGTCAACTAAGAAAGTAATTACAGCAGTATTTGTGGCAGATGATGAAAAGAGGCAAGTTGTAGTTTAAAATATTAAAATTGTTGTATAAAATATTTTTTTACAGAATACAAAGAGATAGAAATAATGTCAAAATTACAAGAATTAAAAAATA
>JBGUKW010000037.1:0-9597 GCA_045114665.1 Candidatus Xenobia bacterium | reverse complement strand
ATACTCATGGTTAAATAAACCTCCATAAAAAATTTTAAAAACTTTACTTAATAAATATATACCACAAAAATTTAAAAAGTAAATAGTTAAAAAAAAATTAAATAAAAAAAAGCGATAGAAATAATATCTACCGCTATTGTAAACTTCAAATTATATCAATCCAAAATTAGAATAAGCTCTTGATGCCTTTCCAAAGAGACTTTGCTCCATCTACTACTGCTCCACCGATTGCACCAGCTACTCCACCAACTGTCTTGCCAATAAATTGACCAACTTTGCTACCTGCGATTCCACCGATAACTCCGCCAACTACTGTACCTACTCCTGGGAATATAGCTGAACCGATTGCAGCACCTGTTACTGCTCCGCCTACTGCACCAGTAGCTCCACCAACAGCACCACCGATTCCACCGAGAACTCCTGCTACTCTTTCAGATGTTGTTGGTTGTTGCATTGGAATTGTAGTACCAATTGTACCAATACCATACATATCACCAGATGGCAATTGTCCGATACTTGGCATACCAATGTTTGGCATTCCGATATTTGGCATACCTATTTGTGGCATTCCGATTTGTGGCATTTGACCAAACTGTGGGAATGAAGGCATCATTTGAATTCCGCCCATACCATTAAAGTTTCCTGCCATATTCCCCATCTGTTGCATCATCATCATCTGTTGCATCTGCATCATCATCTGCATCATTTGCATCATCATCTGTTGCATTTGCATCATCTGAATGTTACCACCGATACCACCGAACATTCCAAAGTTTCCACAACAACCCATAAGTCCCATATTCTGGAACATATTAATATTCATACTCATATTCATACTCATAATTATTAAACACCTTTCAAATTTTTAAATTTTCTCTTAAATTTTATATCACACAAAAAATAAATTAGTCAATAGCCAAATTAAAAAAAATCAAAAAAAACATATTAATTTAAAAATTGACAAATAAAAATCAATATTGTATAATTAACCAATCGGTCAAAAATGAACTATATAAAAATATTTGCGAAAGGAGGGAAAATATGGCGAAAAATGATACGACTAAAGATATTATAGCCAAAGCCGCTATATCTTGCTTCGCAAAACAAGGTTTAACAAACACCTCTATACAAGAAATAGCAAATGAAGCTAATGTCAGTAAATCACTTGTTTTTTACTATTATAAAAATAAAGAAAATCTATTTATAAATTTAGTACAAAAACAGCAAGTTAAAAATTTAGAAAAACTAAAAGAAATAATAAACAGAACAAATGATCCATTAGAACAATTTTCGGATATAATAGACTATATGTTATTATCATTAAAAGAGAAGGAACATCTAGATATATTGAAAATTGTCCAATCAGAATTCATGAAAAATCCATTCAATCAAATAAAAAATGAAATTGAAAATCATGTTCATGAAATAACAAATTTAATTTCATCTGTAATAGATAAAGGAATAAAAAAAGGATATTTCAGAAAAATAAACAGCAAATTAGTTACAATAAATATGTTTTCATTCATGTTTTTTTTAACAAAAGAATTAATATATTCAAATAGAACAATAAAAGAAGAAGAAGTTAAACAATTCTTTCAAAATTTATACTTCGAAGGACTTAAAAAGTGATTAAAAAGTTAAATCTAACTGCAGCAACTCTCTTGATGGGATTGTTATTATTTCCTTCAAATAGCATATTTGCTCAAGAACCAAACACTGAAGTAAAAGTGGAAGAATCGACTACCATAAAAATGGAAGAATCAAATCCAATAGAAGTAGAAGAACAAACTCCCACAGAAACTAAACCAGAAACAACATCCATAGAAGTAAAAGAAAAGAAATCATCTTTTGCTGAAAGTAAATTAAAAGAGATATGGACTGGAAATTTACTAAATGTAAAAGATAAACATTTCTATGATGCTCTGTCAGTGTTTTTTGGAGGAATAATTAACAATGAAAATGGTCAAACAATGACTTTCTATGATGTACTTCATAAGGCAGAAGAGAACAGTACAGAAATAGAAATAGCAAAATCAAAAACAAAGCAGGCCTCCTATGTAATTGATGAAGTAAAAAGTGCAAAAAATCTAACAGTATCTGGTAGTGCCATGGGAAGCTATTCACAACCAGTATCATCTCTTGCTGGTGGTAATGAATGGAATTGGTCTGTTGGAATAAGTACAAATTACCTAATCTCCAATTTTGGCAAATTTGAAGATCAGAAAAAAATGGCTTGGTTGTCATATATTGCCCAAAAAATGGACGAAGAAAGACTTTTGACAGAACTTTATGAAAATGTTGCTTCATCTTATTTGACAACACTTGAACTGGAGGGACTTCATATCGTAGCTCAAAGCTCCGTAGTTTTGAGAAAAGAACAACTTGAAATAGCAAAGGCAAAATATGAAGAGGGAATATCTCCAAAATATGACATGCTCACAAGTCTTGTAAGCGTAAAAAATGCTGAACAGTCATTGATAACAGCAAAGAAATCTCTCGATCTTTCAAAATCAAATTTAGTAAAAATGATGGGTATGCCACAGACAGAAACAATAAATGTGGTAAAACCCATGTACATCTCACTTGAGCCATATACCCTCGAAAACGCAATTCTATTGGGATATGGAAATAGAATTGAGATGGCTCAAACAGACCTCCAAGTAAAAATAGCTCAAACAAATGTCGATTTAGCCTCTAAAGGAATGACTCCTTCACTATATTGGGTAAATTCCTACACAAGACAAAATGAAACAACAATGAAAAAAGATTACTCATTGTCTTCAACCATTAACTTTAGTATTCCAATTTTCGACGGTGGATACACAAAAGCACAAAAGAATGAGGCAAAAGAACAATTAAAACAAGCTGAATTATCTAAAGAAGCTCTTGAAAGAAATATTGCTCTACAAATAAAAGATGCTCTTCTTCAAGTTGAAGAGAGTAAACAGAAATTGATTACAGCAGAAGCAGCAACAGACATGGCCAAAGAGGCATATTTAATATCACTTGTGAGATATAAAGAAAATGTTGGGACATATCTTGAATTAGATGATTCAACAACAGGATATTTAAATGCACTTTCCTCGCTATCATCTGCATATTGTGCTTATGAAAGAACGCAAATAAATTTGTTATATTCACTTGGAATAATTGTAGAAGAGGTAAATAAATATGAAAATAACGGCAGATAAAATCAAATTTTTATCAATAATTTTTATAAGTACCGCACTTCTCTTATTTTCTTCTGGTTGTGGAAAAAAAGAAGTAAAACAAGAGGTCAAACAAGCAAAAAAAGTTCAAGTCGTCTCAATAGAAAAAGGTAATATGCCTGTAACAATAGGATTTACTGGAAATTTATATACTGAAAAAGAAGTTTCAATAGTTCCAAGAGAAGGTGGACAAGTTGAAGAAATCTTTGTTGATGAAGGCGATACTGTATATGAAGGGCAAGTATTGATGAGATTAAACACAGACAAATTAAATGCCCAAAAAGAAGCATTACTTGCACAAGTTGATGCCTTGAGAAAACAACATCAACAATCTGTTTTAAATCTCGAACTTCAAGAGTCAAGTATTTCTGTAGGAATAAATCAAGCAGATCAATCACTTTTACAAGCTCAAACCAATTCTGCAGAAGTTGAACTTAGAATGAAACAGGCAAAAATAGACCTAGATCGTCAACAGAAACTTTTTGAAAAAGGTGCAGTTTCTCAACAGGCTTTGGAAAACGCTGAACTTTTATATAATACTTATGCAAAACAATATGACAATTCACAGAGCATGATCAAAAATGCAAATGAAGCTGTAAGACTTGCAAATGCAAATTCTCTTCAAAAAGATATAACAACTCAAACAATAGAATCAATTGATGCTCAAATAAATCAAATTTTGTCAAATGTGGCACTTATCGAAATAAGTATAAATGATTGTGAAGTAAAAGCTCCTTTTAGCGGAGTAATTACATATAAAGACAAAACAGTTAATAAGGGTTCTATAGTAGTAGCCAGTGCATCTATTCCAGTCTTTAAGATGATAGACAATTCTGAACTTTACCTTGAAGGTGGAGTTGGAGAAGGTAAAATGGAAGCTGTAAAAGTTGGAAATAAAGTAAATCTAAAATTAGATGCCTATCCAGACAAACAATTTGAAGGTACTGTTGACACAATAATTCCTCAGGTAGATTCAACACAAATGGCATTCAATGTCAAAGTAAAAGTCAACAATATGTCAGGTGAACTTCAAAAAGGCATGTACACAAGAGCAGAAATCGAAATAGACAACCCAGAAGGTTTTATCGTACCTGCAGATTCCATAATTAAACAAGCAATTATTTTGGGAACTCCAGAACAGGCAGAACCTGGTCAATTTCAACCGCTTGATGAAATAAATAGAGGTGATGTATATAAACTATTTATTCTCAAAGACGGAAAAACAGTTGCCAAAAATGTAATAGTTGTAGCAATAGATCAAGATAAAGCTCTTGTTTCTAAAGGTGTTACAGAAAAAGATGAAATTAAAGAACATGACAAACTCATAATAACATCAGTAAAGACACTACAAAATGACGAAGATGTAGAAGAGACAGACTATGGTCCTTCATCAGCTTCTAAAGATGAAGCAAAAAACAAATCCCAAGAAGTAAAGACCGAAAAAGATTTACCAAACAATGATTTAACGACCGAAGAAGGTAAGTAAAGGAGAAGGACAAATATGTTTGAATTTGCAGTAAAACGTCCTGTGGCTGTAACTGTTATAATGTTGGCATTAGTAAGTCTTGGAATACACTTTGGTATGCATTTAAAATTGGAATTAATTCCAACTCTTGATGTTCCAGTCGCTTCTATCGTAACAACATATCGAGGTGCTGGTCCTTCTGAAGTAGAAGAACAAGTAAGTAAAAAAATTGAAGACCAAGTCGGAACAGTAGAACACCTAAAAAAGATTACTTCAAGGTCTCAAGACAATGTCTCTATTGTAATTGCAGAATTCCACTACGGTACTGATATGATACAAGCTTTATCTGATGTCAGAGACAAAGTAGAGATAGCTAAGCGAAATCTTCCTAAAGAGGCAGATAACCCTACTATTTACAAGATCGATCCAAACTCTCGTCCTATTGTAACACTTGCAATGTATGGAACAATGGACTTGAGAAATCTAAGAGACCTTGCAGATGACAGAATCAAAAAAGAACTTGAAAAAGTTGCTGGTGTAGCTTCTGTTCGTGTTTCTGGTGGTTATGAGAGAGAAATTTTAGTAGAAGTAGATCCTGGTAAATTAGATAAACTACAAATAGCTCCTTCACGAGTAGTTACAGCAATCCAACAGGAAAATGTCAATGTTCCTGCTGGAAACATAATAACTAAAAATCAACAGATTCAAGTTAGAACTGTTGGACAAGTAATACATCCAGAAGAACTAAAAGATATATATATCGACAAATCAGGCGGAAGGCGTATATTTCTAAGAGACATAGCTAAAATAAAAGACACTAACAAAGAACAGACATCTATAACAAGAGTAAATGGTGAGCCTTGTGTTACCATTGAAATCATGAGAAATAATGATGCAAACATTGATGAAGTTTGTGATTCTGTTAAAGAGGCTGTTGCCGTAATAAACAAAAACCTTCCAAATGGAACCAAAATTGAAATAACAAAAGAAGATTCAGATATGATCAATAAATCTGTAAATGCCACATTTGAAACGGCTATTGAAGCTGTTGTTTTGGCAATTTTTGTTATTTTTATGTTCCTTGCAACATTCAGAAGTACAATTGTTGTAAGTCTTTCAATTCCTATCTCTGTAATATCTACATTTATAGTCTTGAATTTTGGAAATTATTCACTAAACTTGATAACTCTCAGTGCTATAACTCTTGCAATAGGAAGGGTTATAGATGACTCTATCGTCGTACTTGAAAATATATTCAGATTCCTTGAAAATGGATATGAACCTATGCAGGCAGCAATAGAAGCGACAAAAGAAGTAGGTCTTGCCGTTTTAGCTTCAACACTTACTACAATGTCTGTATTCTTGCCTCTATTGTTGTTAAAAGGTATTGTAGGTCAATACTTTATACCACTTGCAATGACATTCATGACAGCACTTTTAGTTTCTCTTGTAGTCGCAGTTCTTTTGATTCCTATGTTATCAGCAAGAGTATTAAGAGCTGAAATGATACATGAAGAGAAAAAGGGTATTAAAATCATAACTGTTTGGTTCAATAACGGATTCAAAGTAGTTGAAAAATGGTATGCTGGAGTTCTTCACTGGAGCGTCTCAAATAGATATATAGTAATATTGATAGGTCTTGGAGCATTTATCACAAGTTTAGTCATATTTTCAAAATTGCCACTTGCTATGCAACCAAAGATGGATATGGGAATAATGACAATTACAACTGAATCTCCTGTGGGAAGTAGCTTGCAACAGACAGATAAATATGTAAAAATGATAGAAGAAATAGGGAAAAAAGAATTTGCTGAAGCCAACAGATATATAACAGGAACAGCAGGAACAAGCCAAGGTTCAAGTGGAAATCCTGAGGCTGTTGGTGGAAGCGTTGTTTTCAGATTCAAAGATAAAAAAGACAGAACATTAAATGTTCTCGATATGAGAAAAACAATACAAGATAAACTAGCAGAAATACCTGGACTTATCTTTACAACAAATATAGACATGGGTGGTCGTCAGAAAAGTGATGTCGAAATCATTTTAAAGGGAAATGATCTCGATGAGTTGGCAAGACTTGGAGAAGAATATAAAGAAAAATTTGCAAAAAATGTACCAGGTGCTTCAGAACTTGATTTAGGTTGGAAAAAAGGTAAACCAGAATATAGAATAGTTGTTGACAGACAAAAAGCTGGACAATATGGAATCAACTTATATACTATTGGATCAATAGCTATGACATACATACAGGGAACTCAAGTCGCTGATGTAAATAAATACAAAGAAAACGAAAGAGATTATGACATAACTGTTCAACTTGGAAGAACAAACAGAAACACAAAAGAAAAAATTGAAAACATCCCAATAAGAATAAATGATGATTTGACAGTACCTCTTTCAAATTTGGCAAAAGTCGAAGTAAATGAAGCTCCTTCAAAAATCACAAGAGACAGCCGTCAGAGATCACTTTCAATAACAGGAAGTGCTGCTGCAGGTTATCAAAATAACCAAGTTGTAATGGGAATGGCTGAATATCTCCAAAAAGACCCACTACCAGATGGATATACTTGGTCAATCGGTGGTGAAGAAGAAGACAGAGGCGATGCTTTTGGCGACCTATTTACTTCTCTCGCTCTTGCAATATTTATTGTATATGTTATTTTGGCAATACAATTTGAGAGCTTTATCCACCCATTTACAATCATGATGGCAGTGCCTCTTGAACTCGTAGGTGTATCAATAGCCTTGTTAATCACAGGAGAACCAGTCAGTATGGTTGTTATGCTTGGAATAATTCTGCTCACTGGAATCGTGGTAAGTAACTCAATTCTTTTGATCAACTATATTATCGTTTTGAGAGGACAAGGTATTGAGAGAAATGAAGCTGTTTTAAAAGCTGGTCCTATAAGACTTAGACCTATTCTTATGACAGCCACAGCAACTATTATTGCTATGATTCCACTTGCTCTTGGAACAAGAGAAGGTGCAGAGTTCTTTGCACCACTTGGAAAAATCGTCATAGGTGGTTTACTATCATCAACATTCCTGACACTTCTCGTTGTTCCTTGTGTGTATATAATCCTTGATGATATTGGAAATATCTTCAAAAAGAAAGACAAAGGGAATAAACCTGAAAACGTACAGCCAGCAAATGCTTAAATAGCAAATGCTTAAAATAAAAAAACGAGTTATTATAAAAATAGCTCGTTTTTTTATTTTCTCTTTATGGTATATTTGCAAAGTGACTACTACCCTATTTTTTTTATTGCACAAAAATTTAACAAAAAATCATCTTTTTTAACAAAAAAATGAATAAAAATTTCTATAACTCGATATAACAATTTATTTGCCATTTTTTAGTTTCTGTGGTAAAATAACAAAAATCAATTTCTCTCTTTTCACTTCTTTGAAGAAGGGGAAAAAAATATTAGCAGGAAAAGAGGCAGTAGATGGATCCTATTTTATTTACAAAATATTTAACAGACAGAAAAATAACATTTTTTACAGGTGTACCTGATTCATTATTAAAACAATTTTGTTTTTATATTTCTTCAGGTGAAAATAAAAATGTTACTCACATTACTGCAAATAGTGAAGGTTCTGCAATATCACTTGCAATGGGACATTATTTGGCAACAGGAAATCCTGCTCTCGTATATATGCAAAATTCAGGCATAGGAAACGCACTAAATCCACTAATATCACTTGCAGATAATGATGTCTATGGAATTCCAATGATTTTATTAGTCGGTTGGAGAGGTAAGCCAAATACAGATGATGAGCCACAGCATGTAAAACAGGGAAAAATAACAAAATCCCTTTTTGAAACAGTAGGCATAAAAACATATGAATTAACCGAGAATGAAATAGGAAAAACAATAGACAATGCTGTAAATTATACGATAAAAAATAATCAACCTGTTGCTCTCATCGCTTCAAAAAACTTTTTTGATGAATACAAAAATATAAAATCAGATACCAATAAATATCAACTAAAAAGAGAAGAAGCAATAGAGATTCTCTTAAAAAATATTCCAGACAATGACAGAATAGTATCAACAACAGGAATGATATCAAGAGAAATATACGAAATAAGAGAAAAATACGGGCAGAATCATTCAAACGATTTTTTATGTGTTGGTGGAATGGGACATGCAAGTCAAATTGCAATAGCCATAGCTATTGAACACCAAGAAAAAAATATTTACTGCTTTGATGGTGATGGAGCTTTTTTAATGCAGATGGGAGGAGTTTCACAGACCGCCTTATTACAACCTAAAAATTTTGTACATATAGTATTAAACAATTCTGCACATGATTCTGTAGGTGGTCAAGATACTGTTGGAAATTTAGTTGATATAACAAAAGTTGCAGAAGGTTTTGGATATAAAACAATTTTTTCAACAGATAAAAAAGAAGAACTTTTGGAAATAGCTCAAAAAATAAAAAATATCGAAAAACCTGCATTTATAGAAGTAAAAGTTTCCAAAGGTGCGAGAAAAAATTTAGGACGCCCCCCAAGAGATATGCACAAAGCAAAAATGGATTTCATGGAAAATATGTAAAAAAAGGGGTTGTGAATTTAGTTTAATCCACAGCCTCTTTTTTGCATAGCATAGGTCTTATAATAAATATTTTAACAGATTATTTTCAAAAAAATTAATTAATTCTTCACAATTATGTATATCATGCCACATAAAATATAGTAAAATAAGAAATAAAATTTAAAAATGAGGGAATTTTGATATGTTTGAAAAATCCTCTATTAGTGGATATTCAAAATATAATATAGAAGCAAAAAAAAGAAATAAAATTAATCCTCTTGAAACTATATATCCTGCTACTCAAAATGTGATTAAATATACTCACATAATGGACTTGAAATCCTCACGGATATTTCTTACTGCTTCTTTCTTTTTTTTA
>JBGUKW010000036.1:0-2700 GCA_045114665.1 Candidatus Xenobia bacterium | reverse complement strand
TATGCTCTATATGCAAATCGTTTTGATAGGTCTTCAAATAACTGGGAAAAAAGTGAAGTTCGCAAGTGGTTAAATGGTGAATTTTATAATAAGGCATTTAGTAATAGAGAAAAGGAATATATAATTTTTTCTAATCTTTCAGATGTTGGAACAACTGATAATGTATTTTTGTTGAGTAAAGAGGATGCAGAAAGATATTTTGCTAATGATAGTGAAAGACAATGTAAACCTACTGAATATCTTGTGAAAAAACATAATTGGAATGAAACTAATGAGGGATATGTTTGTTGGTGGCTTCGTTCTCCTGGTCTTGATTTTAGTTTTAATATCTATGATGTCAGCAATAAGGGCATTATCCATACATATTCTGTTAATTATGATTTCAATGTCGTTCGTCCAGCTTTGTATATAAAACTTTAATTTGGGATGTAAAAAATAAAGTCTAAATTCAATTTTACATATTTATAGGCAAAAAAATTTCCTTCACTTTAAATTGGTGAGGGATTTTTTTATTTTCCTTGAATATTACTAAAAAAGTAAATTTTTCTTGTTTTTTATAAATGACAGATTTTGTCATTGTAATTATAGTATAATGTAGTGATATAAAAAAGAACAATATGCTCTTTTTGTCGAAGAAATATAAATTAGAAACATTTGCTACTTACCAGCAATTTTCAAAAATTAAATAAAAAAAGGGAGAAAAAATTATGGCTAATTTTAAAGAAAATCTTGGGCGTTATATGGACGCTGGCTTTCCAATTATATATATTGATACTTTTGAGGAAGAAAAGGTTGATGGTATCATAAGAGAGGTTGTCGGGGGAAGAGGAATTATTGAATGGACAACTATGGGATTTAGGGATTTCAAGTCAAAAATAATAGAATCAGATTGGTCTTTACTCGATACATTGAAATATCTTATTCAAGACCCTAAATCATGCAGTCGTAGAGTCCTTGTTTTGAAAGATGCTGTAAAAGCATTGAGGGAAGATTCTGAAGTTATCTCTCTTATAAAGCGTTTGGCTATTAATATTACTTCTGGTGTTGAAGATTTTGATGATTTCAATATCATTATTCTTTCAAATGTAGTTGTTATTCCAGAGGAATTGGAAAAATATATGACAATTCTTTCAATGGACTATCTGACACAAGATGAAATAAAGGGAGTTGTAAATTCTTTCTGTGAGGAAATGGAATTAGAATCTTTGAGACCTCAATTTCTCGATGAATTGTCTCTTGCTTTTAAGGGACTTTCTGAATTAGAGATAAATAATATTCTTGCTTTGGCTCTTTTTGAAGGTGGTAATATAAATCCTGGAGATTTAAGATTGATTACAGAACAGAAAAAGCAGGTTATTCGTAAATCTGGAATACTTGAAATGATATCTGACAATGTTAGAGATAACATCAAAAATATAGGTGGTCTTGAAAGCCTTAAAAAGTGGCTGGAAAGAAAAAGTAAAGTTTATAAAAAGATAAATGAAGCTGAAAAGTTTGGAGTTGATATGCCAAAAGGTGTACTTATTGCAGGTATGCCAGGATGTGGAAAATCCCTAAGTGCAAAAGCTACAGCAATGCTTTTTGGAGTTCCACTTCTTAGAATGGATATGGGACGACTTATGGGTAAATATGTTGGTGAGTCTGAAGCAAATATGAGAAAAGCTATAAAACTTGCTGAAGCAATTTCTCCTTGTGTATTGTGGATAGATGAAATGGAAAAGGCTTTTGCTGGTATAGGTGGAAATGGTGGAGGTTCTGATGTTACAACAAGGCTTTTTGGTACATTTCTTACTTGGCTTCAAGAAAAAGAAAGTATGGCATTTGTTGTAGCTACAGCAAATGATATTTCAAATCTTCCTCCAGAACTTATGAGAAAAGGCAGATTTGATGAGATTTTCTTTGTCAACCTTCCAAATGATAAAGAGCGTAAAAATATATTTGAGATTCATATAAAAAGGCGTAGAGAACAAGATCTTAAAAATATAGATGTTACAGAACTTGTTAATAATACAAAAGGTTATAGTGGAGCTGATATTGAGGGAGTTGTTAAGACAGCAATAGAAGAAGTTTTTTCTGACGGTAGAAAATATCTTTCAACAAATGATATACTAAAGGCGATTAGAGAAACTCATTCGCTTTCAGAGATAATGAAGGATTCTATTGACAAAATTAATAAATTTTATAAGCAATATAAGTTTAAAAATGCTTCTGAGGAGGAAAAATGGACGACAGAAAGGCTTATCAAGAGATAATGAAGAATTTTATTGACAAAATTAATAAATTTTATAAGCAATATAAGTTTAAAAATGCTTCTGAGGAGTAAAAATGGACGACAAAAAGGCTTATTATATAGAAGGATTTGATGAAGAAAAGGCAACTCGTGAGGTTGGACCTATTTTTGGTCGTTTTTATAAGTCCTATGCAACAAAACCTAAAGAACTTGGCATTCAAGAATGGCTTTTTGCAAGACTTAAAGAGGAACTTCCAAATCGTGAAGATAGTTATATTGAACGAGTTAGTAATGATATTGTCGATGGAGTCCGTAATTTTGACGATGATTTAAAATCTCTTGATGCCTCGTGTGAAAAAGGACTTTCCAAAGAACAGTGGTTAGCTAATAGCCTTGAACAATCTTCATCAGGTTTGGATAGAAATGAGTATGGCAATTATCTTGCAGAATTAGATAAAAATCTTGCTTTA
>JBGUKW010000035.1:0-2916 GCA_045114665.1 Candidatus Xenobia bacterium | reverse complement strand
ATTTCTTGCTTTTACTATTTCATTTAAAACTCCAACAGGAAAAGCACCTGAACCAACAGCCAAATCAGCTACTTTTACATTTGCAAGCAGAATGTCGAGTTCTTTTAGACGATTGACATCTTTTTTAAAACTGAAGATCTCATCAGAAATAAGTAAATCACGCTCTTTGTCTATGACAGGATATTTAGAACCTTCTATTTTCTTTGTCTTGACAGTATCAGAATCTCTAAAATATTCGCCATAGAGAATAAAATTGCGGATAGCTTCTTCAGATATTCCTGTTTTTGTGGAAAGATAATTTATAAGTGTCTCTTGGCACATATAATGGACGATTTCACGAGGAGTGTAAAAAGCACCTTTTGATTTTCTGTCTTTAACATCAAGGAGATTTTCAAAAACTTTTCCCAACATCTCAGGATCGATAGCGACTTCACGCTCCATTGGCTCATCTTCATTCATTGTGAAATTATAGCGATCAAATATATCGAGGAGACCATCTGCATCTCTTCCTTTTTTATCGGCATTTGAAAAAAATTCGTTTGGAATATTGAAATGGTTATTTCGCCAATCATAATTTTCGAGTTCTTCAAAAAGTCCACCATTCAAAAATGGAATTCTGCAACAAAGCGGGGCATAAAAACAATTTTCACCACGATTTTTATTTAATCCAGTATAAAAAAGCTCTTCCAAGCAATCATCAAAGAAATTATCGCCTTTTTTTATGCTATCATTATAAATGGCTCGCATAAAATTCTTTGGTCCAGTACCCCAATCACCGCCTTTTACAACAGAAGCAATAATTTCTTTGTCTTCTGAAGAGAGACTATCCAAAAACTTTGAGTTTCTTTTGTAATCCCCATTTTCTGTTTGTATATATGATTTGGGCATAAGTTCTTTCAATTTTTTATCTGTTCTTGCCCAAAAAGCAAAATCATATTCTTTTTTAGGCAAAATAACAGGAAAAGAATTTACACCAAGCCAGCCTTTTTTCTGCAAAAAATACAAGAAAATAATCTGGCTAAGAAGTTTTTTAGCAAATTCCTCAGATGTAAAGCCTTTTTCTGTCGATTCTTTAACAAAATCTTTGTTTGTGTCAAGATATTCTTTCAATTCCAAATATTTTTCTTTGTATTGGTTATAGAATTCATTCGTAACTTTTTCGACACTAAAGGCTTCTTCTAATTGTTCAAGTGTAACTCTATCAAAATTATTTTCATAAATAGGAAAAAGTCGTTGGAGAGCAGTTGCAGATGGCTCACCTTTTCCAACAAGATATGAATATCTCTTGGCAGGTGTCAATTTCTCAGAAATCTTGCCTTTGGAAAATTCATAATCAAGGCGAATGAATGAAAAACGCCATTTGTCTGGTTCATCTTTTGTGAAAAATGCAACCAATGCCCCAACACAATTACTATTTTCAATCATTTTTTTGACAAAATTTCTCTGCATACTCCTTGCACGCTCTACAGTCTCGCCTTTTCTTAAACATACAGAAAGAAGCAAAATCTTTTGATTTTCTTCAGAAGAATAATAGCCAATGTGATAATAACCATCGACATAAAAACTAAAATTGCTTCTTTCTTCTTGATAAAAATCAGGAGCAACAGGCTTAATATCTGTCAAAAATTCATTTATAAAATTTACAAAATCATCGTGCTTATATGCACTCTTTAGTATTTGTTCAAATTGTGTTTGTTTAGTCATTTTATTGTCTCTTTGAGAAATTACAGCAATTTCCAGAAATAAGAAAAATTATATTTGCATTAATTTTAAAAATTGCTGTAAATAATTTAAAAAATTTATTGTTTTTTCAGATAACAAGAAAGAACAACCTCTTTTTTGCCCTCTATTTTAATAACATTTTGTTCCCTATCTTCCAAATATTTTTCATCGATCATTTCAACAATCTTTTCATAAGCCTTTAATAAATCATCAATTTTCCCTAATTCTTTTGCTATTTTTTTGCTATCTTGTGCAGGAATATTGCCATTTTCAAAAGCACTTATAATTTTGTTTATTTTTTCTTTTTGCTTTTCATCAAATACATTTTGGTTCAAGAAAAATCTAAGTATTTTAACTATGTTTAAATCATTTTTAGATTCTATCTTTGGCTTTGCTGTTGTTACGACATCTTCCTGAATCAAAGAATGATCAAAAGACAAATTATTAGCCCTTAAATGCTTAAAATAATTTGCTCCAATATTTACTTTTTCCTTATCTGGATCACATTCTAAATATTCAACAGCATTTAAAAATGGAATCTGTTCTGCAGAAAGTTCTCTATCATCATTTGCAATAAAGAAAGATTTCAAAGCTCCTTTTTTTACAAAAGTAACTGTCGAATCCTTTTTTAATTTTGTTGTATATCGCCCTGTCTTTGACTTTTTGGGAAGGTTTTTTATCTTTTCATAAAGAAGTGGTTCATCGTCTCTTATCTTCCTTATAACAGAGAGATATTTAAGTTCTGGATTTGAATCCTCTTCTGATTCAAGATTTTTAGTCATCTCTTGGAACAATGTCTGAGAATTTACTTCTTCCTCCTCAGAAAGATATTTAAAATCTTCGCCAAGTGTATCATGGAACAACTGCAATTTTTCTATGATTCTATCTTTCAATGGCAAATGTTTAGTAGTCTCATCTGTTGGGAAAAAATTAAATACAAATATTTCATCATATTGACTTCCAACACGATTTATACGCCCTACCCTCTGCATTATCTTAGTTGGGTTCCAAGGGAGATCGTAATTTATCAGAACATTTGCCCTGTGTAAATTGATACCTTCGGAAAGCACATCTGTAGTTATGAGAACATCATAAAGGTCTCTCTTATCCTGACATTTTGGATTAAAACTATCCTCAATACTTTTTTTAAGGACATTGCTACTTTCACCACTAAAAGAAATAACTCTATCTCCA
>JBGUKW010000034.1:0-41881 GCA_045114665.1 Candidatus Xenobia bacterium | reverse complement strand
ACTCTTGCTCCCGAAGCATCTCCTCCAACATCTACAATAACATGTTTAGAAATTTCAGCAATCGTTCGAGCTTCAGGTGATATTATTGGCAAATCGGCAAAAGAATATCGAATATCAGGAGCTACAATATTTACATTGGATATTCTATATTTTTCATCGAGGTTTCTTATTTTAAAATAAGGCTTTATATTATCAAGATCTATGATGTGAATTAACTCATTATATTTTTTAGCCATGCAAAATGCTAAATTTGCCGACAATTCCGTTTTTCCACATCCAAGCCCTCCGACAAGAATAGTTATTCCAGTATCTTCATAAGGAATTTCCATCATAAATCCTCGCAAGGAAGTTCTATTTTTGTACTAAAAACTTCTGTTGCTGGACCTGTCATTTGAATTACTCCATTTTTACCTGTTGAAATTCTAAGTGTGCCACCTGGTAAATGAATATCCGCATAGAGTGATGCCTTCTCAAGTTTGCAAGCCACTGCATAAACAGCACATGCACCAGTGCCACAAGCTAAAGTCTCCCCTGCTCCTCTTTCCCAAACTCTAACAGAAAATTCATGTGGATTCTTATAATTTACAAACTCTACATTTGTAAATTTTGGAAAAAGTTCATGCTTTTCTATAGCTGGACCATATTTGTAAAAATCTTCTGAAGAAAAATCACTATTTACGAAAATAACCGCATGAGGATTTCCCATGCTTACAGCAGAAACTTTAAAAGTGTGATCTAAAACACTTATTTCTCTATCTATAAAAAATTCTTCTTCTGTTTTTACAGGAATCTTTGAAGCCAAAAATTCTGGATAGCCCATAACTACCCCAACATAGTCTGTTCGACCTTTTACAAACTTTTTAGGATTCTCGACACTTATTTTATTATCAACAAAAACTTCCTTAAAACCAGCCAAAGTTTTTATTTTAAAACTTTCAGACTTTACAAGTTTCAAATCATATAAATGAGAGGCAAGACACCGTATTCCATTTCCACACATTTCAGCTTTAGAACCATCTGAATTCCAAATACTCATCGTTGGATTATTGTCATCGTCAAAATCATAGAGAATAAGACCATCTGCACCTATTCCTCTGTGCCTATCACAAAGTTCAACGGCTATATCTGAAAGCTGAGTTATACACCATTTAAAATTTTTTAAATAGCCAATTACAAAATCATTGCCAAGTCCATGCATTTTAGTAACACTTGCCATAAAAAGAACCTCTATTCTTTAACTTCTTCTTTTGCTTCTTTTTCTTCTACTTTCTGTTTTGGTCTGTCTAAACAAGAAAAAACTCCAGATGTTGTCAAGCTCTTTCCACCACTTACTGTGCTTATGGCATGCTTAAAAATAAGTTGTGTTCCACCTTCTTGCTGTTCAATCAATACTGTAAAAGTATCAAATCCTTTGATTATGCCAGAAATTCTGAAACCACTCAAAAGATATACAGAAACTGGAATTCCGTCATTTTTTGCTTTCTGGAAAAAAGCATCTTGAAGATTGCGAGCCATAAAAACCTCCATAAAATAAATTCTAACAATTTATTTATTATACTACTTATTTTTTTTTTATGCAATAGTTATAAAAAATCAAAAAAAATAAAAATTTGACTATTTCTTAATATTTAAACAAAAGGGAATTTTTAAACTTATATAAGAATAATAACTTTATAATAAAAATTAAATAATAAAAATAAAAATTTTCTTAGATATGTCTGAAAATAACTTAATATTTACATACATAATATCAATTCCAATATTTTCAATTATAAGTTCAATATTGACATTAAATTTTACATCCAAATCAAAAACAATTTCAAATGTCATATTACTCATTATAAAAGCAATAAATCTTGGAATATCAATAATAATAATAAAGCATGTAATAGAATATCTTAGCAAATCAAGAGATCCGCTTATTTGGTCTTTTCAATGGTTCAAAACATATTATGGAAATATACCTATTTCATTTGGAATAAATCAAATTAATGCAACTCTAATTTTAATAATTACAATAATAGCTTTTACTTCTCACATAAATTATGTTTCAAATAACCTACTTGAAGAACAAGAAAAGCAATCAAAAATAACATCTTTTTCTTCAATATATGATTCACTTATTATATTGGCAATAATATCTCATTCCTATATTCAAACTGTAACATTTTTATTACTTTCTTCTATAGCACAATTTATATTGATGTTCAATAATTCTAAAGACACATCTGAAAGTAATCAAATAAATAATATGGCAATAACAACCGTATTTTTTGATTATATTACAATTATTGGTGCAATGATATTTTCTAATTCATATAACAATCAAATAGACATAATAAGTAATATATCAATACAAATAGAATCAAAAGAGATAAAAAGCATTGCATTTTGTATGATGTTAATGGGGTCAATGTTTAGAGCAGGAATGATTCCTTTTAGTTTAATTTATTTCATAAAAAATAGTTTTTTTAGCGACACAACATTAAAAATAATATCAATAGGAAACACAATAATAGCTTTTTGGCTCATATATATTCTCAATCCAAACAAAGAATATGTTACAAATATTATAATAATAACTTTTATAGGATTATTGAATATAACAGCCCTTATTTTAAGCATATACTCATTACTTCAATCAAATATAATGAAAATAACAGGGTGTCTATGTATAGCAAATACATCAATAGTAACTGCAGGTATGTTACAAAATAATATTTTTTCCATATACTGCATAATATCTTCATCTATAATACCTGCACTTATATTGATATCTTCATCATATCTTTGTAAAATATCTAAAACAGAAGATATAAAAGAAATACAATGGAGAGAAAAACCTGCTATAACATTTATATATATAATTTGTTTAATAATAATATCTGGTTTTCCACCTTTTACAGGAATAGAAAAAGACTTAGTAAATAAAGATTTTTTGTCTAATAACCTATATTTATATACAGTAATATTTTTATTTATAAATATAGCTTCAATAAAGCCAATATTTACAATTTTATCAAATTCCAACAAACAAAGAGAAAATAGAAAATTTGAATCACCTTTTAATATAAGCATAAAAGATGCTGGAATATTCTTTTTAAGTGCATTATTTTTTTTGACAGAAATAAATCATATAATTTATGTAATAAATAATCAAAAAATATTATCAAATTATAGCTTGCTTCCAATTATTTTAGGATTGATAATTGTTATTTTGTATACTATATTTTACAAAAATAAATATGTAAGCCTAATAAGAGACAAAGTTAAAAATTCAAATTTTTATAAAATCTTAGGGAAAAATTAAAAAATAATTATGAATGTTTTCATCATATCTACATTTATGATAATTCCACTTTTAATCGGAATTATTATATTAATTTTTGAAAAAAAAATAAATATAAATGAAATAACAAAAATAAAAATATTTACTTCATTAATATTTCTGATAACCTCAATTTATTCTTTTTGCTTTTATTGCATACAAAGCAGTAATGTAGAAAATGAAATAATACATTCAACAATTATTCCAATATTAGCACAAAAACACATAATATTTGATATAAAAAATTATTTAAATATCAATAATTATAATGTAATCATACTTATAGCAATTTCAATTATATCATTTTGTACAGACCTATTCCCAGATAAAATAATAAATAAAAAACAAACAGCATATACACAATTCTTTAAATTTGGAATTTATGGTTGTATTATAAGTGACAATATTTTTTTATTTTCATTCTTTATAATCACTGCAAGTTTATATTTTTATTTAATATTATTCAAGAAAAAAGACAGAAATAAAATAATCACTCCTTCGATATCAATAATAATAACATTGGTGATATTATTATTAGAAGATTTCAAATTAATACAAAACATATTCATAATATTTCCAATATTATTTATAACCTCATTAATTCTTTCAGGCTTTCCATATACAGATAAATGGCTGACAGAACATCAATTAAATAATGGAAATGAAATATTTACATTAACTATTTTTGGAAAATGTGGAATTTTAATATTTTTTAAATATACTATCATTATATGTTTAAACTCAATCAATTTTTATTTGCCATTCATAATAATATCTGGAATAATATTTGCAACAATAAAAACGATACAATCAATGACTGAGAAAAATTTTCAAAAAATTTGTATCAACTACTTAGCAATAAACTCAGCAATAATGATTATATCGACAGATACTCTATCTAATTTAACTTTTATGTGTATCATATTTTCTATTTTCACAGGATTAATAACACAGACTGGACTGCTATTCTGTTCAACACTCATAAGCATAAAAAGTCAAAAATCAGAAAATATTTTCATAAATAAAGACAATTTATTTTTTAGAGCTATGTTAATTATTAATTGCCTATCAGCTCTTTTTATTCCAGGAACAGCCAATTTTATACCATATATATTCATGCTCGAATTAGCAACACAAAATTCAGCATTGACATTATTATTTTTATTGATATATCCTATTTCATCAGAAATATATCTATACAAAAAATTACAACCAATACTCCAAAAAGATAAAAATCAAATAGACCTACAAACTATAACCATATATGAACAAACAGGACTGATAATAATGAATTTTGTAATCATAGCAATAGGAATATTGCCAGCAATCATACTTCAACCAATCGTTTTAATAAAAATGTTTATAAATTAAATAATAAAGGTTTTTACAAATATAAAATGAATTATATAATATTAAATATTTTTAATTTTAAGGAAATAAAAAATTGAAAAAACACATTTTTACTGCTATAATATTAATAAGTGTAATATTAATTTCATCTTGTAGTTTTTTTACATCTGAAGAAAAAAAAGTTGAAAAGTCATATAATGAATTTTTATCAGCTGTTTCAAATAGAAATTACGAAGAAGTTTGGAATCTGCTTGCTTACGGAACTCAAAAACAATATACCGATTTTATCTATAAACCATTTGTCGATAATTTAAAAAAAATACCAAAAGATAAAAAGCAGATAAAATTTCCAAATACAAATATGACTATTGAAGATATGGAAAAAATGACTGCAAAAGACTTTTTTGTTTTTCAACTTGAACATACTGAATTGAGAGATTATCTCTTAAAAAGTCTTGTACCAGAAAGAAAAATCGAAAAAGTTACTATTGAAGGTGATACTGCAGTATTACAAATGGAAAAATCGAAAGACGATACTGTATCTGACAAAATTACAATGAAATTAGAAGACAATCGTTGGAGAATCGTATTAATGCCTCCTGGGGAAGTAAAATTTTAATGCATAAAAGAAGGTGAATGCCATGAAAAAAAATAAAAAGTCTGGAATTATATTAATAACAACTTTATTATTTATGGCAATAGCATTCATGCTTGCCGTTGTCATTGCCAAAAATGGTAAAGAGACTTTGATGGGCGGTAATAGATATGCAGATGGTGAACAGGCATATTTAGCTGCAGTATCTGGATTGGAATTCATAAAAGGTCAACTGTACAGAGATAGAGCCTGGGGAACATATAAAAATAACCAATTACAAATACAACCTTCTTCTACATCTTCTGACAATACATCACAGACTATCATAATAAAAGAAAATGCCGATAATAACGGACTTACTGGCTATATATTACTCGATTCCTCAAAAGGTCAAGTATCAGAAAATAACTATGATTCAAAATTTGAAATTTTCTTTAAAAATAACCCAACAAATAAAGAATATGCTTGTATAAACAATATTGACAATGAAAATAATATTTTGAAAGATACATCTAATAATGATGAATCATCAAATATTCAAATACCTAATTCAGAAGATAATCAAGATTCATCAGAACAAACATCACAAAACACGACAGAAGATACAACTAAAAACAAAAGAGATGTACCTGCAAAATCGTTTTATGCATATGTAAAAGGTACTTGTGGAAAAACTGTTAGATATGCAGAAGCAATATTTGTATCAAATGGTCCAAAATCTCTCGACGGCGGAAGTATGATAAATGGTGAAGTAAATATTAATTCCTATACAACTACTTCAGAAAACAACATAATAAGTTATGAAGAAGATTATAATTCTGACAATCCATTTATAACAATAAACAACAAAAGTGCAGATAAAAATGGCAAAATAACAAGTGCAAATTCACTAAAAATAGATGGAATAGGAAAAAATGGAACAATAAACGATCCTGCCTATTTGCTAAATGCTAAAAACAAAACAATAATATCTTCGAAGGGAATTACAGTCGGAAATTTTAAACAATCTTCAACAAATTCTACAGATATTAAAGATACACCATCACATATAAAATATGATCCTAATCCAAAAATAAGTGACAAGATAAACTCTCTTTCAGATATTAATACAGTAGCAGGAGATACAACAGAAAATACATCTACTGAAACATCTGATGATAACAAATATACAGAATTAAAATCTGGAACTTATGTATTCATAAATGATATTGAAAAACCAGAAAAAAGCTATTGGGCATATACAGATGATATAATAACAGCTGAAACAGAAAATCAAGAGATAAGCACAACAAAATTTGAAAAGCTAAATATTGATGATAAAGATAAATATACAAATATAAAGTTTGTTACAAAAGAAAATGAAGGCAAAAGACAAGAAACAAGAAAAATAAATATAATAGGAAAAGTAGAATCAAAAGGAAATTTGAGCTTTATTGTTGTTGACAAACAAAATCCAAATAAAAAAAATAAAGACAATAATGAGACACCTAATGAAAATGATACATCTAATAATAGTGGGGCAACAGAAAATAATACAGCAGAAGATACAACTAATTACAAATACACACAATCGAGTGAAAATACTGTCGATTTTTCAATAAGTGATAAAGGTGTAATAAAAACACAAGCAAATTCAGGAAATGCAAATCTTTTTATAGAAGGCGAAGTTACAGGAAGTGGTAAAATATATTGTGATGGCAATCTGACAATGAATTCAGGTTCCACACTTGAAACCCAGGCAAATAGTGGTGTAGCTGTTTGGGCAAAGGGAAATGTTGACATAAAAGAAGCAAAAAATTTGACATCTGAGTCTGAATCACTACAAAATGCAATCATAGAAGATGGTATAGAAGAAGCCAAAAACTCTGGTTTAAATTCTGAAGGTTCAGATATCAATATAAATGGTAAAAATACACAAATAATTTCAACAGAAAATGATTCAACACAAACAAATAATACAGTACAAACGATTACATTTAATAAATACCAAAAGAAAAATAATAATATAGAAGCAACTTATACAATTGAAATAAAAAGTGATACAATATATATATATAAGAATAATAAGAAGGAACCTATATTTAGAAGTACAACTGAACAGCTAAAAAAGGGTATGTATGATTATACCTACTGGGATTATGGTAATCGTTCTTACAAAACCATAAATTTACTTGATAAATATGAACAAAATGATTTTCTCTTTAATAACCTGAGTATAAAAAAAATAGAAAGCAATGGAGTAAAATTAGAAGAGTATGATAGTTATCAAAACTATAAATATCGTAGTGATAATCATTTAGGGGATATGCTTTTATCTATAGATGGTAAATCTATTGGAATAATTGATATAAACAAAACTAAATACACTCAGAAATATAAAGATAATGAAAAAAAGACATCTGCAGATAATAACATATTCTTTTCAACAAATAATTATTGGAATTTAAATAAAATAGATGATGAAAATAGATATAAAGACTTTAAAATATCCAACCCAACAGCAGTAGCTACTACAGCTAAACAAGCGGATGAAAAAGTAAAGCAAAAATCAAAAACTATGGAAGAATATGTTGTCAACTATTATAAAAAACAAATAGCCAATACTGAGGTAAAAGGAACAATATATTCAAAAGAAGGCAATATAAATATAAATGGAAGTGGTGGAGAATTTAATATAACAGGAGCTTTGATAACAGCCAAGGGTTCTTTAAATATAGATGGTGTTACACATGCGACATTGACTTATGATCCTGACTATGTTCCATTTTTTAATGATGAAGGCATTTTTACAAGATCTCTATTTGAATCGGTGTTTTAATCATGAGAAAAAACAGTGGATTTAGTATAATAGAAGTGGCACTAAGCATAATGATAATATCTACTGCTATATTGATGATAATAGCTATTTATACATCAATAATACAAGCAGAATCAAAAGGTGTTGGAAAAACAATAGCTTCATCATTAGCAACAAGAGTAATGCAAGATATTGCAAATAAAAAGATATCAGATATCAAAATTAAAATGAAAGCCAATCAATCAAATATAAAAGAGACAATATCTGGCAAAGATTTTGTAAATGATGTTCCATATTATTACTATGCAGAAATATATCCTGTGAATGGCAATTATCTAAAAGATACAAATCTATTACAAATAGACTGCACAGTCAGTTGGGATGTAGAAGCAACAAGTGAAACTACATTAAAAAATGTAGTAAATGAAAAAAATTCAGTCAAATTTTCAAGGCTTATAATGATTACAGACAATGATTAAAAAAAGAAATTTTAAAGGTTTTACAATAGCAGAAGCAGTAATAGCTTGTTCCATATTTGCATTTATATCAATGATATTATTTGCTTGTTTCAATAATGGTCATAGGTATTTAGCAGAATCAAGTTCAAGGTTGGAAAATGAACGAGGAATAAATTTAGCGACTCAAGATATAAATTTTTCAATCAGAAATACTTCTCTTGCAAGCCTCAAAATATCATCTGGTTTACAGGGAACAAATAGCAAAGATGTTTTACATTATATTTTGATGTCAAGTGCTTCAACTTATGATTCAACAACTGGGAATATATTAAACAATGACTTGGATTTTAATATATCTGGAACATCGAGCCAAGTAAATTGGAATTTTAAAATAGCATATTTTACGGCTAAGATATCACCTTGTCCAAAATGTGTTGATATGGGTTTAAGTTCTGCTATCTGTCCACATAAGTATTTAGTTAAAAGATATTTTGCTCTAAATGATGAAATTGACAAAGATAACCAAAATCCAAACCTTTTAAAATGGTCAGAAGAAACAAGTATAAATGATCTCTTCAAAAGCTATGAGGGAGATAATAAAAAGAAATACGATAAAATTTTGGCTAAAAATGTAATAGTTTTTATTCCAGCGTTAAACGAAAATAATGAGGTAGTATATACACTTAAATTATTAAAAGAACACAATTTAGTAAGAAGTTCAATAGAAGAGAGCGATTTAGAAACAACAATAAAAGCATCAGAATTAGATATTGAAAAAAACATGGGATTGGAACTTGCTGGTTCTCAAACAACTGTTACAGGAAATAATAATACAACTGTAAATGACAAACTATCTAAATTCACAACACAAATAAATTATACCGTACAACCATTAAATAAATAAAAGAGGATGAATGCCATGAAGAAAAATAAAAAGTCTGGAATTATATTAATAACAACTTTATTATTTATGGCAATTATGACAATGATGACTCTTATCATTGTACAAAATGGCATGAGCTCTCTTTCAGGTGGTAAAAGCTATTCAGATAGTGAACAGGCATATTTAGCAGCTCTATCTGGTGTCGAATTAGTAAAAGCAGAATTGTATGAAAACAAACATTGGGGAGAAAATACAAGCGTAACTTCAAAATTGTCAAATGGTCAAGACATAATTATAAAAAGAGATAATAAATATCTAACAGGATATATAAAGCTAAATCCTGAGACAAATTTATCTGAAACAGAATATGACTCAAGATTTGACATCGTTTTTGACGATAAACATGAAGATAGATGTAGATTTGCCTCGATAAATAATTTAAACAATAAAGCTTCAATTTCAAAAGAATCAGGCATAAATATTAATGGAGAAAAAATACTATTTAGAAGAGATATTCCTGGCGAAGCTTTTTATCTTGTAGTTAAGGGGAAATGTGGAAAGAGAGTAAAATATATTGAAACAGTTTTCACATCAGATGGACCTTCAGTTTTAGATCAAGGAAGCAATGCCTTTGGAAATATATCAATACACCAAACAAAACAAAATTCAATTTTAAATGAACCAGCTCTATCAATATTAAATAAAAACTCCGCAAAAAGTGGCAAACTTATAGCAGGAAGAGATTTTTCTTTAACTGGTGTAACAAATGACATAGGCAACCTTATATACACAAAAAAACCTACAATAATATCGAGTAATGAAGCACAAATTGGAAAGAGAACAAAAACATCAGACAGAGAAGAATTAGAAAGTAATAATATTATATTCGACAACAACACACCAAATAAAGATGAGATAAGCACTATAGATACTATTGAAAATGCTATGAAAAATGCCAAAATCTCTGACAGTTCATTCAAATCAAAAATATCATCTGGCACTTATGTATTTGTTAGAGATAAAAAGTCAGGTACAGGTGAATGGCAATATTTTCCACAAAACATAGATAATCAAGATATAGATAATTTTATAAAAACTAATAATCCAGAAGAAGTGAAAAATAAAACAGGCATTTCGTTCACTTCAGAAGTAGATAAAGTTATAATGAAGAGAGACCGCCGTGGAAAAACAAAAATGGAGCATGTAACAGTTCAAGAGCCAACAAGAAGAATAAGCATTACAGATAATGTTTCTTCAGATGGTCCAGTAACATTTATGGTTGCAGACAAATATTCAGTTGTCGATAAAGATACAAATCAAACAAAAACAACATATAAAAATTCAAATCTTTCTGTTGATTTTTCGATTGGCAATGGAACATTAAAAACAAATGGAGATTTGACAATAAAGGGAGAAGTTACAGGGACAGGAAAAATCTTGTCAAATGGCAATTTGACAATGAATTCAGGTTCTGTAATGGAGACAAAGCCTCAAAGTGGTGTTGCAATTTGGGCAAATGGAGATGTCAATATAAAAGAAGCCAAAAATTTAAGTTCTGACACAGATAGCAGTGTAACAGATAAACTTTTAAGCAAAGCTTATGAATCTGCTTTTAAAAAAGGCATAACAACTTCAGATGGCAGTAAAATACAAATAGGTAAAAACACATATACAGTAAATGAAACGATTGACGATGTTGACATTGACACAACCCATGGAGACTCATATTCATTCTTTATGGAAGATAACAATAAAAAGCTTAGTGAAATTACAATAGAATTAAAAGATTCAAAAGTAAATGTATATAAAAATGAAAATTATTTATATACATTCACACACGGAAAAATAAAAGGCATTTTATCAGGTAGTATAGATAATAATAAAAGTGGAGTCAATACAAAAATACAAATACATCGAACTGGTATACATATTGGAGATTATGAAGTTAAAATCAATAATAAAAAAGTGGGTATTCTTGATAGACTAGCTTTTAACTCATATAAAGATAAATATAATCCAAATAATACGATATATGATGGTAATAACATGTTATTTTCAACCTATGATCACAAAAAGAAACAATTCATAGATAAAAAAATAGCTACAACGCAAGGAACAGGGAAAAAAACAGCTTGGAAAAGTGATCTACAAGATGATGAAGATGATATAGATATTGAAGTAACAGATACATATTTAGAAGATTATTTGGAAGCATATATAAAAAATGCAATAGCAAGTACAGAGGTAAAGGGAACAGTATATTCAAACGGAAATATAAATATAAATAGCTCAAAGCACTCTTTTAATATTTTAGGAGCTTTGATATCCAAAGGAAATATAAATATAAATAATGTTTCATCATCTGAACTAAAATATGATCCAGATTATGTACCATTTTTCCAAAATTATGGAATAATCACTAATTTAGTTTTTCAATCGGTATTTTAAATCATGAAAAATAGTAAAGGTTTTACAATCTTAGAAGTTGTTATAAGTATTGCAATAATATCAATAGCAATATTGTCGATGATAGCAATGTATATATCTATGATGAAATCATCCTCAAAAGGAACAGAGATGACAATAGCTACATCTATTTCTGAAAGGGTTGCTGGAACAATAGATAAAAAAATACTATCAGAAATCAAAGCAGAACAAAAAAATGGAGATAAAGAGATAAAAATTTATAAAACAAAAGATATAATAAATGGCAAACCTTACTATTGCATAACAGAATTAAAAACACTTACAGATGACTATTTTAAAAAGAAATACATCATAGAACTCAATGTATTTGTATTTTGGAATATAAACACTCCTGAATTGATAAATTCAATAGTAGTAACAAATAGTCAAGATATGGATAAATATCTACAAAATAATAAAGAAAAATTTACACATGCAGATAGAACAGGCTTAAAATATATAAAATTTAAAAGGCTTATAATGTTATCAAATGATTAAAAAAAATAAAGGTTTCACAATTATCGAAACATTAGTGGCAACAATAATATTTTCAATACTTGCAATGGTATTCTTTTTAGTATTTAAATTGGGATTAAAATATTGGAAAGAAACAGATGTCAAGTTACAAGCTGACAAAAGTATAAATCTCGCAACAACAGATATAAATTATGCTATAAGAAACACCCTAAAAAATGAGATACAATTAAATAATTTAGAATATGGAAATGGTTGGATAGCTTTAAATAGTGCATCAAAAGCAGAATATAAAAGTGGCAAGACAAATATAAATGAAAATGATGTAGATTATATTGTAGAAGAAAATGACAGCACACTAAACTGGTCATTCAAAATATTATACTTTACAGCTAAAACAGAAACAGAGTGTAAATACTGTAAAGAACTAAATTTAACGAAAGTATGTCCTCACAAAATACTTGTCAAAAGATATTATACAATTGATGACGCCTACAAAGATTTAGAATTTTTAAAATATGACGATGCAAATGATTATACAGCAAACAGCTTAAAATTTGATACACTTACAAAAACCAAATATTCCCATAAACATCTTGATAGAATTTTAGCTCAAAATGTCATAGCATTTGTTCCAAAATTTAAAGGAAAAGGTGTTAGATATTCACTAAAAGTATTTACTCCTCAAAATGCAAATAATGTTTTGGGGTTAAAAGATGATTTTTTTATAAAAACAATACAAGCCATTGATTACGATAAAGACGGAGAATTAAAAGATTCAGTGGTTGAAACACATACAGATGAATATTATGATGATGTAAGTAAAGATCCTCTTGCCAAATTCACAACACAAATCAACTATACCGCTATTCCAGTAAATTATTAAATCAAAGTGCAATAAAAAAATAACTACTACCTCTTTATAATCAAATATAAGAAAAGGAGATAAAAATATGTTTTGTCCAACCTGTGGCACAGAGCAACTTCAAGGAACAACATTTTGCAGTAATTGTGGGGCAGAACTTTCAAATATAAAAGTAGTATCTCCTCCCCCAAAATCATTAAATAATATTGAAGAGAATTCTATACCTAACAATTTTACAAATGAACAACAAGGCATAAACTTAAGAAAAATTCCAAACGATCCTTTTAATGGAAATATTCAAAAACAAATACCTAATATGCCTACTATGCCATCCATACCTACATTGCCAAATATAGGTATGCCACAAGTGCGGTATCCGAATCAAATGGTTAATTCCAATATGCAAAATATGGGTATGCCAAACCATAATCAAATGCCAGTTATGCAAAATATGGGTATGCCAATACAATATCCCAATCAAATGCCAAATATGCAAAATACAGGCATGCCTATGCAACATCCAAACCAAATGGTCAATCCCAATATGCAAAATATGGGGATACCAAACCATAATCAAATGCCAATTATGCAAAATATGGGTATGCCTATGCAATATCCCAATCAAATGCCAAATATGCAAAATACAGGCATGCCTATGCAACAACAAATAAATATAAACATAATGGATAAACCAACAAAAAAGAAAAAAAATAAATTTCTTGCTGCGGCATTGGCATTCTGTTTTGGAACTTTAGGAGCTCACAAATTCTATTTGGGAAAATATGGGTGGGGAGTTTTATATGCTTTATTTCCATTTTTCTCACTCATATTTGCATTAGCTACAGATTCCGAAGCAATATTTATGCTAAGTTTTCTACCTTATTGTATTTCTATTGCAGAATCCATAATGTATTTATGTATGTCAAATGAAGACTTCCAAAAAAAATACTAATATAAAGGGATTGAATTAATATGTTTTGTCCAAATTGTGGAACTGAACAACTTAAAGGTGCAACATTTTGCAATATATGTGGTAGTGAATTGCCCAAACTTCCAGAATCATCTGAAAAAGTGTCAAATTCTCCATCTCCTAAGGATTTACCTAATATAAATATAAACAACGATAAAGCTCAATTTATCCCAAATATGGATATGCCTAATCAATATCCTAACCAAATGCCAATGGGTATGCCCAATCAATATCCTAACCAAATGCCAATGGGTATGCCCAATCAATATCCTAATCAAATGCCAATGGGTATGCCCAATCAATATCCTAACCAAATGCCAATGGGTATGCCAAATCAATATCCAAACCAAATGCCAATGGGTATCCCAAATCAATATCCAAACCAAATGCCAATGGGTATCCCAAATCAACAAATAAATATAAATATAAATAATGAACAGAAAAAATCGAGTAAAAATAAAATTCTTGCTATAATATTGGCATTCTTTTTTGGTGGATTTGGTATTCACAAATTTTATTTAGGAAAACCAGGCTGGGGACTTTTATATTTATTAACTTTTTGGACTGGTATCCCTTATTGTGTTTCACTAATAGAATCAATAATGTATTTATGTACTTCTGATGATGACTGGAATAAAAAATACTAACAAAACTAAAAAAAATAAATATTTTGCAACATTTCTTGCAATTTTTGGTGGAATTGTTGGACTTCATCAATTTTATCTAAAAAAGCCTTTAATTGGAATATTATATATATTATTTTTTTGGATTTCTCCAATAATTGGATTTATAGATGCATTTATTTATATAACAATGACTGATGAAAAATGGGATAAAAAATACAACAAAAAATTTATTAGCACAAACAACTAAAAGCGGTGTTCAAAAAATATGAATTCCGCTTTTTTTACCAATCAGTGAAGGATAAAAAAGATAAAGATAAAATTTAAATATATGGTAAAAAGACGAAAAGGGGGGATTATGAGAAAATTTTTATTATTTATGTTAGTTGCAATTCTCTTAGTTTCAATATTGTCTTCAAAAGCATTTGCTCAATTTGATGAGCTTCAAATATATACACCAGAAGAACCAACTCAATATGACACTCCACTAACACAAAAAATAGGAAGCATCAAAGGAAAAGTTGTATCATCTGGGAAACCATTGTCAAATGCTTCAATAATATTGAGCAATGGAATTAATACAATAACAGATTTTAATGGAGAATATGAAATAAACAATCTTGAAGCTGGTGTTTATGGGATAGAAATATTCAAAGAAGGATACAAACCAGCTCATGGAAATGTGGTTGTAACTGAAAATGAAAAAAGATCTGTTCTTATAGACTTATCAAAAATAAATTCCAGTGTCAAACAAAAAAGGAACAAAAGAACTAATTCAAGATTATCTCAAAGACCTGAATATACAACTATGAATATAAAAGTATATCCAACAAAAGACCTAACAGGTGGTTATCACAATTATGGTAAACTTTGGTGGGTATATTCTATAAATGTTGAAGATAAAAATGGAAATAGTAAATGGAATGAAACATATTCAAAACCTCATCATGATGATGGGTTTGATTCAGCTATAAAAGAATTATTTTGTAGAGATGCAATAAAAGGGCATACATATAGAATTGAAATTGAATGGAGAAGTTTTCGTGGTTCAGATTCAAAAACAAGATATTGGGATGAAACACTCGATACAGAAGATAAAAACTTTATTTATGACTGCCCTTCAGGATATTAATATTAAAGAAAGCGAGTTTTTAGCATGATTAAACAGTTTTTTACAATTTCATTGCTGATTATTTCGATAATATTTTGTTCTTCTTGTACTGAAGAAAAAAAGAAAATTCCCCCACCTCCAACAAGACATATACATGCAAAAACATTGACAACTTCACAAGATATTATTGATGCAGTAAATAACAATAATGAAGATGAATTACAAAGTGCTTTAGAAAGGGCTAAGCAATCTAAAGATCCCAATTTTTCTCAAAAACTCGCAAATACAACTGTACAACATGGATATTCTATGTTACACATTGCAATTTGGAAAAACAATGCAAGACTTGCAAAAGTTCTTTTATATTATAGAGCAAATGTTGAAGCAAAAACAGAATGGGGATTTACCCCCCTTCATGAAGTAGCAAGATGTGAAGAAACAAATGACAGACAAGAAATTCTTGAAATGCTTGTAAACAGAAATGCAGATGTGAATGCACTTACAAATAATGGAAATAGTCCTCTTGACATTGCAGAGATACAAAATAATCAAGGGCTTGCAAAAGTATTAAAAAGAGCTGGTGCTAAAAGAATGAAAGGGAATTTAGACCTTCCACCTATTCCTAAATTCTTACTTGAAAATCATGATAATATCGAATCAGAAGACTGATTGTTAAATCTATAAGTGAATTTTTAGAAAATTGATTTTTGTGGATTTTAAAGGAGAAAAAATGAAAAAATTTAAGCTTATGCGTGGCAAATTCTTACTTCCTATGACAGAAGATATGCCAAGGATATCTGATGGATATGTTTTAATAGATGGAACTAAAATATATGAAGTCGGAAAATGGACAGACGAAATTGGTAATAACATCATAAACAGATGTGGAAATGAATTACAAGTCATAGGTCTTGAATGTCAAAAAGATGAGATAACATCTGCAGATATTCCAAAACTCGAAGGAGTTATAATGCCAGGATTTGTAAAAGCCCATGGACATGATCACGAATCTCCACTTATTGGAATAGCAAAAGATCAGCCTCTAACAGCTTGGCTTGACAATGCAGTAAATCAATTCACAGGATTTATGAATGCAAAGAGAGACGAGCTTACAAAACATTTTGGAAAATCTCCAAACTATGTTACATATATAAAAGCAAGAGTCGATGATATTTTCTATGGTATCACATCGACAATGGTTCACCATTGCAATCACGGTAAATACCATGTTGGCGATATAGTCCAAGCAAATGTAGATGCAGGAACAAAAATGATAATTGCTGTCGGAGCTCAAGACAGAAATTATGACAAACGCATACTCGATACTCCTGAAATAGCTTATGAAAGAATGAACAAATATATAAGCGAATTCAGAAATGTAGAGAGAACAAGAATTATACCTGGTCCTGACCAAGATTTCTCAAACGGTCCAGAACAGTTAAAAAAATTGAAACAATGGGCAAATGAAAATGGAACATTGATTCATATCCATTCATCTGAAGAACCAAAAACAACTGCTTGGTTTAGAGAAAAATATGGAATGACACCTGTTGAGTATTTCGAGAGCATAGGTTTCTTGGATAAAAATACAATAGTAGCACACCAAGTTAACTGCACAGAACACGATCTCGAGATATTGCAAAAAACTGGGACAGTAGTCGTCCACAATCCACTTGCAAATACAATTTTGGGATCAGGTATGCCACCAATTTTAAAAATGATTGATATGGGAATCCCTGTTGTTATTTCTACAGACGGCTCAGGAAGTGCAGACAACCAAAATATACTTGGTGCAGCAAGACTTGCAGCCCAATATCAAAAGGCACTACACCAAGATGCTTCACTACTCCCAGTAGAACAACTTTTGAGACTTATTACAGCAGAACCTGCAAAACATCTCAGAATGAATACTGGTATTCTTGAAAAAGGCAAAGATGCTGATGTTATATTCATTGACACAACATATCCAAATTTGACACCAACAAGATTAACAAATGTAGCAGAAAACTTGATTTGGGCTTCAAATGGAAATGAAGTAAAATATGTCATAGCAAATGGAAAAGTATTGCTTGACAATGGCAAATTTACAACACTTGATGACAAGAGGATCAAAGAAGAAGTTCTCGAACTCTCAGAAATGTTTGATGAATATGCCAAAAACGCTCCAAAGATTAATGACACAGGAGCTCATCAGAAGTAAGATTTAAAAAAGATAAAAAACAGGCTGATCGATTTGATCAACCTGTTTTTTTTTAACTTTTATATAATCTTCGTAAATTAACTCGTTGTGATAGTTAATAAAAATAAATAAAAAGTTGCTCTAAACTATCTAATATTATATGCCTGTATACTGCCACTTTGTCATTGCGAGGGAGCTGTGCTACCGTGGCAATCTAAGCCTGTAAATTATTATTTACTTAAAATTAAGTCGATCGGCTCTATTTAGAAATCTGTACTCAATCTATTTAATTTTTTCACAGCCTCAGAATAAAAATTCTAGATAGTTGTTAAGTGTTCCGTTTTTTGCAAAAGGCAGAGTGTTTAGATGTCTAAAATTGTATTTCTTTATATCTAAATTTTCATCAAAGCCTAAAATATAATTTGTTGCTATTTTATATATAATTTCTGTTGGAGCAAGCCCAAAAACCTGCTTTTCAAAAATATGTTTCAATCTTTCCATTTTATCTGGAAAAATATCTCTCATCTTTTTGCTTTTGTAAAGTCTTTTTACGATTTCTGCAATATAAAGTCCTGATTTCATGTACAAATCAATAAAAGTTTTGTTTGGATCATCAAAACAATTTGGATTTTCTTCTTCCAACATATCAACCATTTTTTTTACAACTTTTTTTGGAGTAAAAATCTGATTTGTCTTTTGTGGTGGGATATAATCAAAAATATCTTCTGTGCTTTTTTCATCAAAATAATTTGCCAATTTCTTTTTCAATGCCAAAAATTCTTTTACAGAATCATTGAAAACAATTGAATCAAAAATCTGCCCTTTAAATTCTTTTCCATTATCTACTCCCCCATCTCTCAACAATCTAAATTCATCAAGTGTTATACTTGTTACTTCCTCAAATACATTGTCTGGAACGATTTTGTCGAAATTTTCCAATGTTACATTTTCGTTTCCATAAGCCATCAAAAATGAAGGAATAGTGCGAGAAAATCCTCTCAAATGGTCTCTTATACCTTCTTCTATTTTATCTTTTTCTCTTTCTTGAATATCTATCTCTACTGTTTTTATAACATCTTGTTTAGAATCTGAAATAAAATCATTTATTTTATTTTCCAAATCATTTTTGAAATCATTATCTGCAATCTCGATTTTATTGTCAAACTCAAAATTTATCTCTTCCTCTGTTTTGCCAGTTTCTTCCTTTGATATAAGAGCTTTTTCACGATCACTTTGAATGCAGGTTATTTGGGTATTATAATTATCCCAAGATTTATTAATCATATTATCTGCTTCATTGAATAATTTCTTTTCAAGTTGTTTTTTTACATTTGGCTTAATATCAGAGCCATAATTTTCTTGTGCAGTATCAATTATGTATTTTATATCATTTTTAAGAATATTTTTAGCTTCATTAACTACTTTTTTTTCAATGGGTTCATCATAAACTACATCAACAAAGGTGTCTATTGGATTTGCCCCATAAACTTTGTTTCCAAAAATTTCGTTTTCACGCCCCAAAACAAATTCATCACTAAGTAGAACTTCGCCATTTTCATCAAGTGAAAGATCATCTCCAAGTCCTTCTTGCAAATAATTCTTAGGTTCTTCCACAGCCTCAAAACGATTGATAATATCAAGAATATCACTTGAAGCAGAAAAGATATTGTGTATATTTTGAAATAAGAAATTGCTCATAAATCCTCGTCTGACGACTTCAACAGATTTAATTTTGCGTGGTATTGTCAAGACTTTTTCTGCATCGAGTTCGATTAATTCGCCATTTTCATCTTCTCCAATTACAGGAAAGAAATTTAGCAGTTCACAAACATTTTTCTTTCTTGTTTCAACATCTCCACCACCTGAAACAGTTTTTACAGAAAGATCATTTGCAAACTTTTCAAAAATAATCAAAGTACGAGCAGGATCGAAATCAAAAACATAGCCATTTTCTTTTCTTTTAAACTCATTCCCCACCTTAAACAAACATGGATTTTGACATCTAAAAGCAGCCTGCATATACAGTGCAGGAGATTTTACATTACACAACATCAAGACAGCCGTCCATTCAGGAATAGTTATCCCTGTTGTCAGTTGACCAACAGAAAGGGTTATTGTCTTGTCATATTTTTTTATTGCTTCAACTACTTTATCATAAGACTTTTTATTTTCATCGTCATCATCAATTTTTCCATCACCTGCAGCGAGAACGATTTCATAATCTCTAAAAATCTTATGTTCCTTTAGTTTTTTAGCCATTGCCTTTGCACTGTCAACTCTATCAAGAAACCAAAATGTGTGTTTTAATTCGTCTCTCAATTCAGCTGTAGAAAATGGGAATTTCTTTTTCTCTGTGAGGGAATCAAGAAATTTATCAACAGAAGATTCATGAATAAACTTTCCATTTTTATTTACACTGAAAAACTCATTTAAATCAAAAGCATATTCTTCCGTTTCTCCATCTATTTCTATTCCCTGTGAGATCTCGTCACGGATAATTTCTGACATCTGATAGGTATATAAATTTAATTTTGGAAGTGGCAAATAAGGATTTTCGCCTAAAGAATAATCCCAATCACGCTTTCTTTTCTGTTCATCTGCGTAAGTATAATTAAAAATGGCGTCTGAATCAAATTTTTCATTTGCCAAAGCCTTAAAAGGTGTGCCAGACAGGTGAAGTGTAAACTTTTGATGTATATTATCAAAAGCAACATCTGTTTTATATGTATCGACACCTTCATGTGCTTCATCAATTACAAGAATATCCCAAGTAATGTCTCTTACTTCACGCAATTTATCATAATGACCGCCAAAATATTTACTTCCCTTTAAATCTTGAAGGCTCACAAACTCAATAAATTTTGCTTCCACTTCGTCCAAATTTGCATAATCTTCACGAGATAGAACACCATTTTTTCCCTTTAAAGAATCAACTTCACTTACAAAATAATATCCTGATTCAGAACCCAAAAATTTTGCATAATCTGAAAACCAAGAATTTGCAATAGCAGGACGATTTGTTACAATCAAAATTTTTTCAGCTTTTATCTGTTTGCAAAAATCATAGACTGTAAGAGTTTTTCCAAAACGAGGTTTTGCATTCCACAAAAATTCTTTCTTTTTATCTGAAGTGTCATAATATCTTTTTGTGATAGCAATGGCTTCTCTTTGTTCTGAACGCAAGACATAAGGAATAGCTTTGTCTTTTGTCTTTGTTATTCCACGATTTTTCCTAAATTCATCAAAAAGTTTTTTTGATTCTTGGGAAGTTGTGTGAAACCATTCATTTCTGCCATTTTCAGGAAAATCTTTATTGCCCAAATCTTGTGGCTGTAGTATGCCATTTTTGCGAAGATATGAATGGAAATCGTGATCGGTAAATCTATCGCCTTTTTCTTCAAAAATTGCGTTTCCCTGCCATTCAAGATTTGCCCTTATGCCTGCAGTCTGTGTCTGCTGTAAAATTCGTTTATTGACATCTTGTTCGGTATATCCAATTTTTATGTAACCATTTTGATAAGAAACATTCAAAGTAGTGTAGGCATATATTTGAGGGATAACTTTTATTGATGATTGAATTTTTGGGACACTGTTCATCTTTAGATCATTTCCTTTTTTTTCTTGGATCAATTTTCGAAATACTGCCATCAGTTCATTTCTTTTACATTGGTCTCTATAAAGTCGATCTCGTCTTGTGAAAGATTGTACTTCTTATAAAGCTGTTTATCTATATCGTTAATGGATTTCGTCCAGTCGATGTCCGATTTGTCGGTGAAGTCCTGTAGAGGGACAAATGCCCAAGTATCTGCATTTACATTTTGAGTTACTTTTAGTATACTTAGAAAAGTTCTTGCAAATTTTGTTTTAGTATATTTCAAAGTATTTTCAGCCTCAAATTTATTATCAAAACAGCCTATACCATAAAAAGTATGAGTATAACCTGTAGAAATATTTATAACCAAAGGATTTGTTACAATTTCTCCAAATAGACCATTGCCATCTGCTTTAGGAAGAATAACTTTATATTTATAAATATTTTCAGATGATATATCTATATATTTTTTCAAAATATATTTTTTTGTTCTACGATTTTTTATTACTCCATAGATACAAATATCATCATTTTTTTTAGGTTCATCTGAAAAACAATCAAATGACAAAACATTAGATGATAATCTTCGTTCTCTACCTTCATATTGAGGATAATCTAAAATAAGATTATTTAAATTAAATTTAGTAGAAACATTTATAATATAACCTACATTCCCTTTGCTCGTTAAATCATTTTCTATTTTTTCATATATACTTTTTAGTTTTGGATAGAGTATAAAATTAAATTGTTTTATTGGTTTAAATTTTTTTGTTTTATCTCTATATGAAATAACAACTCCACCCTTAATATCTGTGTTTTGGAAAACTTTTTTTGCATCCTCTTGGTAATCAAGAACTTTAAAATGTTCATCTTTTAACATTTTTTGGTTCCATTCTTTAGGGGTTTGTCCAGCTTCAAATAAACATCTTGCAGGGTGAATCATTAAGACTTTATCCGCTAATTCAAATCCTGCTTCTAAAAACTTATCATAAACAGGTAATGTATAATGACTACTACCCTGTTGATCTCCTTGATAAGGCGGATTTCCAATAACAAAATCAAATTTCATATTTTTTCCTTTCGTTTTTTTCTTTTATTTTTTGTCCAATTACTCTTACGGAAATCAATTTTTGTTATTAATTTTGCAGTTAAATAATTTTCAAAAATAAGTAAATAAAAATTTGCTGTAAACTATCCAATATATGCCTGTATACTGCCACTTTGTCATTGCGAGGCTTTAGCCGTGGCAATCTAAGCCTGTAAATTATTATTTACTTAAAAATTGAGTCGATCGCCTCTATTTATCCAATTTCTGCCTGGTCTATTTAATAAATTACTAAATTTAAATTAAGTGGTTGAGATTGCCACGGTCGCACAGCTTCCTCGCAATGACATCGCCCCTAAATACAGACTGTTTGAGTAGATTGTAAAACTGCACTATTTAACAAATAATACAAAGTTTTGGGGTATAATAAAGGGAACGATTTCAATTTTCTATAGTAGTTTCTATAAAAATGCACTTAGAAAAAGAATGGTTATTTTTTTTAATTATACATAAACCTTGGGGTAAAATTGTTTAGTGAGTCTTATTATACCCCAAAACTAAAACTTGCAATTTCGTCACAAGTAGAAAGAAATATTAGCAAAAAACACTAAATAAGATAAATGTTATTTTGTGAGAAAAAGCGAACGACATCATGAGCTTGCGAGTGTTTAGAGTGAGCTTTTTCAAACAAAGTAACTTTCGGCTAAAAATAAAAAAATAGTATTTTTGAAAATTTTCCTTTCACCTTTAGAGGGTATTTAACTGTGCCAAATAAAAATCATGTTCTTCCTGTGGAATTTTTAAAGCCTTCATTGCTTTTTCAGCTGTTATATTCATAGTCTCAATTATTGATTTTATACTATTTAACGATGATTTAGCCATTCCGAGCTTTTCGCCCTCGGCTTTGCCCTTAGCAATATATTTATCTTTGTTCTGTTTTATATATTTATCCGCAGTTTTTTTCAATAAACTTGATATTTCCATTCTTCCCTTTTTCTTTTTTGTACTTTTTTTCATACCCCATAACCCATTTTTATTTATTGCTCTCTAATATTTATTTTACCACAATATGTGCTAAATTACAATAAAAAAGGGACTGTGAAAAAGTATTTTTTTATATAATTAATGACATCTATTCTATTTACTTTTTTCACAGCCCCTTCGGTTTACTTCTTCAAATCCCTATATTTTATCTCTTTGTTATTTTCCCAATCAAATATCACACAATCTACTTCATCATCTTTTTTTTCTACTCCAAATAATAGCAACTGACCTTGATTTTCACAAGGCTTTTTAAAAGGAATCGTCTCAGTTATTCCGTCCATCTGCCAAAAATTCCAAGTAATAATATCCACAATTTCTCTCAATTCTTCATTTTTTGGATCACGATTCCATTTGTCTTTCATATATTCAACAAATGTCAAAAGTAGGTTTATTCGAGCAATAAGTAGGTTATCGCCTTGAAGTTCGTATCCATAAACAGCTTTATAAGAAGAAAAAGCCCACTTTAGCCAATCAACCTCATTATCGGTATTTTCACTGACAACTCTAAGTTTCCTATCCAAAATCCCTATTCGCCTATTAATAGGAATCTTCTCCCCACTTGAAACATCATACCTCGACACAATAAACGGAGCTTCGCCACAAGCAATTTCTAAACAAGTTGTTTTTATATATTTTTGCCAATCATTAGGAGCTTCAAAATAAACAGGCTCAGATGTTACTTCCCAATTCTGATTTTCCTCTTTGTTAAAAACTCTCTCACGACCGAACCACTCAATATCAAATTGATTGTTCATCTTGTTACAAATCCACGAAGGAGTAAAAACTTCTGCTTTTTTCCTAGTTCTATCTGTCTGCTCTTCAAGACTTTTACTAACTCTTGGCTGAATAGGAGAAAAATCTGAACGAGAAAGAATATCAACAGTTACTTCTGATTTCTCATTTATTCCCAAATTTTCATCATCATAATCACTTGTTGCAAAAATAATATTTTTTTTCGTTGTCTTATCTTTTAACAAATCAGAAAGCATATTTTTAACAATAGAAGATTTAAAATCTATAAGTTCTTTCACTTTTTCCCCCATCCCACTTTATTATTTTATCCAAGATGAAGGAACTGCAAATAATTGCCAAGGATTTACAGGTACTCCGTGACTATATGTTGCCCAGTGAAGATGTGGTCCAGTTGATGCACCTGATGAGCCAATAGTGCCAATTACCTGTCCCTGCTTTACATACTGTCCCTCTTTAACAGAAATAGAACCCAAATGAAGATATAAACTTCCAACTCCTCTGCCGTGGTCTAAAACAATGACTGTTCCATGAAGAATTAAATTCTCTTTTGCCATAACAACAATTGCATTTTGCGGTGCAACTACATTATAACCATTCCAAGAAGCTATATCGATTCCCTTATGAAATTCAGGCTCAGGATCATCATTATAATATCTTCTAAGACCATATCCTGTAGAAGTTCTACCTTGAACAGGCTTTATAAATTGACTTTCCCATTCAATATCTTCAACATCTGATTTCAATGCCTCTAAAATAGCGTCATTATCTCTGTCCGCCTGTGGATTATCATATTTTGCAAGTTGATCTTCTGACATCCAAAGTTGTTGAGTTCCATAGGATTTTGATTTAATACTTATTGTTCTTGAAAACGAATATTTATTTCCATTTTCTTCTATATTAACATCTACTTTATAGTCTCCAGGTTTTGTTGGAAGACCAACAGGAATACTTGTAAATAATGTATTTTTATCGTTTTCAAAATCATATTCATTATTGTTAAAAGTAACAGTTCCTTTTGCTTCTTGTGAAACTCCATTTACTTCAGCAAATAGAATACTTCCCTGAGTAAATTCACCTTTTAAAACAAGTGAATATTTCGAATTTCCATTCGAATTTCCAAACAAAAATACAAAAGAAATCAATAAGACAAAAACAAATTTTAAATATCGTGCCATATTCTCTCTCCTAATTTTACTTGCATTTATCTCTTAAATATCTAAGAGTTAAACCGATAATAATAACTGTAAAAACCATTCTTATATCACCCTTATTATGAGGTCTAATAGGTTGTTGAGGTGGTTTTAATCCAAATAACGACCAAAAAAAATCATATAATTTACCAGATAATTCAAAAAAACAATCCATAAAATGCCCTATTGATGGAACAAATGCTCCAATAAGAAATAATATTGCAATAATAAAAATAAGAAGAAATAAGAAAAAATATATTTTTCTATAAATTGAAATTTCATCTTTTCCAAATATAATATCCTTTATATTGTCTAATAATGTTACCTTAGATTCAGCTTTAACTTGTTTATTATTTTCGTCATAATCTTTTTGTTCTAATTTATGTTCACATAAAGGACATTTATCTTCATAAAATTTCAATTCAAATCCACATTGAGGACAAATCATTTTCTCTCACTCTCTATTCTATAAAAAAAGTGTGAAATATCAAGTTTCACACTTTTTTAAAATCCTAAAAATACTATTATACTCTCATACCTGTAACAAATGTCTTATTTCCACCATGTGTCTTGGATATATTTAAAGCATCTTCAACAGATGAAATAAGTGATGTTTTGTCTTGTGCATCTTGTGGAAACATAGAAACACCAACAGAAATTGTCGTTGAAGCTCTTGAACGACGCATTCTCGTCATATTTTTCTTTTCAAATGAAGCTCTTATTTTCTCTGCAATTATATAAGAATTTCTTCTATCACTCTGTAATAAAATTATAACAAACTGACCTGCTTGAATTCTAGCAGTTATATCAGTATCTCTGACTTGTTCTCTTATTACCTCAGAAACTTCTTTCAAAACATCTTCAGACCAATTAGAGCCAAATTCATCTGTCAATGGTACGAAGTTATCGATCTCAACAAGCACAATTCCAAGTTCAATTCTATATCTCTTACTTCTGTTGATTTCTTCTCCAAATCTTTCATTGAAATAAACGGCATTATAAAATCCTGTCAAATCGTCAAACATACCACCAGATATAGTTTTTTGGAAAAGCTGTGCATTTTGAAGTGTAACAGCAGAAATATCTGCATAAGATTTTACAAGTTCTGTAGTTTCTTCATCAAAAGCAGATGCCTCTTCTTTTCCAAGATAGAAAATTCCTAAAAGCTCCTCTTCATAAGAAATAGGAACAATCAAAGCACTTCTCTCATCGTCCAAAAGTCCTCTATATTCTTTTCCATCAATATCAATAGTTAAATTATCTATTCTAAAAATTCTCTGCATTTCAGCTGAAATACCAACTATCCCATATCCAATTTTTACACTAAAATTCTTAAAATATTCGGAATAAGGACTATATACCATCTCAGCAAAAATTTCAGTTCTCTTGTCAACAGTATCAAGCATAAATAAAATACAAGTTTGTACAGGAACTAATTTAATCAAATGTTCAACAACAGAGACATAGGCTTCCTGTAGATTAAGACTTTTATTCAAATCAACAGTGACACTTATTAAATTTTCAGCTTTTTTCAAATTCAGTGCAAGCTCAGCATTATCTTGTTGTACTTTTTTCAATTTATTGTCAAAACTTGTAGTAAGTTCATTTTCTTTTGCTCTAAAACTTTCATTTTGTGTGGCAAATTGATTTTTCTGTTCATTGTATTTTCTATAATTTTGATCAGCTTCTTCTTTTAATTTAAATATTTGATTTTGATATTCTTCAATTGCATTTTCTTTTTCACTCAAAGCATTCATAAGTTGTTGCATTGTCATTTTATCTTTAGCAGTATCTTCAATTATCATTTTTTTAGCATCTTGTGCTTTCAAAATAATTTGATTTTTTTCATTTTCAATTTTTACTGCTACATCATAAGCCCAAATAATAGGAACAACAAAAACCAAAAAAAATTGTGCAGTTCCCCAAATATTAAGTGTTATATCTTTAACCGTAAAACTTTTTGGGGTTTCATCAATACCAACATTTATGTTATTTATTTTACCCAATTCTCCTAAAAGAATGACTAAAAATATAATTCCACAAAGCCCCAATATACTATTAGCCCCAATATTTTCAAAAAAACATTTTGATTCAAGAGCAGGCAAAGCTATTCCAACAAAAAAATAAGGAGTTCCCAAAAGGACAATTGCAGTCATTCCTAACACAACATCTGAAATAATAAGAAACTTTATTTTATTTTTATCAGTATAAAAATTTATCATCCAAATACATGCTACTATATGATAAACAAATAAAAGAAATATAATAGCAATTTTCATATTACCATTAATATTAGGTACAATTGAAGTAAATCCACCCTCTCTATCCAACATAAGCCAATTAAAAACTATTGGAAATAAAAGGGTAATAAATCTAAATCCCATAAGGAAAGTTCTAAGTTTTTCGGATTTTACAAATTCTTCTGTATTATTCATATAAAACCCCAGCAAAAAAAAAGATAATAACAAAAAAATTTTCTCCATAGAAAAAAAAATATCCTTTGTAAAATGAGAATATAAAAAAAGATAATATTAATTTTTGTAGTATATTATATTAAAATAATATTTTTTAAAATGAGGTATTATGTTTAAAAATTTAATAAAAGCATTAAAAGGACTTTGGGAAGCTTTTTTAAATCTTTTTAGAAGTCCTATAAAAACAGCTGAAAACAAAATCAAAGAACTCAAAGAACTACAATCTAAATCAAATGAAAGTTTAGGCAATATGAAAGCCTTGACTATAAGCACAAAAAGAGAACTTGAAAAGAAACAACAAGAAATAAAAGATCTCACCAAAAGAGCTGAGTCAATACTAAAATCAGCTCAAAATGGCAAAATTTCCCAAGAGCAAGCCGATATAGAAGCAGCAAAAGTTCTAAAAGAAAAAAGTATAGCACAAAAAGAAGCTAATCATTTTGCTTCACTCATAAAAAATTATGAACTACAGGCATTAAAAGCAGAAGAAACAATTTCCTCAATAAAACATCAAATTTCATCTCAGGAATCAGCAATAGCAAATTTAAAAGCAAGAAAACAAGTTGTTGATTCGACTAAAGAAATACAAGATGGTTTAAATGACATATCAAGAGGCTCAACAGGAAATAAGCTGAGACAGCTAAAAAGTGAAATTACAAGAGATGAGAGTGCAATTTCTGCTTCAAATGAAGCATATAATGACATGCTTGGATTAGATGATCCACTTGCCGAAGAAGATACATCATCTTCCCTATTATATGATCCAAATATCAATTCTGAACTTGAAATGATGAAAAAACAACTATCTTCAGGGGCAAGTACAACAGAAGAAACAATACCACAAAGTCAAAATTATATAAAAAATTAAAAAAGGAGAAAAAAAATGTGCTGGATTATATTCTTTTTAGCAATGGCAATATGCCTAATTGTTGTAATATTTATTAGAAACTCACAAATTCCCAAAAGATCGAAAAGAAATAAAGATGAACTAAGTGTATTAAATCTTGAAAAAGGTGGGGTCTTCAAAGTTACTGGATTTGGTCCAGAATCAGAAACTCTTGAATTGACAGTATTGGATAAACACTTGTATAAAGCAGGAGATTTCAGTTGGTTTGAACTCGAATGTGATAAAGGAACAGGTGAAAAAATTTGGGCTGAAGTTGAAGATGATGATGAAATAATAGTAAGTATAGTTTTAGAAAAACTTGGCTTAGAAGCTGTACCAGAATTGACACCACAGAAATTGACTAAAATTGATGACGATGAATCTGGTTCTGTCACTTATGGAAGCAGAAAATTCTTCTATCAAGATTCAGATAGTGCAGTTTTTTATAAAAGATGTGAAAAAGCAAATGCAGAAAAACTCTATTACTGGGATTTCAAATCAACAGACATGGGTATTACATACTCTCTAAGTGTTGAAAAATGGGGAAATAATGAATATCAAGTATTCTGTTCTCAGCAGATGAAAACACAACAAATAACTGTTTATAAAAACTCTTCTGAAAACTAAAAAATGGAGAAAATGTTATGAAAGTAGACCCATACAAAGATACAGAAAATGTATTTTTTATAAATAACCTCTGTCTAATATTGTCCTTTTTCTCTGTCATTTATTTTATAACAGCAATAGCCCTAATGAATTCTGGAAGTCCAATAAGAACCTGTAAATTCACAGACGGAATGGAAATTCCAATAGAAATAAAAGACAAAGCACAAGTTTATAGAATACAAGCACACTACAGCGGAAACATAAATGGTCAAAATGCTTATATCACTGGAGAAGTCCTTGATTCAAATAATGAGACTGTTTATGAATTTGGACAAGACATGTGGTTTGAAGACGGCAGAGATGATGAAGGATATTGGAGTGAATCAAATAGAGATATGTCTGTTGACTTGGTATTTAAAGACAAAGGCAAATACAAAATTAAATTAAATAAAGAAGGTACAACAGACAACTCCATAAATAACTCTATAAACATAATAGTCAAAAACAAAGTCAAAAGTTATGTTGGATTTAACCAAGCAGGAATAGGTGCCTTAATTCTTGCACTTTTAGTATTTTATATTTTTAATGCTACTTGGGTAAATTCAGGTATATGTAATATGTTTGAAGAAATGAGTGATGATTAATATAACTCGTTGTGCTGGTTAAAATATCAATATTTGCAATAAGAGACTTTATGTTTTATTTTTGAGTTTTTAACTACTAAATAGGCAAAAAAACTAGCACAACAAGTTAATTTACCACAACAAATAGCCAGAAGAGAAAACAGACAAAAGAAAAAAAGACTGGAGGAACTTATGAGAGATACAATAGGATATTTAATTTTAATAGCCTTTCTAATTGGTATATTTGTATTTTGTTGGAATACAGCTGATTATGGCTATGGATATCCTGGTTATAAAGGTTATCATAACCACAGAGCTTACCACATGTATTATTTTGGTTATTATGGAAATTATGACAGACCTTCAACAGCAAGTAACAGAGAGACAAGCACTGGCGGTTCAAGGTTCTCTAAAAAAGGAATAAGTGGTGGAAAATAAATCTGAACAACTAACAGCTAAAGAAGCCGGCATACTTTTAATATCTGTCTGTATTGTCGGCTTTTGTACTATAATTTATGAATTATTAATTGGTGCAGTATCATCTTATTTTTTAGGTGATAGCATAAAACAATTTTCCATTGTTATTGGTCTTTCTATGACTTCAATGGGAATAGGAACTCTTATTTCAAGATTCATAACAAAACATCTAATATCCATATTTGCAGGAGTTGAAATACTACTTGCCATAATAGGTGGGCTTTCAGTTCCAATATTGTATTTTGCATATATGTCAGACACACTGTATTATCCAATAATGTGTTTGACAATATTGGCAATAGGAACATTGATAGGTCTTGAAATTCCTATTCTAACTCGAATAATGGAGACCTATTACGACCTAAAACACAACATATCAAATGTATTATCACTTGACTATTTAGGTTCTTTTGCTGCAACACTTGTTTTCCCATTTATAATGGTTCCATTTTTGGGATTGTTCAACACATCTGTTGCAACTGGAATGTTAAATCTAATTGTTGGTGGAATAAATATATATTGGTTTCAAGATAGACTTCTAAAACGACAGAAAACGAAATTATATATTTCATCTGCTCTCGTCTGTCTCGGGCTTATATGTATGTTTATATATTCTTCCAATGTCGTAAAATTTTGGGAAAAATCAATATATAATGACAGAGTTTTTTATTCCAAAAAGACACAATATCAACAACTCGTGATGACGAAAAGGAAAGACGATCTCAGACTGTATATTGATGGAAATGTCCAATTTTCTTCTATAGATGAATTTCGTTATCACGAACTATTGACACATATTCCACTTTCAATAGTTGCCAACAGAGAAAATGTCATTATATTGGGCGGTGGAGATGGTCTTGCTGCAAGGGAGATATTAAAATACAAAGATGTCAAAAAAATAACATTGGTTGACCTCGATCCTGCAATGACAGAACTTTCAAAAAATGATAAACATATAAGCAAATTAAATGAGGGAAGTTTATCAAATCCCAAAGTTCACATTGTAAATGATGATGCGTATAAATATATTGAAGAATGCAATGAATATTTTGATGTAATAATAATAGATTTGCCAGATCCAAATAACACAGCACTTGCAAGATTGTATAGCAAAGAATTTTATCAAAATGTCAAAAATCATCTTTCAAAAACAGGTATAATTGTAACCCAAGCATCAAGTCCTTTCTTTTCACCAGAGGCTTTTTGGTGTATAAATGAAACGATGAAAAGTGCAGGCTTTGAACATACATACCCATATCACGGCTATGTGCCTTCTTTTGGCGATTGGGGATTTGTAATGGCTTCAAATATAAATTATGATGTGAACAAATTCAAAATAACTGTAGATACAAAATATTTGACAGACGATGTTTTTAGATCATCGTTTGTGTTTGGCAAAGATTTAATGAGAGAAAATATAAAACCATCTACACTCGATAAACCGACTATTTCTGAATATTACCTCAGCGGTTGGAAATATTGGTAAATAATAGAAGGAAAAAGAAAATGACTATAAAAGAAGCAATAAAATTTATTATAGACCAAAAAGATAATAGTCTATTGACAGATTCAACTAAATTCAAAGCATATTTAAAAGATCTATGTACAGACAATCCCAAAGAACTAAAAATAATCAATAAAGCATTAGATGACAAAATTTTAGAAAGAATCTTTGGAAATGAAAGAGAAAATGTAAAAATTGCAAGGCTTAAAGATGAATTTGAATCACAAGGAATGTCTCCAGATTGGATAGATTTTATAATCAATTCTTTTATACAACAAACTAATTCATCTGACGAAAAACAAGAGGAATCACAAGAAGAAGACCAAGAAGAAAATACAACTAAAAAGAGTAAAAATTCAAAACAAAGCAGTACAACAATAGACCCAAACATAACATACATAGAAGTCACATTAAACAGTGAAAATATCAGACAACTCTTTTTCCTTCAAAAAATAGATAGCGTTGATAAAGATGAAATGACAAAAGCTGACATTCCAGCAGTATACAAACACAGAGGAAAAGATTATAAAGTTATTGGAATTGCAGATAGTGCTTTTGAAAATTGTAAATTATTGAAAGATGTAAATATTCCTGATACAGTAACAATAATTGGAAACAATACATTTAAAGGTTGTACAACATTAGAAGAAATAGAAATTCCTAACAGTGTTACTAAAATAAAAGAAGGTGCTTTTGAAAACTGTTCTGTATTAAAAGATGTAACTATTCCAAATACAATAAAGATTCTTGAAAGCAATATTTTTACAGGTTGTTCGAGTTTAAAAAGCATAGAAATTCCTAACAGTGTTACTGAAATTGGTAATTGTGTATTTAAAGATTGTTCTATCTTAAAAGATGTAACAATTCCAGATACAGTAACAAAAATAGGAACAAGTGCTTTTGAAAACTGTCCATCTTTGACTGAAATAAAATTACCTGACAGTATTGCTGACATTGAACCAAGATGTTTTTATGCTTGTTCAAATTTAGCAGAAATAGAAATTCCTAAAAAAATAACATCTATTTCTGCAGAATGCTTTGGGGATTGTAAAGAATTAAAAAATATAACAATTCCTGATGGTTTAACAAGTATTGGAGAAAGTGCATTCTACAATTGTATCTCACTTACAATTATAGAAATTCCAGACACAGTTACATTAATTGACTCCTATGCTTTCTATAACTGCACATCATTAAAATTGATAATTCCAGAAAGTATTACAGAAATAGGCAAATTTGCATTTTGGGATATTCCAATTATTTATTACAATGGAAATGCAACATATTCATCTTGGACAGAGAATAAATATCAAAGTAATAATTATAATGATGTAAACTGGCATGCAAAAGAAAGAAAAATATTCTAAGCCAACAAATAAAAACTAAAAACAATAGCTTGGTTAATTTTCCAAGCTAGTGTTTTTTTTACCTCCTATTTTTCCCCTATTTTTTCTTTATTGTTTTTAATATTTATTTTTTACTTTCTAAAGGTTCGCCAAAGTAAGAACTCGATTTGTTGGTATAATAGAGAAAATATGCTTTACACTTGAAATTATAATAACAAAACTGTATAATTATAAAAATAAATAGAATTATTCACAAGAAATAATAACAAAATGAAAAGAATATTTATACTATTTGCAATAACTTTATTAACACTATTTATATTTGCACCTAATTCTTATGCTAAATATCTAACTGCTGAAAAATTCACAGAAATTTTAGAAAAACATAATTTTAAACTAAATGAAAAAGAAATCTCTGAAGATGAAAAAATAGAATTAAAAAATAATGGTATGATTTCTTATGTGGAAGCAATGAAAGAAAATGTTTGTGCAAAAAATGGAAAATCAGATTTTGTAATTGATTTAAATTTCTTGGAATTTGACAATGAAGAAAATGCAATAAAAAGTTATAATAGATACAAAGATAATGTTAAACATAATTTTCTTATTGATTTCATTGAAGATGATACAATTAGAAATAGCTTTTGCACAGAAAGTATAAGTCAAAAATTTGATGGTGCTAAAGTTTGTGCAATAATAAATCCTTTCGTACATAAACACGATTTATATATGGTTACAAGTATTATTCAAAAAAATAATATTTTAATTATCAATGCTCTTGTATTATTTGGAATAAAAACAGAAGATACGACACCAGAAAAATTACAACAAAGAGATGAAATCAAAGAAATACAAGAACTAAACGAAAAATTTGCAAAAGAATTTTATTAACTCGGTTATTAGCAAGGAAATCAATTTATTAGCTCATAATAATTTTCAAAAATACGATACAATGTTAATATTTTTGAAAATTATTTAACAGCCGATTCAATAAAAATAACCTCCAATAAAAAAACATCGCTCGGTTCATTATCCAAGCGATGTTTTTTTTACTATTTTATGCTTTTCCTATAAATTCTCTTATAATAGAATTTTGTGGAATATCTTCTGTTCCAATAGGTCTAAAGAACTGTAACAATTTCAAAAGTCTCTGAGCTTCTGAATATTCAGGATGTTCATTTGAAATATTTTTGAGTGGTTCTTCAACAAAATTCCTCAAAACAGATATTTCATATACCAAGAATGAATTGAACATTACATCAGCCTCTTCTTGGAATGGGAAGATATACAATCTCTCCCCTCTTCTCACTGAATCCCATTTTTTCAATGTACCAAGTGCATCTCTTCCTCTGTACAATTTATCTCTCACAATACGACGAATTATTCGAGTGTCTGTCGTATGAATTCTGTTGTGGTTATCGAGATTTAGAGAGGTAAGAGGACTTATATAAATTTTGAATTTATTTTCTCTTGCAACAGATTCTGTAAGCCTATCGTTCAATCCATGAAGTCCTTCTATAACGACTGGCTGATTTGGTTGTAATTTCAATTTTTTACCACTTGGAAATCTCTTACCTTGAGCAAAATCAAATCTTGGCAATTCGATTTCTTCACCAGCCAATAATTTTTCAAGATGCTCATTAAACAAGTTCAAATCAAGTGCTTCGAGAACTTCAAAATCATATTCTCCATTTTCATCTCTTGGAGTATGTTCTCTGTCAACAAAATAATCATCAACAGAAATCGCCACAGGCTTCATTCCATTTATTCTAAGTTGAATTCCCAATCTACCTGCAAATGTAGTCTTACCTGATGAAGATGGACCTGCAATCAAAATAACTTTGATATTGTCTTTTTGCCTATAGATCATATCAGCTATTTCAGCAAGTTTCTTTTCTTGAATAGCTTCCGAAACTCTTACAATATCCTGAGTTTCTTTGGCGACAACACTTGCATTTAAATCAGCTACATCTGAAACTTGGATTGCTTTTCCCAACTGCTTAAATTCACTATATTTTTTAAATATCTGTCTTTCCATTGTAAATTCAGAAAGAACAAGTGGATTTTTAGGTCTTGGAAAACGAAGTATAAAACCTGGCGGATAATATAAGAGATCAAATACTTTTAAGTAACCTGTATGTGGAACACTTCTTGTCAACATATAGTCAACATATCCACCACAATCATATAATTCAATAATTTCATCTGTATTGTCAAAACATTCAAACAATCTCAATGTATCTGAATGATTCCCCTGTTTCTTAAATATTTCAATAGCCTCAGAAACTTTTACTTTAGATGAATTAAAAGGAATATTCTGTTCAGAAAGAGCTATCATCTCTTGTTTTAATTGATTCATATGTGAACTTCTAAAAGTTTCGCCTATATTTGGAGTACACCAAACACCACCAGTTACAGAATGATCAACAGTTATAGAAGCATTTGGGAATAGTTTATAGAAAGCCTTTAACATCATAAAGACCATACTATAACGATAAATTCTTCTTCCCTCTTCACATCTTCCATCTATGAACGAAATATTACAGCCATCATGTGCTTGTTCAGCCAATGTTTTTAATTCATTGTTTTCTCTTGCAGCAAGGGGTGGATATTTAAATTCCATTCCAGAAGATTTTTCAATTTCAGCAAAAGTGATGCCTTCTGGAACAGAAAGTTTCCAGCCATTAGAAATACCTATAGTAATAGACTTAGACTCCATATTAATAAACCTCTAAATTCTTTAATTATGCCATAGCCTTTATATCTTTCCAAACATGAAGGTCTTCTCTCATCTTGTCAATATAATCATCATCAAGGGTATCGAGAAGATCATAACCCCCAAATTCATCAGGAACATTTTCGGGGCGATGACCTGCAATATATGTGGCACTCATACGCTCATAAATTTCTATTTTACCACACATTTTTCTTATTGCAGTATTTCTATACTTATCTTTTAAAACTTCCTTATCAGCTCCATCATAATCCTTAAATTCCTCATTAGCAAGCCTAATTGTGTCAACAGAAACAGCTTGTCTTGAGAACATCTTGTCAAATTCATCCGTAACAAGTTTTTGATTTGCAAGACTTTCTTCATTATTTTCATTGAAATAGACAATATCACTGTCTTCCCAATTATCTCTAAGACCTTTTGAAGAAAAATTTGTACTTCCCGTAAGTAACATCTTATCGGTTATCATCAATTTAGAGTGATTTTTTCTGTCATGCTGATTAGAAGATCTCTCCAAAAGATTCCATTTTACTTTTATTCCTGCATCTTCAAGTGTTTTATATCCCTCTTCATTTGGAGTAGCCCCAAAAGCATAAATTCCAGGATCCATTACAACTTCGATATCAATATGCTTACCCTGTTCTTCCATTGCTTTTTTCTTTTCAACAAGAACATCTGCAATATCTTTTGTCATAACAAAACAGGAAACTTTTATATATTTCTCTGCTGAATTAATAGCATTTAAAAGAACTCCCTGCCTCTCTTCACCTGTTCCAGCAACAGCAACTACTTCTGATGAAGAATTTTTACCTGAAATCTTTCCCTCAGGAGGAACTGAATTTTTTAAATTTTTGACATTTTTAGAAGAATTATTTGAATCAAAAATTTCTTTTATTGCTTTCATCATCAATCTTTTGCCATCATCATGGAGTTTGATTTTTGCCTTATTTTTACTTTTTAAAAATTCAGCAACTCTCTTATTACCTGCATCATGTGCTTGTGTCTTCTTATTTGGAAAAGAAGCAATTTTTCCAAGATCGATCCCTGCTTTATCAGCAGCAGCAATAAGTTTATCTATTTTTTGATCATGTGTTTCTGTCCCATCAAGCCCTGCTTTTTCTGCAAAACTTGCTGAAAGAATAGATTCAATTCCCTCTCTTGAAATCATTACAGTCTTATGTTTATTTAAAAGAGGCTCTAATCGAGAACCATATACTTCCGTAATGCTTTTTCCTGCAGAAAATTTAGCATCTTCAGCAAACATAGAACCAATCTTACTTGCAGCTGAGCCATTGATTTTCATAGCAAAATCAACATTTTCATTAGATCTATTATTTGCATTCATACCACCAAATACAACATCTTCTCCTACTCTAAAAATCTTGCGGTGCATGATTTCACCACTACCACCAAGTTTTTTCTGAATAGGATAAAATGTTGCAGACATATTTTCAGCTGGTAAGCCTCTTTTTAATTCCTCCATAGAACCAAGTTTTGAAGCAACCGCAGAAGCATCAAACACTCCAGAAGACATATATTGAAGTTGACCTGGGTCCATTACTACCTTGACAGTAGCTCCTGCTTTTGCAGCATTCCTCAACTTTTCTATCATTTCACTACTTGAAAGTTCATAATATTCAGCATCTACTTCAACAGGTTTGCCATCTTTACCGATCGGATTTTTAGCAACTTCATCAAGTAAAGACATTTTTGTACGCCAAATATTTCCTCTCATAAGTGGAACTATGTTATTACCTTCAAGTTTCATTTTTGAATTATCTGAAGATAAATCATCTGAAACTTCAAGAATTTTCAACATTTCTGCTGGTGAAATACCAGATGTTTTAAAATATTTTTCATAAACAGGAGATATATCCCCTTTATATGAAGCCCTGACCTTATCCCAAGCAATAATTCTTGATTCTGCTTTTATATCTTGTGCAGAAGCCTTGATACTGCTTTCAGCCAAATTAATCCATTGAAGTTTAGGTTCATTAGGATTAGGATTATTTTCTGAAACAACTGTTTCTTTAATTTCTTTGAGATGTTTTTTGGCGTCTGCAAGTTCATCAGCAGAAAGAGGTTTTCCTGAAAGGGAGGCCATACTTTCAAGACTTTTCTTATCTGAAGGGAAAGAAAAGTCTCCGTCTTTCTTTACTGTATTTAAAATAGAACGAAGATCAGGAACATCTCCAAGCAAAGAATCATTTCCATCAAACACAAAAGAGTCGGCAAAATTAGCACTGTCTTCTCTTACATTAATATTTTTCATATCAACATGAAGGGCCTTTGTGTTTGAATTTATATTATTTACAGTTCCTGCAATTCTATATAAATTTTGGGACCTTATTGTAGAACTTATATCCATTATAAATCCTCCTTAAAACTAAGGTTTCAAAATATCCTTTAAAAAGCCAGCCCATTCAGGCATGTTATTAACAATATTTTGTTTTACTGGAGTAGAGAAAATAAGATCACTTTTCCACAGGAAAAAAGCCACTAAACAAATAACAATAAAAATAATTATATTTATAATTAAACCTTGAAAATTATTTACAAGCTCACGCCTCTTGTAAACTTCATCCATTTCCTTTAAATCTTCTGCTCTAGCATCAAATTTTTTTGCATTCTCAGCACACTGAGGACTACAATAAACTTCACCATCATAAGTCTTTGCACACTCGGAACAAAGAGATTTGTTGCAAGTAAAACAACGAGTAGTTCCCTCTCTATCTTGGTGAAAGAAACATGGCACTATTTTATGAGCTTTAACTGGTCTAGCCATTAATTTTTTTTCCCCCCGAACAAAATCTAATTAAATTCTGTTTTAGTTTTTTATATCAATATTTCCTTCAAAATTACAAAAACTTAACTATTTTATCAAACCTAAATTTAACAAAATAAATGAATAAAGTGCAGATTTTTCTTTTATTCTACCATATCTTCCAGAATATCCACCATGTCCACATGATTTATCTATAAGCAAAATGGATTTTTCTGTATCTATTCCAACTTTCCTAAACTTAGCCATAAATTTAAGAGGCTCCCAATACATCACACGAGTATCATTCAATGCGGAATACATAAAAACTGGAGGATATTGCTTATTTGTTATATTATCATAAGGTGAATAAGATTTTATATAGTCAAAATATTTTTTAACATTTGGATTTCCCCATTCATTATATTCACCTATGGTCAATGGCAATGTTTCATCTAACATTGTATTCAAAGTATCAACAAATGGAACTTCTGCAGAGACCAAGTCAAAGACTTCAGGTTTCATTGTCAAAACGGCTCCCATAAGCAATCCACCAGCACTTCTTCCGTAAGCAACTATTCTATCTGTAAATTTTGATTCTTTCAAAAATTCAGCACATGATATATAATCGAGAAATGTATTCTTTTTGTTGAGAAGTTTGCCATTGTCATACCAAGCTCTTCCCAACTCTTCTCCACCTCTTATGTGGGCAACTGCACAGAGAAAACCTCTGTCAGCCAATGAAATCCAATCTGTAAAGAAAGATGGATCATAAGAATAACCATAAGCACCATATCCCATCAAGAAACAAGGTGATTCTCCCTTTTTAAACCTGTCTTTTTTGTAGAAAATAGTTATAGGTACTTGAACTCCATCATGTGAAATTGCAAAAATTCTATCCATAGAATAATTTTCTTTGTTGTAATTTCCTATTTTTCTCTCCCAAATTTTATTCAATTTTTTTGAAGAAAATTGATATTCAAAAATAGAAACAGGTGTAACAAAAGATTCAAAAGAAAATCTCAAATATTCAGAGAAAGATTCTCTATTGCCTACAAATTCAACTGTGCCAAATTTTTCTGGAAGCTCTATATATTCTTCTTTTTTAGAATATATTGACAATAATTTAACTTCAAAACGACCTTCTTTTCTAATTTTCAGAGCAACAAAAGAATCAAAAGCCTCAAAATCATCTATAAAAATAGAATCATCTGTTGGAATAAATTCTGTCCAAGATGCAAAATCAACATCAGAAGCAGACAATATTTTAAAATTCTGTGCATTTTCATTTGTTTTTAAAAAGAATCTATCTTTGACATGATATGGATGATATTCAACGCCCTTTTTATTAGGAGAAAGTGCAACAATATCAGCAAGTGGATCATTTAATGGAAGAATATAAACATAAGAAGAATCTATAGCTCCCATATTTATAAATAGATATTTTTTGCTGTTAGAAACAGAAATATAAAGCCCATACTCTTCATTTTCTTGGTCACAAATTTTGACATCTCTATTTAGAGAATCACCTATAACATGGTAAAATAAAACACAAGGTCTATGTGCATCATCTGATAGTGTGTAGAAAAAAGACTTGCTGTCCCCTGCCCATTCAAAATCTCCAAAAATATTTGGAATTGGTGCTTCAATCTCTTTTTTAGAATCTATATCAACAATATGTAATTCGTATAACTCATCGCCCTTAAAATCGACAGCATATAACATCTTTTTTTCATCAGGAGAAATTCTCATTAGGCTGATGGAACAAAAATCTTTTTCTTTTGCAAGTTCATTTTGATCAAGTAAAATTTCTTCTTTGCCACTTTCAGCTGATTTTCTTATAAAAATAGGATATGCAGAAGCATCTGAATATTTAGCATAATACAAATAATTGCCCTCTTTTCTAGGTGCAGTTATCTCATTGGGATTATGTCGATCTTTCATCTCAACAAACAACTTGTCTCTCAAATCACCTGTTTTTGATAAAATACCCTCTGCATAATCATTTTCGTCATCAATATATTTCATTACATCAGGATTATTTTTATCTTGAAGCCATCTATATGGATCAGATAACTTTATCCCATGTATTTCTGTAAAAAAATCTTTTTCTTTTGCAAATGGAACCATTTTTTCCCTCTTCTGTCCTATTTCCCTAAAATAAAGGAAATTGTTTTTCTCTTTTTCTTCTTAATGTTGGTAAAAGCTGAAATTTTTCCAAAAGGTTTTATATGTATAAATCCAATTAAGTGAGGTGTTAAAAAACTCTAAATGAACATTTTTTTATTTTTTCACATTCCCCAAAAATACTGAAACTATATGTCTTTTTTCCATAGTAGTTTTTGCAATTAAAAATCTATGTGCGGAAAAAAGAGAAATAGTGAGTATATTACACACAAAAAGTTGCATACCAGAAAACTAACAAAAAATTGATCTCTTCATTTAGTTATTTACAACACTTCGATCTTACTTGCAATCTTGTAGGCAATTTCTTTTGTTTCCTCATCCTTATTGCCTTCAACCATAACTCTTACAAGTTGTTCTGTGCCTGAAGGACGAATCAATATCCTACCTCTTCCTTCAAGTTGTTTTGAATAATGATCAATCAAATCAGTAACTTCTTTTGATTTCTTCCATGCTTCTTTATCTTCAACTTTTACATTAATCAAAATCTGTGGAATTGATGTAAAAATTTTTGACATTTCAGACAATTTCTTACAAGCTCTCTTTAAAATAGAAGCGACAACTGC